>VFBG01000208.1 GCA_006515835.1 bacterium | reverse complement strand
GCCCGATTGCTTCCTCAACGGCATCACCCGCCAGACCGTCATCGATCTGGCCAAGGCACGCGGCATCGCGGTGGTGGAGCGGCCGATCATGCCCGAGGAAATGACCCAGGCGACCGAGTGCTTCCTGACCGGCACCGCCGCCGAGGTGACGCCGGTGCGCGAGATCGGTCCCTATAGCTTCACGCCGGGCGACATCACCAAGCAGTTGATCGCCGATTACGACGCCCTGGTCCGGGCCTGATCAAGGCGGCCCCTTTCCCGGCGGAATGGGAAAGGGGCCGCGATTTCTCCTGTTCCGGAGGTGGTAAGGAGTATTCTTTTTCCTGGTTCCGTAATAGTCTTTCGCCGGGGTAATTTGGGCGCCGCGACCGGGCGTGGCCGGTCGCATCGACGGACGGAGTATCCGTGTCGCACACATGGCGCAATATGCGGCTGTCCAGCCGCTTCATGGTTATCGTCGGGTTGGGCGTAGTCGCCCTCATCGTGACAGTCGTTTTCACCATCGCCCGCTTCGAGCGGACCGAGATGGAACGGCAGCTCCAGCAGTTGTCGGCCAATGAGATGACGTCGCTGCACGCCCTGATTCAGAACGTCATGGCCAAGCGGCCCGAGGATGCGGAAAACATCGGCATCGCCGTTTTCAACAACTGGTTCGACAGCCGCAACATCCACTATCCCGGCAAGGTCTGGAGCGCCTGGGGCCCCAAGGTCGTGGCCCATATGAAGGATGTCGAGCCCGACCGGCTCCCCAAGCTGCCCAAGGACGATATCGACCGCGAGGCGGTGGAATCGAAGGCGGCTGTCGGCCGTTTCGTCGATGGCTTCTACCGCTACTCGCTGCCCATCGTGCTGGGCGTCACCGAGGGCGCCAAGGACGAGGTCTGCCACGCCTGCCATGGCGGCATGGGCATGAATGACGGCGACGTCATCGCCGTGCTGTCGTCGTCGCTGTCCACCACGGAATCCGAGGCCCGCCTCAACACCGTGCTGATCTGGCTGATGGTCGGGGGCCTGGTCGCCACCATCTTCGCCGTGCTCGGCGTGCGCGCCATTCTGCGGCATATCATCGCCGATCCCATCGGTGACATGACCCACCGCATGAACAATCTGGCCCGTGGCGACGTCTCGGTGAATGTTCCGGAACTGGACCGGCTGGATGAAATCGGCGACATCGCCCGTGCCGTCCAGGTGTTCAAGGACAATACCGTCGCCAAGCAGCAGATGGAGGTCGAGGCCCGCGCCGCCGCCGGCGCCCGCGAGGAGCGCATGCACCGGCTGGAGGATCTGATCGCCAGTTTCGACCGGACGGTGACGGCGGTGCTCGATGCCGTCGCCTCGTCGGCGCACCAGATGACCGAAGCCGCGCGCGGCATGGTCGAGTCGGCCGACCACGCCCTGGACCGGGCCAACGCCGCCGCCGGGCAGGCCAGCGAGGCCAACCAGAACGTCCGCATGGTCGCCGCCGCCGCCGAGGAACTGGCATCCTCCATCAACGAGATCGCCCAGCAGGTCGGCCGTTCCAATCAGGTGGCCGCCTCGGCCACCAGGGAAGCCGCCTCGGTCAACACCCGCGTCCAGGGGCTGGCCGGAGCCGCCGAGAAGATCGGCGAGATCATCGAGATGATCACCGGCATCGCCGAACAGACCAATCTGCTGGCGCTCAACGCCACCGTCGAGGCGGCACGGGCGGGAGAGGCCGGCAAGGGCTTCGCCGTGGTGGCGTCCGAGGTCAAGAACCTCGCCCGGCAGACCGTCGGCGCCACCGAGGACATCTCGACCCAGGTCTCGACCATCCAGCAGGAAACCGACCTGACGGTGCGGGCCATTCGCGGCATCGGCACCACCATCTCGTCCATGGACGGCATTTCGACCACCATCGCCGCCGCGGTCGAAAAGCAGGGGGCCTCGACCCAGGAGATCGCCCGCAACATCGACGATGCCGCCACCGGGACCAATTTCGTGCTGGAGACCATCACCGGCGTGTCCGAAACCATTCAGGTGACCGACCGCGCCGCCCGCGACGTGCTCGGCGCCGTCGAAGCCCTGCAACAGCAGGCCGGGACACTGCGGGCCGAGGTCGATCGCTTCCTGAACGGGATCAGGGAGGCATAGTGACGCAGCCCCACCTCTTGGGGTGGGGCAATTCCCCTTCCGGGTAGGTTTTCCTTGAATGACTCCAGGGACTTAAACCACAGGTC
>VFBG01000207.1 GCA_006515835.1 bacterium | reverse complement strand
CTAGTGGCTAGTGGTTAGTGGTTGGCCGACGCCGGAGCGAAAGCTCCGTCGGCGCCGCCCTTCCGCGGACAGTCGTGCTGCAATCACTAGCCACTAGCCACTAGCCACCTCGCCTCCGTTAACCTTCGCGCCCAACTTTGGCGCCCTTTGACGGGTTGGCTTGGAGCGACGGTCGGGGCACACCGGGGCGGCGACCGAGCGGCGGGAGATGGCATGACGATTCGATTCGCGATCAGGGCTCTGGCGGTGCTGGGCGCCGTGACGACGCTGGCGGCCTGCGCCAGCTATCCGACCGAGCCGCGCTATGGAATTTACGCCGGCGACGCGCCGCCGCCTTCGCGGGAGCCGGCCTATCCGACTGCGCCTATCCCCAGCGGAGAAGGCGTGCGCGGTCCGACCGATCCCGCCCGTGAGGCGCCGCCGCCGATCACAGCTCCCGTGGCCGAGATCGAGGGCGGGGCCCTTGGGTCGCCGATCAACACCGGCCCGCGCTATGCGCCCGCTGAAATGCCCGCGGCCGGTCCGGCCTCTGATGGGTTCGAAGCCCCGCCACCGCCCGCGCGTTCGGGCGGAGCCGTCGCGGCCGGCGCGGCCTATGAGATCCAGCCCGGCGACACCATTTCCGGCATCGGCCGGCGTTTCCAGACGCCGGTGCAGACGCTGATCGACCTGAACAATCTGGGACCCCGCGCGGCGATCAATCCCGGCCAGAGGATCATCCTGCCGTCCAGCGCCGTCGATATCGGCGGGGACCCCTACGCCACCGGGCCGTCGCCCAGCGGGGTCTTTGTGCCGGAAGAGGGGACGCCCCCTCCGCCTCCGCCTGCGCGCAGCCCGCGCCTGTCGCCAGCACGGCCGGGCTGGACTGGCCGGTGCGCGGCGACATCCTGCGGCGGTTCGGGCCGGTCGGGCTGGGCGAGCGGAATAACGGGGTCAATATCGGCGCGGCGGCGGGGACCGACGTCCGCGCTGCAGCGGCCGGCCGGGTCGGCTACGTCGGCGACGATCTGGCGGGGCAGGGACTGACGGTGCTGGTCGTGCATCGCGACGGCTGGCGCTCGGTCTATGGCCATCTGGGCACGGCGGTGGTCCGGGACGGCGACGACATCCGCGCCGGCCAGCAGATCGGCACCGTCGGCAACACCGCCGGCGACGGTCGGCCCTCGATCCATTTCGAGACCTGGCGGATGCGTGGCGACCAGCCCGTGGCCGTCGATCCGCTGACTGTGTTGCCGCGATAGCGCAAAGAGACGCGGCGGACACACGTCTCGTTGCAATGTGTGACGGCGCACCCTAGTTTCCGCGCCTCATTTTCAAGGGCCGCCCTGAGCGGTCCCAGACGACTGCGGAGACTATCGTGACGGAACTTATGATCATCCTGTTCTACTTCATGCTGATCCGTCCGCAGCAGAAGGCGATGAAGGCCCATCAGGCGCTGGTCGCCGGCCTGAAGCGCGGCGATACGGTGGTTCTGTCGAACGGCATGATCGGCAAGGTCACCCGCGTCGAGGCCGATCAGGCCATGGTCGAGATCGCCCAGGGCGTGAATGTCGCGGTGGTCAAGCAGATGATTACCCAGGTGCGCGACCGCACAGCGGTGGCCGCCAACGACACCAAGACCATCGCCAAGTCCTGATACCGTCCTGAAAGGTCCGGGGACGCCCGCATGATCCATCTGTCGCGCTGGAAGGTCGTCCTTCTTGTCCTGTCACTGCTGTTC
The DNA here is from genome assembly GCA_006515835.1 of bacterium. GTDB lineage: Bacteria > Pseudomonadota > Alphaproteobacteria > Caulobacterales > Caulobacteraceae > Brevundimonas. The sequence goes on along the minus strand of VFBG01000207.1, from coordinate 3,268 downwards.
GGCCTGCTGTTCAGCTATCCGAACGCCCTGACCGCCGAACAGCGCGAGGCGCTGCCCGGCTGGCTGCCGAAGAGCGGGCTGAACCTCGGGCTCGACCTGCAGGGCGGGTCCTACCTGCTGCTGGAAGTCGATGTTCCGGCCATGCGCGAAAAGCGGCTGGGCAACCTCGGCGAAGACGCCCGCACGGTGCTGGCCGAGGCCCGGGTCGGGGTGCTCAGCGTTGCGCGGGATCCGTCCGGCGTGGTCGTCACCCTGGCCGATCCGTCGCAGATGGAACTGGCCCTGCAGTCGATGCGCGGCCTGATCAACACCAATGCCGGTCCGGCGGTTGACCGCACCATCCAGCGCCAGGGCACGGATCGCATCCGCTATGTCTTCACCGAACAGGCCATGGCCTCGATGGCCTCTGATGCGGTGACCCAGTCGATCGAGGTGGTGCGCCGCCGGATCGACAGCCTCGGCACGCGCGAACCGTCGATCACGCGTCAGGGCGCCGACCGTATTGTTGTCCAGGCTCCCGGCGAGAGCGATCCGGCCCAGCTGGAACGCGTCATCGGACAGACAGCGCAGCTGACCTTCCAGATGGTCGATGTCGAGAACTCGATCCAGGAAGCCATAGCCGGCGCGGTGCCGCCCGACTCGGAACTGATCCCCGGCGCACCGGATTCCGGTCAGGCCGTCTATCTGGTCAAGCGCCGGGTGCTGGTGTCGGGCGAGAACCTGACCAAGGCCGAGGTGACCTCGGACCAGAACAACCAGACCGCCATCGGCTTCCGCTTCGACGGGGCCGGCGCGCGCCGGTTCGGCGAGGCGACCGCGGCCAACATCGGTCGGCCTTTCGCCATCATCCTGGACGGCAAGGTGATCTCGGCTCCGCGGATCAACAGCGCCATCACCGGCGGTTCGGGCATCATCGAGGGCAGCTTCACCATCGAGCAGGCCTCGGAAATGGTGAACCTGCTGAACGGCGGCGCCCTGCCAGCGCCACTGAAGGTCGAGGAGCGTCGGACGGTGACCGCCGAACTGGGCGCAGACGCGGTCGCGGCCGGCGCGCTGTCGACCATGATCGGCTTCATCATCATCGTGGTGTTCATGCTGGCGGCCTACGGCTTCCTGTTCGGCGGAATCTCGGTGATAGGCCTGCTGTTGAACGGCCTGTTGATCGTGGCCGCCATGTCCATGACGGGGGCGACCCTGACACTGCCGGGCATCGCGGGTCTGATCCTGACCTTCGCCGTGGCGGTGGACGCCAACGTGCTGATCTATGAGCGGATGCGCGACGAGGCGCGGGCTGGACGATCCGTCATCGCCTCGCTGGACGCCGGCTTCAACAAGGCCATGGGCACGATCGTCGACGCCAACCTGACCACCCTGGTTGCGGCACTGATCATGTTCATCTTCGGTGCCGGCCCTGTGCGGGGCTTTGCCTGGACCCTGACCATCGGGGTGTTCACCTCGATGCTGTCGGCGGTGCTGGTGGCCCAGGTCGGTCTGGCCTGGTGGCTGAAGATCGCCAAACCCAAAAAACTGCCGATCGCGGAGTGATGGCGATGTCCTGGTGGCCCCTCATCAAAGTCCTGCCGATCAAGACGAACCTGAAGTTCGTTTCGTTCGCCAAATACGCCGCGATCCTGTCGACGGTGCTCGTGCTCGCGTCCCTGGTCGGCGTGTTCAAACCCGGCCTGAACATGGGCATCGACTTCCGCGGCGGCGCCGTGATGGAGTTGACCAAGCCCGGCGGGCAGGCGCTCGACCTTGAGGCCGTTCGCCATGAGCCACAGGCCCGTGTGGTCGAGCGAGTGCAGGCCGCCATCACCGGCGCCGTTGGTGAGGTCGCCTATTCCGGCGTCAGCGTGGTCGGATCCAAGGTCTCGGGCGAGCTGTTCACCTCCGGCCTGCTGGCCCTTGGCGCGGCCATTCTGCTGATGTTCGCCTATATCTGGTTCCGGTTCGAGCCGCAGTTCGGGCTCGGCGCCGTGGCCGGCCTGCTGCATGACGTGATCCTGGTGTTCGGACTGATCGTGCTGATGCGGTTGGAGTTCAGCCTGAACATGGTCGCGGCCATCCTGACCGTCATCGGCTATTCGATGAACGACACCGTCGTCGTGTTCGACCGCCTTCGCGAGAACCTGCGCAAGTACAAGCAGATGCCGTTGCGTGAGGTCATCGACCTGACCATCAACGAGATCCTGACCCGAACCATCATCACCGGCTTCACCGCCGTGATGGTGCTGGCGGCTCTGGCCTATTTCGGCGGCCCGGCCCTGTTCGGCTTCTCGATCGCCCTGATGTTCGGCATCGTCTGCGGCACCTATTCGTCGATCTATGTCGGCGCGCCGATCATCCTGCTGTGGGGCGTGAAGCGCGGCGGTGCGGCCGACGAGGCCAAGCCGATAAAGCTGGGGATGGCCAGCCGGCCGTAGGGGCGGCGAAAGCCCCTACAGTTCTTCGGTTTTTGTCGCAGACCGGCGGCGCTATGGTGCCGGTTCAATGAGTCGCGCCGCCCCGTCGGGCGCGCGGCGTTCCTGAAGCGCCCGGGGAGGGGCGGACCATGGGCAAGCTGCTTTCCAACTTTCGCACCACCTTCCTGCTGAGCCTCGTGCTCGCTGGCGTGATGATCCTCTCATTCGGGCGCATCGCGCCCGGCGGCTTCGACCAGAGCTTCTGGCAGGCGGCGCTGCGCTGGGTACACGTCGTGTCCGGAATCCTGTGGATCGGCCTGCTGTACTATTTCAACTTCGTCCAGATCCGCGTCATGCCGAACATCCCGGCCGAGCTGAAACCCGCCATTGGCAAGCATATCGCACCCGAGGCCCTGTTCTGGTTCCGCTGGTCGGCGCTGGTGACGGTGCTGGCCGGGCTGGGCATCATGCTGGCGCGCGGTCACGCCTATGCCGCTGAGGTCCTCAGCTTCGGCTTCGCCGGGGGACTGGTCGAGGGCGACCAACAGTTTGCGCTGTTGGGGATCGGCATCTGGCTGGCAATCATCATGTTCCTCAACGTCTGGGGCATCATCTGGCCGAACCAGAAGCGCGCCCTCGGCATCGTGCCGGCCGCGGATGATGTGAAGGCGAAGGCGGCGCGGGTCGCCATGCTGGCCAGCCGGACCAATCTGCTGCTGTCGCTGCCGATGCTGACCTCGATGGCGATGTACCAGACGCTGTTCGGCTGAGAACGGCGTGAAGCTCGCCCGTCTCGCCTTCGGCCTGCTGGTTGTCGGAGAACTGATCCAGCTGGGCACGGTGCTTGCGGGCGGTGCTTTCTATCC
>VFBG01000030.1 GCA_006515835.1 bacterium | reverse complement strand
GCTGGTTCATCACAACGAACACAACGGGGTCACAACGGACACAATGGGTCCTGAGAGGATCACAGACCCGAACCCCTCGCTGAGACAATGCACGGCGGCGAAGCCGCAATCCCGCGACGGGCGACCAAGGCGTCGCATCTAAACGCCTTGCCGGTCCCGTCGTGTCCGTTGTGACCCCGTTGTGTTCGTTGTGATGAACCGCTTCCCTGCCGACCGGACCCGGTAACGGCGGAGGATCAGGGCTTGAGCGCGGCCCGCACCCCGTCCAGATGCTGCTCATAGTTCCGCCACCGCCCCGACGAGCGTTGATACAGCGGTTCGCGCACCTGCCAGACGCTGGCGGTCCGCACCGGCGCCGCGGCCTTGTGGAAGTCCAGCACCGCCTCTTCCCAGTCGAGCCCGCAATACGCCAGCAACCGCTCCACCGCAGGCCGTGGGTCGGCGACCAGGGCGTCGTAGTCGAGGTCCAGAATATCGGGGTACAGCGTCTTCCAGTGCCGCATCAGCCGGACATACTGGCCATGCCAGTGCGCCAGGTCCTCGAGATCCAGCGCATGGCCCATCGACCGATCCAGATGCAGGAACCAGTTGGACAGGATCACGTCCAGGGGCTCGCGCACCGTGTGAACGATGCGGGCGTCCGGGAACATCGCCTTGATCAGGCCGATGTGCAGGAAATTGTCGGGCCGTTTGTCAGTGACCACATCCGCGTCCGGCCGCGCCGTCTTCAGCCCGCCGAGATAGAGGCCCCGGAGCTGCGCGAGGGAGTCCGCGCCGGCGGTCGCCATAGCCTGCGGATAGCCCGCGATCGCCCGCGCCAGACCAGGGACCAGACCCAACTCGCCGCCGCCAGTGACCCGGCTGTGCCCTGCGAGGATTTGCTCGACCAGTGTCGAGCCCGACCGGAACAGACCGCAGATGAAGATCGGTGCCTTGCCCGCGTCTGCGACCGGCGCGGCGGGTTCGGGAAAGGCTGCGATCAGACTGTCGATGAACCCCTCATGCCCCGCCCGGTCATAGCGCCCGCCCGCGGGGTCCGTGGCCCGGCTGTCGGCATTGGCGGCGGCGTAGGCGGCGAAGGCGTCGTCATACGCGCCGACCTGATCCAGCGCGCGGCCCAACGCGAAGCCCAGCTCCGCCCGGTCGCTGACGTGCAGACCCGGCTGTGCGACCGCCGCCCGCAGGTCCGCGATCACCGGATCGTCCAGCCCGGTCAGTGGCGCCAGACCCGCCGATCGCGCCAGCGCCACCGGATGCCCCGGCGCGACGGCCAGAGCCCGCGCATAGGATTCCGCCGCCGCCTCGCGCCGCCCCATGTCCTCGTGCAGATTTCCGAGGTTCAGCAACGCCGGCAGCCAGTCGGGCGCGACCGCCAGCGCCGCCTCAAGATCCGTCTGCGCCAGATCGGGCCGCGCCAGATCGTCGGCGTGGATCACGCCGCGGTTCAGCCACGCCTCTTCCGGCCCCGAGACGCCGCGATTCAGCGCCTCGGCATAGGCGTTCAACGCCGCCTCGAACCGCCCGCTCTGGCGCTCCATCAGGGCCAGGTTGAACCAGCTGTCAGGCAGGTCGGGGCGGATCGCCAGCAGCTGGCGATAGGCCTGCGCCGCCTCGTCCGCCCGCCCCGCCGCGCGCAGACGCGAGGCCAGGGCCATCAGGGCTTCGGCGGGCTCGGCCAATCAGTCCTCGCCGTACATGGCCAGCCACGGATCGGCGGTGCCGGCCTCGACCTCATTGACCTTGACCGCCGGCCAGCCGATCGCGTCGTCCGCCGAGTCCCGCCAGGCGAGGATGAACAGGTCCCGCAGCTCCGACGCACCTGCCGCCAGTCGCGCCGTCGCAAAGGCTCCGCCCCGCGCGTCGCTCTCGGTGAACCCGCCAGCCTTCTCCAGCACATAGAAGGGCGTCACCTGCGTGAGGGTCGCCCGGAGGTAGGCCGGCACGCGCGCCCGCAGGTCGAAGCCGTCCAGCGCCGGGGCGGCCATCGCCGCCTCGACCGTATCCAGCCGCGCCACCCGCGAGGTGAAAGCCCCTTCAAAGGCACCGTGGGTCTGGCGCGAGGTCGTGAAGCCTTGCGGGTTCGGCGTGTCACGGTTCCAGCCGTTGTAGTGGATCGTCGTGTGGTGAGGCTGCGAGCCGTCGCCGACGTAGTGGCCGAGGTAGCCCATGTCGCGCAGGATCAGGGCCTCGCGGCGGATGCGGTCCTCGCGGTACCAGGCGCGCTTGCCCGGATCGCGCTCTCGCGCCTCGGCGGCGTACAGAACGCGCCAGGAGGCGAAGTCGCGGACCAGCTGCTGGTAGCCGTCCATGATGGCATAGGGCAGATAGCCGGCGTCATCGACATCGCTGCCCGCCGCGATCAGGGCGGCGTCATATTCCGACTTGAGCCGCGGCAAGGCGTCGATCGACGGTCCCTGCGCGACCATGATCCGGCCATCGTCCAGCATGTCGACGAAATGGGCCGTGTCGCGCTCGCGGTCGTGCGGCTGTCCCCCGCCCTTGCTGCGGTCGGGCTCGCGCGACAGTTCCCCGACTTCGGCCGCCGCGCCGGGCGTGCGCAGGAAGGCGGGGAGTTCATCGGGCAGGCCGCGCACGGCGGCGACCCCGATCAACCGGTGGCCGGTATTGCCCCAGGCGGACACGACTGCGGGCGTCGTCACGACGGCGACTCCAAGGGTCAGGGCGGCGAGGGCGACGGCGAGACGCTTCATGACGGACATCCGGACAAAGGGGATGGGTCGGGTTAAATCCACGCTGCGATGGCGTCCAGCGGCTTCTTGACCAGGGCCGCGGTCGGCACGGTCGCATCCGCCGCGGGATGACCCGCCACCAGCAGCAGGAACGGCTTCTCCGAAGCCGGTCGTCCACAGATGTCGGCGAGAAAGGTCATGGGCGCGGGCGTATGCGTCAGGGTCGCCAGCCCCGCCGAATGCAGGGCCGCGATCAGAAGGCCTGTGGCGATGCCGACGCTCTCGGGGACATAGTAGTTCTTGCGGTCGTCGCCGGGGTTCGGTCCGCCGCGCTTCTGACCGAAGATGGCGATCAGCACGGGTGCCGTCTCCAGAAAGCCCTTGTCGGGATCGGTGCCCAACGGCGCAAGGGCGTCCAGCCATTCCTGCGGTGCCTTGGTCGCATAGAACTCCCGTTCCTCGGCCTCGGCGGCCTGGCGAATGCGGGTGCGGGCCTCAGCGCTTTCGATCACGCTGAAGAACCACGGCTGGTGGTTGGCCCCTGAGGGTGCCGAGCCCGCCGTCAGGATGGCCTGTTCGACCACGTCGCGCGGCACGGGCCGGTCACAGAAGTCACGCACCGTGCGCCGCCCGGCCATGAGCGCGCGAAAGGCCGTCACCCGCTCGATCCGCTCGGCGTCGTCGATGGAACCGTAGCCGGTCAGGGGCTGGCAGGGATGGTCGCGCATGAGGGTCATCTTACCGAATACCTCTCCCGGCGGGAGAGGGCTTGAGCGCACGGCGGCGAAGCCGTCGTCCTTGCGCGAAAGGGTGAGGGGTTACGGTACGAAACGGCCTCGACCGAACCCCTCACCCCTGCCCCTCTCCCAATGGGAGAGGGGTTCTAAATCCCGAAAGCCCCTTCCACCCGCCCGATCCAACCCCGGACCGAAGGATAGGGCGACAGGTCGAAATCCCCCTCGTGCGCCACCCGCGTGTAGGCGACCAGCGCCAGATCCGCGAGCGTCGGCCCATCTCCGACCAGCCAGTCCGCTCCGGTCAGCGCCACCTCCATCCGGGCAAGCGCCGCATGGCCGCGCTCCATCAGACGCGGCTCGATCTCGTCCGCCCGCTTGCCGCCCAGCAGTCGCTGGAACCGCGCCACGGCGATGTAGGGTTCGTGGCTGTACTGTTCCCAGAAGAGCCATTCGTACATCCGCGCCCGGTCATACGGATCCCCGGGAATGAAGGCCGTCTCCTCGCCAAGGAAGCCGATGATCGCATTGGACTGGGCCAGCACCCGGCCGTCCTCCAGCACCACGGCGGGGACCTGTCCGGCGGGATTCCGGGCCAGGAATTCCGGCCTGCGCGTCGCACCGACCGTGACATCTGTTTCGACCCAGCGATAATCACGCTTGAGCCAGTCCAGCAACCACTTGACCTTCAAACAGTTGCCGGAACGAATATCGCCATAGACAGTAAGCATCTGGCCCCAGCAAAGTGTTTCTGATCTGCGAATACAGCTTACAGGTTTCACCGCGTTGGCCAAACGAGATTCCGCTCAACCATCACAAGGTCCGCTTATCCACCGGAAAGGCGGACAGGTGGTCGCACCCGGCCACGCTTGACTGGTTTTCGCCACATTTGAGACGGACAAGCCAGCCGCCGGACGCGTCAGGGGCCGGTGATTCCGTGAGTTAATTCATGCTCGGCACTGCCGCTGCGCTCGCCCTCATGTGGGCGATGGCCTTCCCCGCCGCCGGGGATCCGGTGTCCTACGAAGCGGCTGTCGCCGCCGATCGGGCTGCCGTATCAACCGCCGCCAGCGATGAAGGTTCCGACAGCGGCACGAGCATGCTCAGCCCCGAACAGCAGGCCCTGATGGCCGAAGGTGCCGACTGGACCGCGCGGGTCAATCTCTACCATGCAGGCGGCGGCGGCGCGACGGGCAACGACAGCCTGGGTTGCCGGCCGATCGCCATGCGCACCATCGCCACGGACCCGCGCTACATCCCGCGTCGCACCCGCCTGTTCATTCCCGAGACGGTCGGCATGCGGATGCCCGACGGGGCCGTCCACGACGGCTATTGGTATGCCTCGGACACCGGCGGCGCGATCAAGGGCCAGAAGGTCGACCTCTATACCGGCCACGGCCGCGGCTCGATGTCTCCGGCCATGCGCTTCAACCAGCGCCGCCTGACCCTCGTCGACGCCGGTCGCTTCGAAGGCTGCCCTCCGTCGTGGGACAACCTGCCCAGCCAGACGACCCAGATGGCCTCGGCCGCAAACAACGCCGGCTCGAACTAGGCCATTCTCCCGATGACGCCGACGGGCTAGCCTCCTCCGCATGGGGGATGCGCAACTGGTTTTCGGCTGGCGGACGGCACTGCTGCTACTGCTCAGCGTGCAGATCCTGACGCTTGCCGGTGCCTTGGCGCTTCAGTCCCGCAACCGCACGGCCAACCGTATTCTCGCGGCCTTCCTGCTGGTGTTGGCGGGCGTAATGACGCCCTACACCATCGGCTTTGCGGGCTTCTATGACGCCTGGATGGGGCTGACCTTCGCCCCCCTCGCCCTGCCCCTGTTCCTCGCGCCCTTGCTCTACGGCTACACCCACGCCCTCGTGCAAGGCCGGCCTCCGGTACACTGGTGGTGGCACCTCGGGCCGGGCTTCGCCCAACTCACCTATCTCAGCCTCGCCTTCCTGCTGCCCTTCGAGCGGAAGATGGCGTGGGCTGAACGGGTCGACGGGCCGTGGGTAACAAACATCGTCTCCCTTGGCGTGAGCGCCGGACTGGTCAGCTACTCCCTCGCCGCACTGGGTTTGCTGCGCGCCTATCGCGCTGGCCTGGCCGATCAACGCAGCGATGACGACCGCTTCGCCGCCCGCTGGCTGGCGCGGGTGCTGGCGGCGATGGGCACCGCCACCCTGTTCTGGATTGCGTGGCAAGCATGGCAGGTCGCGACCGGGCGCTTTGACTATTTCGAATTCTTCTGGCTGCACCTTGCCTTCGGCGTCATCGGTCTCGCGCTCGGCGTCGAGGGCTGGCGCCACGCCGGTCTGCGCTTCGAACCCCTCTCCATCGAGGCCCCCGCGCCGCCCGCCGAGCGCGACTGGGCCGCCGTCGGTCGCGAGATTGAGCGCCGCACGCGCCAAGCCGGATGGTGGCGCGAGCCTGCTCTCAGTCTGCCCGGCCTCGCCCGCCTGCTGGGAACCAACACGGGCCGGGTTTCACGCGCAATCAACCTCGGCCTCGGAATGAATTTCTCGGCCTTCGTCAACGGCCTTCGAGCCGAGGGGGTGGCCGAAGCCCTGGGTGAACGGCCCGGTGCCGACCTGCTGGACCTCGCCTTCGACATGGGTTTTGCCTCAAAGGCCAGCTTCAACCGCGCCTTCCGCGCACGCTTCGGCATGGCCCCTTCGCAGTACCGGCGTCAGGCCTCAGATCATGACTTTTCGCCGCCCGAACCGAAGTTGAGGCGCGCCGACGGAACCCCTCCTCCAGTCTGACGGCGTCCGTTGCGGAGTCTCCCCATGCATCCCCTGTCCCGCCGTCGCCTGTTCCAGCTCTCGGGCGGCCTCGCCCTCGCCGCCGCTTCGTCGCCCGCCCTCGCGCAGGCGTCACCCGGCGACCTGCGCGGCGACATCGCCATCCTGCGCCACGCGTGGGAGACGATGCATCCGGGCTTGTATCGCTACAACACGCCCGCGCAGATGGCCGACCGGTTCGCCGGCCTCGACGCCGCATGGAGCACGCCCGGTTCGTTCCAGGACCGTCTGCTGGCCCTGACGCGCGTCACCGCGGCCGTCCGCTGCGGCCACACCTTTCCCAGCCCGTTCAACAGCTCCGACGCCACAGTGGCGCAGATGTATCCGGGGCGGGCACTCGTCCCCTTCCGCTTCCGATGGATCGCCGGGACCATGGTCGTCACCCGTGACGACAGCGCCGAACAGGCCTTCCCGCGCGGCACCGGGATCGCCGCCATCAACGGAACCCCGACCAGCGCGCTGCTGGCCGCCCTGATCCCGCTGGCCCGCGCCGACGGCGGCAATGACGGCAAGCGCGTCAGCCTGATGGAGATGCGCGGCGAAGACCGCTTTGAGGCCTTCGACATCCACCTGCCCCTGATCCTGCCCGGCCTGTCCGAAACGGCGGCCTTCACCCTGTCGGACGGACGCATCGTCCACGCTGGCCTGCTGACACTGGCCGAGCGAAAGGCCGCCATGGCCCCCGCCGCCGACCCGGCGCCCGACGCCAATCCCTGGACGCTGGATCAGGACTCTGACGGGATCGCCCGTCTGACCATGCCCGGCTGGGCGCTGTACAACTCCGACTTCGGCTGGGAGGCATGGCTGGGTCAGGCCATGGACGGCCTGACCGCCGACGGCGCGCGCGGTCTGATCGTCGATCTGCGCGGCAATGAGGGCGGTCTGGACTGCGGCAACCTGATCCTCAGCCGGCTGCTCGACCGCGACCTCGCCCTGCCGGCCGACGAGCGCTGGACCCGCTACCGCCGCGCGCCCGAGACCCTGCATCCCTACCTCGACACATGGGATCGCAGCTTCCTCGACTGGGGCGATCAGGCCGTTGGGCCCGACGAGCGCGGCCTGTATCGCCTGACCCGCTATGACGACAGCGCGGAATCCGGGACTGTGCTGCGACCGCAGGGCCGGCGCTTCCGCGGTCCCGTGGTGATCCTGTGCGACGCCTCGAACAGTTCCGCCACCTTCCAGTTCGCGCAGACCGTCAAGGACTACGGCCTCGCGACGCTTCTGGGCCAGACCACCGGCGGCAACCGCCGCGGCATCAACGGTGGGGCCTTCTTCTTCCTGCGCCTGCCCGCGTCAGGGTTCGAGGTCGACCTGCCCCTGATCGCCAGTTTCCCGGAAACACCCCAGCCCGACGCGGGGATCGAGCCGGACATCGCCGTCGCAACCAGCGCGCGCGACATCGCCGAAGGCCGCGACCCGCAAATGCTGGCGGCGACGGCGCGGATTCTGACAGCCTAGAATTTCCGCTTGCCGCTGACCGTCTCGAAGAACATGCGCCAGTCGCCCATCAGGCTCCACAGCGGATACTGAAACGTCGCCGGCCGGTTCTTCTCGAAGAAGAAATGGCCCACCCAGGCAAAGCCGTAGCCGACCACCGGCATGGCCAGCAGCCACCAGGGGTTCAGCGTCACGATCGCCACCCCGACAATCACCAGCACCAGCGCCGACCCGACGATATGGATCCGGCGGCACGTCCGGTTGGAATGCTCGTGGATATAGTAGGGATAGAAGGCGTCGAACGACGGATAGCGTTCGCCGGGCGCGGGCTGGTTGGTCATGGAGACAGCCTCTCCCCGCCCCGCCCCGCGGTCAAGCCGGCGTCGTTCACCATGACTGTCAGCGATCGGGAAAGGGCCGCAGCCCGATAGTCGGTCTCCCTCGTCCGGAGCCGCCCCATGCAGGCCTTCGCCATCGCCGCCTCCGGAATCGCCGGAGCCACCGAGCGCTTCGCCGCCAGCGCCGCCCGCACGGCCGCCGATCCGTTCGCCGATCTGGCGGGCGAGACGGTCGAACGCATGACCGCCGAGACGGCGTTCAAGGCCAATGTCGCGGTCCTGAAAACTGCCGACGAGATGTACGGAAGCCTGCTCGACATCCTGGCCTGACGCGACGGCCTCAGCCCTCGGTGACCGGCTCCGGGCCCAGCAGGCGACGGATCGCCGGCCAGATATTGGCCAGGGCGGAGAAGAAGCCGACCACGGTCGACACCCACTGGAACGCGGTCCAGACCCAGCCGAACAGATCGGCCTGTCCCATCGCCTGGCTGATCGGGAACAGAACCCGGGACACCCCGATCTGGAAGGCGGCATAGGTCTCGGAATATTCGATCGAGCGGTCGGCGAAGAAGGCGATCGCCACCGCCGCCGAGACCGGTGCCCATAGCAGCGGCAGGGCCAACAGAACCGCCAGCAGCAGCACCGCCAGCTTGGTTCCCAGCGTCTCCGCCGACAGCAGGCTCAGCACCAGCCCGACCCCGAGCGCCAGCCCCGTCGCGCCCAGCAGTACCGGCAGGACCCAGTCGATCGCGACGATCAGATCCGCGGCCAGCAAGCCCATCAATATGGCCGCGCCGCTCAGCAGAAAGCCGCCGACCCAGAGGGCGGCGTACTGACCCATGCGGCGTTTCAGATAGCCCAGGTTGAACATGGCGGCCCTCCTCGCAGGCGACGGGCCGAGGATGCCGCGCGACAGGGCCGCTGTCTATTGGCGGAACGCGGGTCAGGCGGAACGAGAGGCTGCACCTTGCCGTCCCGTTCGCCCGGCCCCTACTCTCCTCCTCGAACCCGGGCTCAAGCAGCGAGCGACCGCGTCGCGAGCGTTAGCCCCCACAGCGGAACATCAGGAATGCCTTTCGTCGACATCGTCGTCCTCCCGGTGCCCACGGCCAACAAGGCCGCCTGGCTGGAGCACTCCCGCCGCCAGACGCCCCTCTTCAAGGAACACGACGCCCTGTCGGTCACGGAATGCTGGGGCGAGGACGTCCCGGACGGCAAGCTCACCGACTTCAGGCGCGCCGTCGCCCTGCAGGACGGCGAGACCGTCGCGGTCGGCTGGATCACCTGGCCCGACCGGGCCGCGCGCGACGCCGGCTGGGAAAAGGTGATGCAGGACGCGCGCATGATGGGCGGCGAACCGCCGTGGGACGGCAAGCGGATGATCTATGCGGGGTTTGAGGTGGTGCTGGAGGGTTAGCGGCGACGTCTCCTGCCCACGCCGTGGGGAGGGGGACCATCCGAAGCCGCAGGCGAAGGGTGGTGGAGGCGTGGAGCCCGATCGCCAGCTGTCCATCCTGAACCTGCAGACCGCTCCCGACCCTGTGCGGACATCCAACCCCACGGCATGCTTCTCTCAGGCGCGGTAGCATAACTGGAGAGTGCATCAGGTTCGCCCTGAAGACGCCGGGTTCAAGTCCCGGCCCGTGCCTGCAGTGTCCGCTTGCTGCCGCGACGCCCGCTTCCGCTTTCGACCCCAAGCGGATGCTCGCGTCCGCATACATTCTTGAGAAACTCAGAGCCGCTAGAATGGTCAAGAATTCGAGCCCGTCCACAATGTTCAAACGCCTGCTGTATGTAGCGGTGGGTGCTTGGATGGTCTGGCAGTTCGGAAACTGGCTTATCAATCCAGTAGCCATCAGCCCTTGGTTTTGGGTGGGGCTGGGAGGGCCGGTTGTCGTGGTCCTGCTCATCGCTGCTGTTATGGCGATACGGGAACGGTAGCGAACCGAGTCCTACTGCCCAAACGAAGGTCCGCTTCCCACCCCTAGGCGACGGGCCGCTTTCGACCCATTGCGGACCATGAGTTTCGCGCTACCGTCAGGCTTATGAGACGCATCCTAATGCTGCTTGTCGGACCCATCGTGATCGGGGCTTTATTTGCCTTGCTCGCGACGGCCCTCGGCGTCGACGATGTTTTGGACGCGATCTGTGTTGTCGTGGGCGTGTTTCTCTGGACCACATTCGTTGCTGGGCGAATGAATTTTGGCAACCATAGCGTCCCGGACGATACTGGTGGCTTCCGCCCGGTCGGCATAGGCGAAGCTATCAGTCAGACGCTAATCGCTGGAACATTCGCGGCTATCACTACAGCGGTCATTGTTTCTATTTCGCTTGTCCTGCTGCGTCGCCACTTCCGAACCTGATTATGCATCGGTCCACTCACCACGGCGCAACGACCGCTTCCCACCCTTAGGCGACCGTCGGCTCCCGACCGAGGCCGTGTAAAAACGCGCCGGGCTTAATCGGCGCGGGGATTGCGGCGAGGC
>VFBG01000029.1 GCA_006515835.1 bacterium | reverse complement strand
CGCGACGCTGGGGGCAGCCGGCGCTGCGCTGGGTCGGGTCGTCGACCAGATGGCATCGGAGGGCTTCCAGGCTGGACACCGATGGCAGGGTGGCGAGGGCGTAGCGGTCGATCAGCCAGGGCGTGGCGGCCAGAGCCTCGGTCCCGGTGTCGGAGCCGGTCGGCGTGGCGGTCGTCAGCACCGCCAGCGGCAAGGCGGTCAGAGCACCGGTCACGACCGAGATCAGGGTCTTCTTGCCGGCGAACGCGCTTTCAACGGGTTCTACAAGCTCCGTGTACAGACGATGCGCCGTGGTGCGGTCGAAAGGCGTCGCCTGCGGCCCGGCGAACAGGAGCGGATCGACGTCCTGCCCGCCCCGCACCGCGCCGGCGCTGGTCAGGGACGCCCGCAGCCGGTTCACCGCCGCCGTCATCTCCGCATCGCCGAGATTGTCCGCCCGGGCCCATTCGACCCGCTCGCGGGATATGCCCCAGACATAGGTCGCCTCGGGGTTGACCAGCACCAGCAGCAGACCCTCGTCGGGCCCAAGAAGGGCCTGGGTCTCCGTGATCGACAGGGCGCGCGGGCTGGTCAGTTCGGAATAGGCGGGGAAGCGGGCATCGATGTCAGCGTCCACGGTCCGCAGCCGTTCGACGGTCGTCTCCCAGACCGCACGGGTGCGGGTCCTGTTGGCGAGTGCTTCAGCATCCTCCGAGGCATAGAGCCGCTCCAGTTCGCGCTCCAGCCGGTCGCGGCGCTCGATGAGGTCTTCGCGCTCCTCCGCCAGCCGGCCCAGTGCGTTGTCGCCCTGGGCGAATCGGGCCGAGACCCGCGCGAGCGCGTCGGCGGCGTCGGAGGCGATCGCCCATTGCGCCGCCTCATAGCCCTCGGCGCGCAGGGCGGCCGGCGACTCCTGGTGTGCAGGGGCAGGGCCGGCGGCGAGGACGGCGGCGATTGCGGCGACCGAGGCCAGACACCGTGCGACCCTGGCTGCGATCATCCGTTCAGGCCTCAGTTGCTCAGGACCTGGACCCGGGTCCAGACTTGGCCGCGGTTGACGATGTCGACCTGCATCTGTCCGCCCGCGCGGGGCGAAACGGTGCAGACAGGGTAGTGATCGCCGAAACCGTCGCGGCAGACCACGGCGCCGCGCGCGTCGCGCACGGTCAGATCGATATTGGTGTCCCCGTCGCCGATGGCGGCGACCCTCAGGATCTCGCCTCCGCGCGCCTCGACAGCGAAGGCCCAGCTTTCGCGAGCCTGAAGCGATTTCACGGTCAGCACCGGCCCTGCCCCGAAGGTCGAGGAGCGCACGCCGCGGTTCAGCGGGTCCCGCAGCCGGTCGATGGCGTCGACCACGCCGGGGTTATCGCCCGCGAGGGCGGCAGCCTCGTCCAGCAGGCTGGCAGCGGTCAGGAAGGGAGTCTCGCCGTCGGCCTGGCGCAGGGGCACCTCGGCCAGCAGACGGGCGGCCATGATCAGGGCACCGGCGTCACCGCGCTCGCGGCCCCAGGCGGCCAGTTCGGCGGCGGTCAGGACCTGGGTCACGCCGCGCGCGGCCGGGGTCATCGACCCGTCGTCCTGCTTCGCCGTCGCCACGGCGGCGCAGCCGAACAGCAGGCTGACCGCAAGACCTGCGCCGATCCATCTCCGTCCGCCGATACGCATCACCATTCCCGCTCGATGTAGGGCCCACGGACTGAGGGCCAATCATGCACTGTCCGGGGCTTTGGGAGAACCGGGATACTGACGGAAGCTGACAGGACCCGGTCAGAGGTTCAGCGCGATGCCAGAACGGCCGCGTTCAGGATGCGGCGGTCGTCCTTCGCCTGGACCAGAATGGCGACGGCCTGACCCGGTTCGCTCGCGCCGGGCAGGGCGTACAGGGCGGGCCGTCCGGTCCATTCCCCAAGCGTCCGGACCGATCGCACGACATTCATGTGGCGCACTGTGCGCCCGCGGTTGTCGCCCCGGGCGATCACGACTTCCTGCGCTCCGGGCGTAAAGGTCACGGCCACGACCTCGGCGCCGCCGGACGGGACCCGGCCCGAGCCGACGCCGACGCGGTCGCCGCCGCTGCGGAACTCGATCTCCGGCGGAAACACCCGGCGCGCGGCCTCCTCGTCAATGGCGCTCTGCAGGGCGGGTGCCTGGGCACCCACGACCTGACGGCGCCCGTCGATCACGACCTGGGGCGTGGACACGTTGCGCAGTCTTAACGGCTTGCGATAGGCGCGCTGGCGCTGGGCGAACTCGGGCCGGGCGAAGGTGTCCTGCCAGCCCAGATAGTCCCAGTAGTCGACGGCGTAGGTCAGGGCGATGACGCCGGGCTCGGCCGCGACCGACTCGAACCGGGCATTGGCCTCGGGACAGCCGGCGCAGCCCTGGGCCGTGAACAGTTCGATGACCACGGGCTCTGGCGGTGGCGTAGAATCGCGGGCGGCGCGGGCCGACGACGGCTGGGCCACCGACCCCGCCGCGACAAGGGCGGCCGCGAGGGCCGCCGCAGGGATGATCCAGCCCCTCGCACGCATGGCGGAGAGGTTAATCACGGCAGGCGAAAACGCGCCGCTCATTTTCGCGTGAAGGCCGAACGTCGCGGGGGATGATCAGACCCGGATGTCCAGCAGGGCACCGGGGCGCGGGGGCTGTTCTTCCCTGACCGCGTTCGCTGATGCGGGCACCGCAGCGCTTACGGCTGGCTCCGCAGCGCTCGCCTGCACCGCATCCAGGGCGGCCTTGAAGAAATCGGATCGCGCGGCGCGCACCGGGACCGGCGTTTGCGACAGCGGGGTCGGGAAGGACGGCAGATTGGGTCGAATCGCACTCATGCCGGCAGGGTTAACGAAAACCGTCGGAAAGAGGTTAACGTCCGGGTTCGCGCGGCCTCGCCGTCGGCAGCGGCCGGTCCGGGGCCTGTATGGCCGCAACGAGGCGCTCGATCTCGGCGGCGTCGAGCAGGGGGCCGGATGATTTGGCGACGACCTGGCCCATGGCATTGACCGCGAAGGTCTCCGGCGCGCCGCTGATCCCGAGGTCGAGGCCCGCCCGGCCCTCCCGGTCGACCAGCACCATGGCATAGGGGTCGCCCAGCTCGTCGAGGAAGGCCCGGGTGGCGACGGGGTCGTCCTTCCAGGCCACGCCGACCACAGCCACGCCGCGCGCCTTGAGGGCCATCAGATTGGAGTGTTCGGCCCGGCATGGCGCGCACCAGCTGGCGAAGACATTGACCAGCATCGGCTTGCCGACGCCCGCGGTCTTCAGATCCAGATGGCCGGGACCGGGCTGGTCGCCCGTCAACATCGGCAGGACTGTCTCCGGAATGGGCTGGCCGACGATGGCGTCGGGCTTGATCGACGGATCGCGCTTCAGGGACCAGCCGATGAACAGGGCCGCCAGCGCCACGAGGACGATCAGCGGGACGACGGACAGCCACCGGCTCATGATTTGGGCTCGTCCTCCAGCCGTTTCAGCTCCGCCGACCAGCGGCGGGCCGCGATCACGGCGCGGGCGGCCAGGACGGCCAGCACGATCGCGCTCAGGCCCCAGGCGGGCCAGACGAAGGCGGCATAGCGGCCCATGTCGAGGTCGAGCATCATCAGGCCTCCAGCGCCTTGCGGGCGCGGATCGACACCACGCGGCGGCGCACGATCTCGCTGCGGATCGAGGTCAGCCAGATGGCCAGAAACAACGCCCCGTAGGCCGCCATCATCAGCAGCAGCGGCGTCAGAAAGACGGCGGACATCGACGGCCCGTCGGCCCGCAGCAGCGACGCCGGCTGGTGCAGGGTGTTCCACCAGTCGACCGAGAATTTGACGATCGGCAGATTGATCAGCCCGACAAGGCCCAGCACGGCGGCCGCGCGTGCCGCCTTCGCCTCATCATCGATCGAGGCCCGCAGCGCCATATAGCCGAGGTAGAAGAGGAACAGGATCAGCACCGACATCAGGCGCGCGTCGCCCCAGGCCCACCATGCGCCCCACATCGGCTTGCCCCACAGGCTGCCGGTGGCGAGGGCCAGTGCGGTGTAGGCGGCGCCGGGCAGGGCGGCGGCGCGGGCGGCGGCGTCGGCCAGCGGATGGCGAAACACCAGGGCGAAGAAGCTGGAAACGCCGAGCGCGCCATAGATCATCAGACCGACCGAGGCCGCGGGTACATGCACGAACATGATCCGCACCGTGTCGCCCTGCTGATAGTCCTCGGGGGCGGTGAAGCTGAACCAGGTTCCCACGACCAGCAGCACGGCGGCCACGGCCCACAGGACCGGCGTCAGCGGTCGTGTGAAGCGAAGGAAGCGGTCGGGGTTGGCAAGGCCGAACATCGTCGACTCCTTAGCGGGCCGGAACGGCACGCGCCATATCCGGACTTCTCCGGGTGGCGCCAGGCCGCAGGCGACGTGCTATGGCGACGCTTCCTCCCGACCGAAAGGCAGCGACATGACGGACGACGTGACCAAGGACTCCAACGGCAACATCCTCGCCGACGGCGACAGCGTGACCCTGATCAAGGACCTCAAGGTCAAGGGCTCGGGCGGGGTTACGCTGAAGCGCGGGACGCTGGTGAAGAACATCCGGCTGACCGGAGACACCGACGAGATCGAGGCCAACGTCGACAAGGTACGGGGCCTCGTTCTCCGCACGGAATTCGTCAAGAAGGCCTGACACAAAGACGAAGCTTCACCTTACCAGGGCTTAACTGGCGAGGCGCGGAGACCTTTGTCAGGTTGCCGGCCAACCCTTGGGGGAACCGATGAAGCCTGTCCAGCTCGCCGCCGCCCTTCTGACCATCGCCGCGCCCGTGATGGCGCAGGAGCCGCCAGTCCCGACGCCGGCGGAGGGCTGGATGTCGGCACCGCGCGACTGGTCGGCAACGCTGCGGCAGGATGCGACTGCGCTGCACGGGATCATCATCGACAGCCATCCCGGCGTTCATGACAGCCTGAATCCGGAGTTCCGCGCCAGGGTGGATGCAGGTCTGGCCATTGCGCTGCAACGGGCCGAATCGACCACAGACGCCGGCGGGTGGTGGTGGGCCATGCGCGCCTTCGTCGCCGGTTTCGACGACGGACATGTCCAGATGGGACTCACAAACCAGGCAGGGGGCTTCCCCACACGCTGGCCGGGGTTCCTCACTGTCTATCGCGGCGCGGATCAGGTTGTGGCGGTGCGGGACGAGGCGGACGCCGCCGCGCTTCCGATGGGCGCGCGGCTGATTGATTGCGATGGGGTTCCCGCGGCGCGGCTGGCCGAGGCGCGGATCGGCGCCTTCCGGGGGCGGTGGTTCCTCGAATCGCAGCGCGTCCTGCTCGGCGACTGGTTGTTCATGAGCCCCTCCAATCCGTGGCTCGGCCAGATGGCGTCCTGCCGCTTCGAAAGCGAAGGGGAAACGAAGACATGGGCGCTCAACTGGCGGGCCATAGAGCCGGCGGACCTGTCGGCCCGGCGCGCCCGTCTGACGCAACGGGGTGGGGCGGCGTTCGGTCTGACCACGCTCGACGACGGCGGGGTCTGGATGTCGATGCCGTCGTTCAACGGCGACCCTTCGAGCGACGCCCACAAGGCCCTGACGCCGATGATGGCGGAGTGGATGGCGAACCAGGCGGAACTGAGGGCGGCGCCCTTTGTGGTGCTGGACCTGCGCGGTAACGGCGGCGGTTCGTCCCACTGGAGTGAGGAGATCGCCATCACGCTCTGGGGGGCGGACTGGGTCAGGGCTCATGAACCGAGGGCCGAGATCGCCATCGAATGGAGGGCGTCGGACGCCAACCTCGCCGCCATCCAGTCCTATGTCGACGAATGGACGGCAGCCGGCGAGAGCACCGAACGCATCGGTTGGGCGCAGGAGATTGTCGACGGCATGAAGGCCGCGCAGGCGGCCGGCCAGCCGTACTGGCGCGATCTGGAAAGCGCGCCCGGACGCGCCGGAGCCGGACCCTCGCCGGCTCAGCTGGTCCGGGGTCCGGTCTATGTGCTGACCGACTCCGTCTGCGCCTCGGCCTGTCTGGATGCGGTGGATCTGTGGAAAGCTCTCGGAGCCATACAGATCGGTCGCGAGACCTCGGCCGACACCGTCTACATGGATGTCCGCACCGCTGCCCTGCCCAGCGGTCTGGCCCGCCTGGTGATCCCGATGAAGGTCTGGCGTGGCCGACCGCGCGGCAACAACGAGCCGCACCGTCCGGCGCATCCGTTCGACGGCGACATCAGCGATAGTGCGGCCCTGCAGACCTGGGTGCGGACCCTGAACTAGCCGCCCGGCGTCCCGCCGACCGCGATCGGTTGGCGGGACGCCTCCGGCCGCGCTAGCTTTTGACGGAGTCGGAGGTTCGATCATGAAAAGCGCCCGCATCCTTCTGGCCGGACTGGCCATCGCCCTGGCCGCCGGCCCTGCCCTCGGCCAGATTGCCGCCCCGCCCGAGGCACAGGCCGCGCCGCCTGCGCGACGCCCGGCATATGTAGCTTTCGACGAGCCGGTGATCCTGATCCGCGACGTGCGGCTGGTCGACGGCACGGGTGCCCCCGCCCGGACCGGCATGAGCGTGCTGATCCGCGATGGCCGCATCGCCGAGGTCGGTGCCGGCCTTGCGGCCCCGGACGGCACCCGGGTGATCGAGGGGGCGGGCAAGACGCTGATCCCCGGCCTCGTCCTGATGCACGAACATATGTTCTACCCGACCGGGCGGGCGAACTACGGCGAGATGAGCTTCAGCTTTCCGCGCCTGTATCTCGCTGGCGGGGTCACGACGATGCGGACCGCCGGCTCGATGTCGCCCTATGCCGATCTGAACCTGCGGGATGAGATTGCGGCCGGCCGCACCCCCGGCCCGGACATGGACGTCACTGCCCCTTATCTGAACGGGCCCGGCCTGCCGATCGTACAGGTCAATGCGCTGGACGGCGCCGATGACGCCGAGCGGATGGTGAACTACTGGGCCGCCGAGGGGGCGACCTCCTACAAGACCTACATGGAGATCCGCCGCGCCGAGTTGGGCCGGGTCATCGAACTGGCCCATGCCCGCGGCCAGAAGGTCACCGGCCATCTGTGCTCGGTGACCTACCGCGAGGCGGCGGATCTCGGCATCGACAATCTCGAGCATGGCTTCTTCGCCGCCACCGACTTTGTGGAAGACAAACAGCCGGACGTCTGTCCAGATGATGCGGCGGTGCAGGCCTCGCTGGCGGCGCTGGATCCGGACTCTCTCGCGGTCCAGGCCCTGATCCGTCATCTGGTCGACCGGGGCGTGGTCCTGACCTCGACCCTGACCAT
Source organism: bacterium (assembly GCA_006515835.1). Taxonomy (GTDB): domain Bacteria; phylum Pseudomonadota; class Alphaproteobacteria; order Caulobacterales; family Caulobacteraceae; genus Brevundimonas. The sequence continues at coordinate 10,962 of VFBG01000029.1, read as the reverse complement.
CATCGAGACCCTGACCACCGGCCGCCCCATGGCACCCGAAGGCGCGCTGGAGCTGCTGACCCCGCCGGTCCGGGCCCAGTATGAGCAGGTCTGGCCGCTCCTGCAGCAGCGGACGGACGACGCCTCGCGCAGCCTGCTGGCCAATATGATGCGGCTGGAACGGGCCTTCGCCGACGCCGGCGGGACCCTGGTCGCCGGAACCGACCCGACCGGCTACGGCGGGGTCATCCCGGGCTTCTCGTCGCGCCGTCAGTTGCAGCTGATGCTTGAGGCCGGGTTCGACTTCGAGACGGTGGTCCGGATCGCCTCGCTGGACGGCGCCCGCTTCCTCGGCCGCGACACCGAGGTGGGGTCGATCGAGCCGGGCAAGCGGGCTGACCTGATCCTGATCGACGGCGACCCGTCGGCCGATCCAGCGGCGCTGGACCGGTTCCAGTATGTGTTCAAGTCAGGCGTCGGCTACGACCCGGCTGTGATCTTCTCAGGTCTGAGAGGCACGGTCGGCCTGCACTGACCGAAGTCAGCCCTGCGCGTTCCGGACCGCCGCCGCGCCCGCAAACGGCGTGACCACGGCCGCGAAGAGGACGTAAGCCCCCAGGAAAGCCAGCGCCGGCGTCGGGTCGAGGCCGTTGATCGCCCGCTCCAGCGCGCCGGCGCCGAAAACCACCGGCGGGATGAACAGGGGCAGGACCACGACGGCGATCAGCAGGCCGCCCCGCTTTGATCCCAGCGCCAGCGCCGCGCCGAGTGCGCCGGTCAGGGCGAAGCCGAGCGAGCCGATCAGGGCGGACAACGCGACCAGCAGGGCCAGCGATGTCGGCAGGCCGAGGGTGATCGCTGCGACCGGGGCGGTCAGGGCCAGGGGCACGCCGACCGCCAGCCACTGGGCCTTGGCCTTGGTCAGGACGACCAGTTCCAGCGGCACGGGACCCAGCGCGATCAGGTCCAGTGCGCCGTCTTCAAGGTCGCGCTCGAACAGCCGCTCCAGCGACAGGATCGACGACAGGGCCAGGGCCAGCCAGGCGATACCGCCCGCGATCGGCCTCAGGCCTGCCGGATCGCCGCCGGCCGCCAGCGGGATCAGCACCGTCAGACACAGGAAGAAGCCGCAGGCGAGCAACGGCCCTCCGCCGCCGGACCAGGCCAGCGCCAGCTCGCGCCGGAAGAGGATCATCAGCGCCTTCATCGCCCAGCCCCGATGTCGAGCGCCCGCGCCGCGACAGGCAGGGGATCATGGACGGCGGCGAGAATGGCCCCGCCCTTGTCCAGATGGGTCTGCATCAGCAGGCCGAGGGCGGCGCGCCAGCGGGCGTCCAGCGGGGCGAACGGCTCGTCCAGCAGCCACAGCGGACGCGGTGCCGCGACCAGCCGCGCGAAGGCCAGCCGGCGACGTTGTCCGGCCGACAGCTTTCGCACCTCGAGGTCGAGCAGGGGCTCCAGCGCGAGCACATCGACGGCGGCGGCGATCCCGTCCGCATCGGCCCCGGCCCAGCGGGCCTGGAACTCCAGCTCCTCGCGGGCCCGGCGACCGGTTTTCAGCCCGTCCATATGGCCGAGCCAGTGAATCCATGCGCCGCAGCCCGTAGCCGTTGTCTCTTCTGTCCCTGTTTCGGCGCCAGAATCTGTCTTCGAATTCCCACCGGAAAACTGCACCGTCCCGGCGTCCGGACGGACGAAGCCGGCCAGGGTGCGCAGCAGGGTGGTCTTGCCCGCGCCGTTCGCCCCGGTCAGGGCCACGGCCTCGCCGGAGGCGATGTGAAAAGACAGGTCGCGGAAGAGGACGCGTTCGCCGCGGGAGACCGTGAGGGAGTCGGCGGAAATCATCCGTGCCCCCTCCAGTTGCGAATCTCTCTCAATGACCCCACGCTCGACGTGGATACATGGACGCGACCCGCAACCCTCGTTATATCCGGCCCCGCCGCAGCAGGCGTTCGCCGCGCGCGTCGGGGACCTGTGCGCCCCGCCGTCGACCGCGCGTTCGTGCAACCGGATTGTCGGGCGGCGTGAACCAGAGGAAGCCTCTCCATGCCGTCAGTCGACAGCCTCAAGACCCGCCGGGACATCACCGTCGGGCGCAAGAAATACGCCTATTACAGCCTTCCGGCCGCTGAGGAAGCGGGCCTGACCGGGATTTCCCGCCTGCCGCGCTCGATGAAGGTGCTGCTGGAGAACCTGCTGCGCAACGAGGACGGGGTTTCCGTCAGCGAAGCCGACCTGAAAGCCGTCGCCGCCTGGATCGAGAACAAGGGCTCGGTCGAGCACGAGATCGCCTTCCGCCCGGCCCGCGTCCTGATGCAGGACTTCACCGGCGTGCCCGCCGTCGTCGACCTGGCCGCCATGCGCGACGCCATGTCGGCCCTCGGCGCCGATGCCTCCAAGATCAACCCGCTCAACCCCGTCGACCTCGTGATCGACCACTCGGTCATGGTCGACCATTTCGGCACGCCCGGTGCCTTCAACCAGAACGTCGAGCGTGAATATGAGCGCAACATCGAGCGCTATAAATTCCTGCGCTGGGGCTCGTCGGCCTTCAACAATTTCCGCGTCGTGCCCCCCGGCACCGGCATCTGCCACCAGGTGAACCTGGAGAACCTGGCCCAGACCGTCTGGACGCTGGAAGAGGGCAGGAAGACCGTCGCCTATCCCGACACCGTCGTCGGCACCGACAGCCACACCACCATGATCAACGGCCTGGCCGTTCTGGGCTGGGGCGTCGGCGGCATCGAGGCCGAGGCGGCCATGCTCGGCCAGCCCATCCCCATGCTGATCCCGGAAGTCGTCGGCTTCCGCCTGACCGGAGCCCTGCCGGAAGGCGCGACCGCCACCGACCTGGTGCTGACCGTCACCCAGATGCTGCGCAAGAAGGGCGTGGTCGGCAAGTTCGTGGAGTTCTTCGGCCCCGGCGTCATCAGCCTGACCATCGAGGACCAGGCCACCATCGCCAACATGGCTCCCGAATACGGCGCCACCTGCGGATTCTTCCCCGTCTCGGCGGCCTGACCGCCACCGGCCGCGACAAGGCGCGCGTCGCCCTCGTGGAAGCCTATGCCAAGGCCCAGGGCCTGTGGATCGACGAGACCTCGGAAGATCCGGTCTTCTCGGACATCCTCGAGCTGGACATGGCCACGGTCGTGCCCTCGATCGCCGGTCCGAAACGCCCGCAGGACAAGGTCGAACTGACCGTTGCCGCCCCCGCCTTCGAAACCGCCCTGACCGAGGTCTTCAACCGCCCGGTCGACGCCCCGCGCGTCAAGGTCGAGGGTGAGAAGTTCGACCTCGGCGACGGCGATGTCGTCATCGCCGCCATCACCTCCTGCACCAACACCTCCAACCCGTCGGTCCTGATCGCCGCCGGTCTGGTGGCGCGCAAGGCGAAGAAGCTGGGCCTGTCGGTCAAGCCCTGGGTCAAGACCTCGCTGGCCCCCGGCTCGCAGGTGGTCACCGACTATCTGACGGCCGCCGGCCTGCAGGCCGATCTGGACGCCATGGGCTTCAACCTGGTCGGCTACGGCTGCACCACCTGCATCGGCAATTCGGGCCCGCTGTCGGACAGCATCTCGAAAGCCATCAATGACAACGGCCTGGTCGGTGCCTCGGTGCTCTCCGGCAACCGGAACTTCGAAGGCCGGGTGAACCCCGACGTCCAGGCCAACTATCTGGCCTCGCCGCCGCTGGTCGTCGCGTATGCGCTGGCCGGTTCGATGCGGATCGACATCTCGAAGGATCCGATCGGTCAGGACGAGAAGGGCAAGGACGTCTTCCTGAAGGACGTCTGGCCGACCTCGAAAGAGATCGCCGACATCCAGAAGAAATGCGTCACCCCGGCCATGTTCGCCAAACGCTATGCCGACGTCTTCAAGGGCGACAAACACTGGCAGGGCAATGGCGACGTGTTCAAGGGCGACAAACACTGGCAGGCCATCAAGGTCGAGGGCGGCCAGACCTACGCCTGGGACATCGGCTCGACCTATGTGAAGAACCCGCCCTATTTCGAGGGCATGTCGATGACCCCGTCGGCGGTGAAGGATATCATCGAGGCCCGCGTGCTGGGCGTGTTCGGCGACTCCATCACCACCGACCACATCAGCCCGGCCGGTTCGATCAAGAAGACCTCGCCCGCCGGTGCCTGGCTGACCAACCGCGGCGTCGACGCTCTCGACTTCAACAGCTACGGCGCGCGCCGCGGCCACCACGAAGTCATGATGCGCGGCACCTTTGCCAACATCCGTATCCGCAACAAGATCACCCCGGACATCATGCGCTACCAGTCCGAGGGCCGGCCGCTGGTCGTGTTCGCGGGCAAGGAATACGGCACCGGCTCGTCGCGCGACTGGGCGGCCAAGGGCACCCGCCTGCTGGGCGTCCGCGCCGTTCTGGCCGAGAGCTACGAGCGTATCCACCGCTCCAACCTGGTCGGGATGGGCGTGGTGCCGCTGCAGTTCAAGGCCGAGGGCTGGTCCAAGCTGGGCCTGACCGGGGAAGAGATCGTCACCATCCGCGGCCTGTCGGACGTCAATGTCGGCAAGCTGCGCCCGCGTCAGGACCTGTGGGTCGAGCTGTTCCGTCCGTCGGACGGCAAGATGGCCCGCTTCCCGGTCCGCTGCCGCATCGATAACCAGACCGAGCTGGACTACTTCAAGGCGGGCGGCGTCATGCCCTACGTCCTGCGCAACCTGGCGCGCGGTACGGCGGAGTAGGCTTCAGGCCGAACCGAACGAAGAGGGCCGGCGGAGCGATCCGCCGGCCCTTTTTGTTGACCCATCGTGCGCGCTTCTCAACCTCTGGCTCGGGCTCTCAACCTTGACGCGCGTTCCGGGCGGGTGTCTGGTTCGGCGGGGAGGCAATCTCCCGGCAATTGCAGGAAGACGAAATATGCGTGTTTCGATCGTTTCCATTTGTCTGGCCGGTGGGCTCCTCGCCCTCGGCGCCTGCAGCAGCACGGTTGAGCCGGTAAACCTGACGCTGGCCGAGCGCGCTGCGCAGTGCCACGCGGACTCCGAACTGGTCCCGACCGGAAGCCAGACGGGCGACCCCCGGCAGGACTTCCGATGCCGGAGCGGCGGTCATACGCGCGGCAATGCGCGGGAATCCGCCGGCGTCGTCGGATACGGGGCGCAGACCTCGGTCCGCGCCCGACCGTCGACCTAGTTCATTTCCCGTTCGGGCGACCGTAGGCCGACGCCAGTTCTTCGGCGACCTTCCCGATGAGTTCGAGCGGGAGGGGTGCATCGTGCGGGAAAGAGAGATTCCCCTTCGGCCCGCGATACGGACCCAGCCGCGTCACCAGATCTTCGGGCGCGTTTAGCGGCGGATAGATGCCGATGTGGCGTTTGAACCCCGCGAAATAGAAGAACACCTTCCCCCGCCTGAAGGCTGGCATGCGATAGGCGATGCAACGGGTCACGCCCGGGACACGGCGTTCGACCTCCGCCTGGATTGCGGACAGCCGATGGCTGACCTCCGGTGCGCAGGCTGCGAAATGATCCTCGTGGGTTGGTTCACCCAAGGGCCGCTCCCTTCTTAGGCCTGGCCGCCCGTCGCGTTGTGCGGCCCGCGATCCCGCGGATTCCGCCCGAACGCCTGTTCGCACACAGCGCGGCCGAACTCTTCCGACACCATCATCTGACGGTCCCCGAGCACGCCGCCGAGGCGGCCCTGGGCGCTGGTCACCACCGAGACCGGGAAGCGGCCAAGCACGCGGTTGTCCGCCGGATCGACGAACTCCACAGTGCCCGACAGGCTGTGCGACCCCTCTCCGGTCAGCAGGGTCTCCAGCCGTCCGGCGCGCTGCATCTCGTCGATGTGGACGCGCAGGTTGATCGGCGCGGTGCCCCACATGCAGCGGCTCAGTTCCTCGTGAATCTCTGAAGAGAAGGTCTCGGAGAAGTCGTCCTCGGCGTTGATCCAGCCCGTCGACAGGGTGACGCTGCCGATCTGGGCGGTTTCCTGCAGGCCGACCGGCAGGGCGATCGGCGGGCCGCCCTCAATGACGGGGGCGCAGGCAGTGGACATCAGCAAGGCGCAGAGCGCGAAGAGGCCGGGGGAGGTTTTCATCAGGACGGCTCCAGAAATCTGGTCCCTGACTAAATGAGGCGCGTTCGCTGACCAGTGAATTCGCCGTAACGCCTGTGTCAGGATCCGAACACCTCGACCCCGATCTCGCCGTCGGTGGTCAGCCAGGCCCGCTTCATGCCCTGGCTGTTGAAGGGTGCGGCGATGTTCCCGTCGCGGTCCAGCGCGATCAGTCCGCCGTCGCCGCCCAGGCCGCCGATCTCGTCGATCACCGCGCGGCCTGCCTCGGCCAGCGACTGCCCCGCCCCGACGCGCCAGCTGACCTGTACGCAGGCGGCGACGCGGATGAAATACTCGCCCTGACCGGTGCCGGATACGGCCACGCGGCCGTCGGCCCAGCTGCCCGCACCCGGGATCGGCGTATCGCCCACGCGGCCCGGCATCTTGCCGAACACGCCCGCCGTCGAGGTCGCCGCCGCCAGCCGGCCGTCGCGATCCAGCACGCAGCAGCCGACGGTGCCGTGGGCCAGGGTCCCCGGCGGATGATTGTCCTCGCCCTGACCGGCCCGTGTGAACCAGGCCTCCTCGTCGGCGATGGGTTCGAGTCCCTGATCAAGCGCGAACAGGGCGGCACCCTCGCCGGCCAGCATGACGTGCGGCGTGCGGTCCATGACCGCCCGGGCGGCCACGACAGGATTGCGGAAGCCCTGCAGGGCGGCGACGGCCCCGGCCTTGCGCGTCGCGCCGTCCATCAGGCTGGCGTCCAGCTCATACGCTCCGGCCAGGTTGGGCGAGGCCCCGCGCCCGGCGACATAGAGGCCGGAATCCTCCAGCAGCACCGTCGCCTCGACCGCTACGTCGAGCGCCGAAGCCCCCGCGTCCAGTCGCGCCTTCATGGCCGCCACGACCTCGCCCATGTGGGCGATCTCGAGGGTGTAGTCGCGCTCGCGCCGGGCGCCGGCGCCGCCGTGGAGGATGAGGGCGGGTCTGCCGGTCATCAGGGCCTCTTTTAACTCGGGACGAGGGTCGCTAGCGTCGCGGGACGACGGCAGCGCTTTCGCCCGTCATGCGCGCCAAGGGATGATCCGTGCAAGCTTCAGGGCCTTTCGTGCATCCACATCCCGGGCTTCCTCAAGCCTGCTTCAGCGGAAATGCTGCATCGGGCGCTGGCGACGGAAAAGCTGTGGATCTGCTCGACCATGGGCGGCGGCCAGACCATCGACGTCCCGGTCGAGCAGCTGGAGGCCTTTCCGCCCGACAAGGCCATGCGCTTCCTGCAACTGGCCCATGCCGAGGCGCGCGACGGTTTCCACTACATGTTCGACAGCGTCCGCATCAGCGATCTGGCCGAACAGCGGCAGGCCCTGGCCGTCGAACTGGTGGCCGCCTACGGCTTTCTCAACAGCCCGGCGTTCCTGGACTTCATCCGCGCCCTGACCGGCGACCCGCGCCCCAACTACGTCGACGCCCAGGCGACCCGCTATGAGCGCGGCCACTATCTGACCCAGCACGACGATTCCGCCGCCGAAAAGGGCCGGCTCTACGCCTATGTGCTGAACCTGACGCCGCACTGGCGGACCGACTGGGGCGGCCTTCTCAACTTCATCGACACCGACGGCCATGTGGCAGAGGCCTACAGCCCGGCCTGGAATGCCCTGAACCTCTTCCGCGTGCCCCAGCCCCACGCCGTCTCCTGCGTGGCCCCCTTTGCAGGCGCGCCGCGTTTGTCGATCACCGGCTGGGTGCGCCAGATCGACCTCAGCCTCCTCCCCGGCCGGTCACCGACCCCGAACCCGTTCAGAAAGACCCCCTGATGCGCGCAGTCCTGTCCAAGGTCCCCGGCGGACCCGAAACCCTTGTCGTTGAGGAGGTGCTGGATCCCCGGCCAATGAAGGGCGAGGTGGTCATTGAAGTGCGGGCCATCGGCGTCAACTTCCCCGACACCCTGATCATCGAGGACAAATACCAGTTCAAGCCGACGCGGCCCTTCTCGCCCGGCGGCGAGGTCGCGGGCGTGGTCGAGGCCGTCGGCGAGGGCGTGACCAACGTCCGCAGGGGCGACCGGGTCATCGCCGTGCCCGGCTGGGGTGGCATGGTCGAGCGCCTGGCGGTGCCTGCCGCCACGGTGATGAAAATCCCCGACGCCATGGACTTCAACACGGCGGCCGCGCTCGTCATGACCTACGGCACCTCCTACTACGCCCTGAAGGACCGGGCGCAGCTGAAGGCCGGTGAGCGTCTGCTGGTGCTGGGCGCGGCCGGCGGCGTCGGCGTCGCCGCGGTCGAACTGGGCAAGGCCATGGGCGCCCAGGTCACCGCCGCCGCCTCGACCAATGACAAGGTCCAGTTCGCCCTGGAGGCCGGCGCCGACAACGGCCTGATCTATCCCTCGGGCAAGATGGACAAAGCGGCCCAGAAGGAGCTGTCGGGCGAGTTGAAGCTGGCCTCGGGCCGTGACGGTCCGGACGTGGTCTATGACGCTGTCGGCGGCGACTATTGCGAGCCGGCCATCCGCGCCATGGACTGGAACGGCCGCTATCTGGTGGTTGGATTCCCGGCCGGCATCCCGTCCTTGCCGTTGAACCTGACCCTGCTGAAATCCGTGTCGGTGATCGGGGTGTTCTGGGGCGCGGCGGTGATGCGGGATCCCGCCGCCCACGCTGCCAACATGGCCGAGCTGCTGACGATGTGGACCGAAGGGAAGATCCGGCCGCGCGTCAGCCAGACCTTCCCGCTGGAGCGCGCCCATGAGGCGATCAAGGCCCTTGGCGACCGGTCGGTGATGGGCAAGGTCGTGGTCACGGTCGACTCGTGACCCTGCGGCTGTCGCCCGCATTGGATGCGACGGCGCTGCGCACGGCGTTCCAGGCGCGGCAGCGGCTTCATATTCCCGGCGTACTCGACTCCGACAGCGCCGAGGCGCTGGTCGCGGCCATGGAGGCCTTCGACGGCTGGAAGGTCAGCGTGTCGGCGGGGGGTGAGTTCTTCGAACTGCCCTTGCGTGGTCGGATCGCCGCCGAGCCCGGCAAGCAGGGCTGGATCGACGGTGCCCGCGTCGACGGGTCCGAACCCCGCATGCAGTACATCTTCGACACCCGCCGGCTGGACATGGAGCCCCAGGATGCGCCGCGCGACGCGGTCAGCGAGGTGCTCGCCTTCCTCAACGGGCCGGACTTCCTCGCTCTTGTTCGGGGCGTGACCGGGGACGACCGCATCGACTTCGCCGACGCCCAGGCCACGCGCTACCGGCCCGGCCATGTCCTGACCGGCCATGACGACGCTGCCGAGGGCAAGAACCGGCTCTACGCCTATGTGCTGAACCTGACCCGCGACTGGCGCGCCGACTGGGGCGGGGTGCTGGCGTTCGAGGGAGAGGGCGGCCACATCGAGGATGGCTTTGCGCCTGCCTTCAACGCCCTCAACATCTTCGCCGTGCCGATGCGCCACGCGGTGACCCAGGTGGCCAGTTTCGCCCCGAGGGACCGGCTGTCGATCACCGGCTGGCTGCGCTCACTCTAGTCGGTCTGGTTTTCCCGCAGCCGCTCCAGCGCCGCATCGGCCTGATCCTTGTGCCGGCGTTTGATATTGGCCCCCAGGGTGGCGATCAGGGCCGCGATCACCGCCGCGTCATCGGTGAAGCCGATACCGGCGAAAATGTCCGGAATGGCGTCGATCGGCAGGACGAAATAGGCCAGCGCCCCCAGCATGATCCCCTTGGCCGCCGTCGGCGTCTCCGGGTCACGGGCGGAATAGTAGACGCTGATGACTTGCCGGGCGAAGGGGATGCGGGCCGCCGTGCGCCGGATCTTGGGCCAGAAACCCTTCTGGACCCGCACCTCATTGACCTGCTGGATCGAGGGTACGAGGGCGCGGGACGGGTCCAGCGCTTCTTCGGGCGTGATCGGTTTGGCATTCGTGGTCATGGCGGCTAAATCCCCGCGACTGATCTCAGGTTCAATATCAACATAGGGGCTCCGGCCATGAAACTCGACGGGTCGATTGCGGCGGTGGTGACGGGCGGAGCCTCGGGCCTCGGCGAGGGAACGGCGCGCGCCATCGCGGCCACGGGTGCACGGGTCGCTCTGTTCGACCTCAACGAAGAGCGCGGCGAGGCCATCGCGGCCGAAATCGGCGGCGTCTTCTGCAAGGTCGACGTCACCGACGACGCCTCGGTCGCCGCCGCCTTCGCCAAAGCCCGCGCCGCCCACGGACAGGAGCGTCTGACGGTCAACTGCGCCGGCATCGCCACGGGCCAGAAGACGGTCAGCCGCAAGAAGGACACCGGCGAAATCCGCGCCCACGACATGGCCGGGTTCGAACGCACCGTGCGGGTCAATCTGTTCGGCACCTTCCGCGTCCTCAGCCAGTCGGCGGCCGGCATGGTGACCCTGGAGCCCATGGCTGACGGCGAGCGAGGCCTGATCGTCAACACCGCCTCGGTGGCGGCCCAGGACGGCCAGATCGGTCAGGCGGCCTATTCGGCTTCCAAGGGCGGCGTCTATGCCATGACCCTGCCGGTCGCCCGCGACCTCGCCCAGGAAGGCATCGGCATCATGTGGACGCCGATGATGGCCGGCATGGACCAGAAGATTCAGGACGCGCTCGCCGCCGCCATTCCTTTCCCCAGCCGCCTGGGCACGCCCGCGGACTATGCGTCGCTGGTGCTGGAACTGGCCCGCAACGTCTACATCAACGGCGAATGCATCCGGCTGGACGGCGCAATACGCCTGGCGCCGCGCTGACGCGCGGAGGGGCGCTAACGCTCGCGACGCGGTCGCTCGCTGCTTGAGCGCCGAATTGTGCGACGGGGGACTTGCGAGAGGTCGGGCCTTCCCGCTATACGCCCGCCTCCGACTGAAGTGCGGGCGTAGCTCAGTGGTAGAGCACAACCTTGCCAAGGTTGGGGTCGAGAGTTCGAATCTCTTCGCCCGCTCCAGTTGGAACCTGAAA
>VFBG01000206.1 GCA_006515835.1 bacterium | reverse complement strand
CGCCATGCCGGGTCGACCAGCCCCATGGCCGCCAGTCGCTTGGGCCAGGCCTCGACGGCAAGCGCCAGGAATTCGGCGGACTCGCGCCAGTGCTCGGCGAGGTCGCCCTCCACCAGGGTCGCGACCTTCTGCAGGTCCTCGACCTCCTCCAGCTGGCAGGAGTCGAGGAATCCGCCCAGGGCGTCGGCCATCTCCAGGGCTCGCAGGGGCGAAAGGCCGGGACGGAAGTCCTCGACGATCATCCGCGCCATCTCGAACCGGCGGGTCAGGGGCGCGATGGACGGGGGCAGGTCGAGACCAAGCTCGCCGGGGGCGAAGGGCGGTTCGTCTTCCTCCAGATCACCCAGCGGCCGGACCTGGGGCAGCAGGATGGCTCGACCTCCCGCCTGTCTGCCGAGGGCGGTGGTGAAGGCGCGCGCGGCCCGGCGGTTGGGCAACAGGATGACGGCGTCGGACAGGGTCTCGGGTGGGTGATCGCCGAGCCAGTCGAGCACGCCGGCAGCGAGGTCTTCAAGGAAGGGGCGGCGCGCCTCGATCGCGAACCAGCGCGGACCCGCCGCGGCGAAGGGATCGAAGCGGGCCTTCACAGGGCGCCTGCCGCTCGACGCGTGGCATCTCGCTGCATAAGGCCCGAAATGCTCATCCGCCGGCCAGTTTCAGTTCGGCCGCGTCGCGGGCCTCCGGGTCGCCGACGTGCATCCAGTCGCCGTCCAGCACGCAACCGTACAGCCGCCCCGCCGCCGCCGACCGGCGCCAGAAACCGCTCAGGGAGAAAGGGCCTTCGGGGCCATCAGAGACATAGCCGGGCCGGCAGATGTGGACGCCCATATAGGCGAAGGGCGCCTCAGGGGCGTCGCCCCGGAAGGTCAGCCGCCCGTCGTCGGCGAGGAAGAAATCGCCGCCGCCCTCGAAGCCGATTGAGCCCTCGCGTCTCGCGAGAAGAAGCGCGGCATCCATGATTGACGGATTCCACAGCCGCGCGAGTTGATTCAGGGACGTGTCGCCCGGCGCGCTGTTGTCGGTCCAGACGCTGTCGATATTGGCCACGAAGACCGGGTCTGACCCGAGTAGCGCCGCGGCCTTCTTCAGGCCACCGCCCGTTTCCAGCAGTTCGGCGCGTTCGTCGGAGATGAGGATTTCAGGCCCGCCCGTCCGCGCCGCGAGGTGCGATTCCAGCCGTTCAGCGAACCAGTGGACATTGACGATGGCGCGCTCAACGCCCGACTCGCCCAGACGGCGAAGCACATGATCGATCAGGGCCTGTCCGCCGACCTCGACCAGGGCCTTGGGCCGGTCGTCGGTGAGGGGCCGCATCCGGGTGCCGAGGCCGGCGGCGAGGACCATTGCCGTTCTTGGGGCGGTGGTGGGCGCGGTCATGACCGGTTCTCCGCGACCCGTGCTTCAGCCGGGACGTGGCGGTCGAACCATTGCTTCAGGCCGTGCAGCCCGCCGACCTCCAGATCGCGCTCCAGATGCCGCCAGGTGCGCGGCATGAAGGCGGTGTAGCGGTCGCGCCGGAACAGCACCTCCTGCCGGGCGAAGACCCGGCCGAGAATGCGGGCCGCATTCAGGGCCGCAAGCGCGCGGTAGTCGTGCAGGAAGGTCTCACGGTCCAGCGCCGGCCCGCGCGCCGCCAGATAGCGGTCCAGCATGGCCGTCTCCAGTTCCGGCGCCACGTCGCGGCGGGCGTCCTGCAGCAGATGCAAAAGGTCCCAGGCCGGATGGCCGCTGACCGCGTCCTGGAAATCGATCATCCCCACCCGCGCGAGCCCTGCCCGGTCGGGCAGCCACAGCAGGTTCTCGGCATGATAGTCTCGGTGCACGAAGACCGGCTCAGCAGCCTCGCCCAGCTTGATCACCGGCGCCCACAGGGCCGTCCACTCGGCCCGCGCCTCATCCGATGGTGTGGGCAGTCCGGCGAAGGCCGGCCACCACTCCAGGAAAGGGTCCAGCCCCGCCTGATAGGCCAGGGCGTCATAACGATGCAGGGGCCAGCGCTCGCCGTCAGCCTCGATCACCCGCGGCGGCGTCGTTTCGTGCAAACCCGCGAGTGCATCGACCGCTGCGCCGTAGATCGTTTGCAAGTCCCGGTCATGGGACGCGAAGATGTCGTCGCCCAGATCCTCAAGCACAGCCAGTCCGGCCGCCGTGTCGCGCGCGCCGATGGCCGGCGTCGACAGGCCCCGTTCCCGCAGCCAGCCCGCGATGGCGACGAAGGCCGCGAC
>VFBG01000028.1 GCA_006515835.1 bacterium | reverse complement strand
GAAGGTGGCTCGGCGGTCGATGCGGCGGTGGCGGTACAAGCGGTTCTGGGCCTGGTTGAGCCGCAGTCCTCGGGCCTCGGCGGCGGCGCCTTCATGATGGTGTTCGACGCGCGCACGGGCGAGGTCACCAGCTATGACGGGCGCGAGACCGCGCCGGCGGCGGCGACGCCCGAACTTTTCTACGAGAACGGGCGGCCTCTCGGTGTGGGTGAGGCCATCCTCAGCGGCCGCTCCACCGGTGCCCCCGGGGCGGTGGCGATGCTGTCCATGGCGCAGGCCGCGCATGGCCGACTGCCCTGGAACGCCCTGTTCGGCGATGCGGAGCGGCTGGCGCGTGACGGCTTCGTGGTCAGCCCGCGTCTGGCCGGTTTCATTGCCGCCACCCGGGGGCAGGCGCGGACGCGTTGGGCCGACGCCTATTTCACAAAGCCGGACGGCCAGCGTTACGTTGCGGGCGACGTGCTGAAAAACCCCGCCTATGCCGCCACCGTGGCAGAACTGGCTGCGGGCGGGGCCGAGGTCTTCTACAACGGCCGGGTCGCGCGTGAGATCGCCGCCACCGTGGCCGAGGAGCCGCGTCCGGGTGCCCTGACCTTGGCGGACATCGCCGCCTATGAGCCGATCGAGCGCGGCGCCCTGTGCCGGCCTTACCGGGTCTATGTCATCTGCGTGCCGCCGCCGCCGTCCAGCGGCGTGGCGGTGCTGCAGCTGCTGGCCATGGCTGAACAGACGCCCGACATCGATCTCGGCCCCGACAGCGCGGAAGCCTGGACGGCCCTCGCCCAGCTGCAACGGCTGATGTATGCCGACCGGGACCGCTATGTCGGCGATCCCGGCTTTGTCCGCGTGCCGGTGCAGGGCCTGCTCGATCCCGGCTACACCGCTGCCCGCGCTGCGCTGGCACCGGGCCTGACCGGAGCAGCGGAGGCGGGGACGCCGCCGGGAGGCGTGCTGACCGGTCCCGATGCGACCAACGAGCCGGCGGGAACCTCGCATTTCGTCATCGTCGACGCCGAGGGGAACGCCGTCAGTATGACCACGACGATTGAGAGCGTGTTGGGCTCGGGCCGGATGGCGGCAGGCTTCTTCCTCAACAACCAGCTGACCGATTTCTCGTTCTCGCCGACGCGGGCCGACGGGGTGCCGGCCGCGAACGCCGCCGCGGCGGGCAAGCGGCCACGGTCGTCGATGTCGCCCATCCTCATCCTCGACCGCGAAGGTCGTCTGGTCGGCGCCCTCGGCTCGCCCGGCGGGCCGTCGATCCTGGCCTATAACGCCCGGGCCCTCATCGCGGTGCTGGACTGGGGACTGCCCGTCCAGACGGCGTTCAACCTGCCCAATCTGGTGGCGCGGGGCGACGGGTTCGGCGCGGATACAGAGCGGTTTTCTGAGGCCCTGCGCGCCGGGCTGACGGCGCGCGGCGTGACCCTGCGGCCCAACGACAGCGAGACCTCGGGCCTGCATGGCGGCATCTGGCGTCAGGGCCCGGCCGGCTGGGCCTGGGACGGCGGTGCCGACGACCGCCGCGAGGGCGTGGCGCGCAGTGAGGCATCAGGCAACAGGCAGTAGGCAACAGGGGGGCGAACGCCACAGCAAGCGCGTGCCCTGTTGCCTGTTGCCTGAGCCCTATTCGGGCTTGATCGACAGCTGGAACGCGATGACGCCCTCGGACACGTCGGTGTCGACACCATGGCCGGCGCGCAGGCCCTCGACGCCGATCTCGCGGTAGATAAGGCCGATCGAGCTCTGAACGGGCCCGCGCCGCATGGCAACGCCCAGCGAGGCATCGCCCATGAACGAGCCCGCGTCCTGGCTGACGCCGGAGCGCGCGAATTCGCCGTCCCGGTTGCGGGCCCAGTTGTAGCCGACGGCCCGGCCCGAGCCGGCTGCATACAGATACCAGCGCGGCCGTTGCCCGAACGCCTCCTCGCCGTCGGGCACCAGCTGGTCGAGGTCGGGGCCGATGCGCAGGGTCGCCCCGGCTTCGGTCGAGCCGCCGCGCGAGCCGAGGCCCACGCCGACATGGGGCGTCAGGGCGACGTCAAGCCCGGATGCCGTCCGGGCCAGGATTTCAGTCCAGCCGCGGGTGTAGGTCAGGTCGTAATGCTCTGCCTCGTAGGCCGCCGGGTCCAGCGGTCCGGGCGGCAGAGGCGATCCATCGACCCGTCGCACGGGGCCTTCGGTGCGCAAACGCAGCCGGTCGTCAAAGGCGCTGTTCTCGAACCAGACGTCCCGGTTGGAGGCGGCCCAGGGCGAGGAACGATCGCGCGACGGCGGTGCATAGCCGCTCCAGCCCTTGTCCGGGCCGAAGTCCGGGCGGTCCGTTTCAGCGAAGCGGGCCTCGCGGTCGATCTGCGTGAGGAGGTCCGAGACCGTGGTGGCCGGTTCGCGGGTGACGACCCAGGGATTGGACAGGGCGACCTGCGTTTCGGGCGGCGATACGGCAGCGAACGCCGGAGCCGCACAGGCCACAGTCGTCAATACTCCGAACGCAATAACCGTCATTCGCATCAACGGTCCTCCCGATCCGCTAGCGGGTAAGACCCTGCACGATGTGGAGCGACTCGCCAACAGACTTCTCTTGTCGGGAGCCAACGTCGGCTTCAAGACGCGGTTCCGGGGGCGGGCCAGCCGCCCCCGCTACACCAGCCCTACTGACAGGCCAGGCACTCATCATAGTCGGTGCGGGCGGCGCTGAAGAGGTCCGGCTGGTTGGGGTCGACCTCTTCCTCGACCTTGTCCTCGGCTCCCGCGAAGGCGGCCCGCTGAACCGATTTCGAGCGCAGATAGTAGAGCGATTTCACGCCCTTCTCCCACGCCGACCAGTGCAGCATGTGCAGGTCCCACTTGTTCACATCACCCGGGATGAACAGGTTGATCGACTGGGCCTGGCAGATTTCCGCGGCGCGGTCGGCCGACAGTTCGACGACCCAGCGCTGGTCGAGTTCGAAGGCGGTCTTGAAGATCCCCTTTTCGTCGTCGCTCAGCTGTTCAAGGTGCTGAACCGAACCCTCATGCTCGAGGATCGAGCTCCACACGGCCTCGGTGTCGATGCCCTTCTCGCCCAGGATCCGCTCCAGATAGGGGTTCTTGACCGCGAACGAGCCCGACAGGGTCTTGTGCGTATAGATGTTGGCCGGGATCGGCTCGATGCCGGCGCTCGTGCCGCCGCAGATGATCGAGATCGAGGCGGTCGGGGCGATGGCCAGCTTGTGCGAGAAGCGTTCCATGACGCCGCGCTCGGCGGCGTCCTCGCAGGCGCCCTTCTCTTCGGCCAGCAGGCGGCTGGCCTTGTCGGCTTCACGGCGCAGATGTTTGAACAGCCGCATGTTCCACGATTTGGCCATGGCGGACTCAAAGGCCACGCCCTGCTGCTGCAGGAAGGAATGGAAGCCCATCAGGCCGAGGCCGACCGAGCGCTCGCGCTTGGCCGAATAGACGGCCGCGGCCATGGCCGGCGGGGCGCGGCGGATGAAGTCTTCCAGGACATTGTCGAGGAAACGCATCACGTCCTCGACGAATTTCGGCTCCTCGCGCCACTCGAGGAACATCTCGGCATTGACCGACGACAGGCAGCAGACGGCCGTCCGGTCGACGCCCAGGTGGTCGCGGCCGGTGTGGAGCATGATCTCGGCGCACAGGTTGGACTGTTTGACCGACAGACCCAGGTCGCGCTGATGCTGCGGCATCTGGCGGTTCACGGTGTCGGAGAAGATCAGATAGGGCTCGCCGGTCTGCAGGCGGATCTCGAGGATCTTCTGCCACAGGGTGCGGGCGTCGACGGTCCTCACCACCGCCTGGTCCTTGGGCGACAGCAGGTCAAACGTCCGGCCGTCGCGAACGGCCTCCATGAAGGCGTCCGAGATGTTGATGCCGTGGTGCAGGTTCAGGGACTTGCGGTTGAAGTCGCCCGACGGTTTGCGGATCTCGAGGAACTCCTCGATCTCGGGGTGGTGGACGTCCAGATAGACGGCGGCCGAGCCGCGGCGCAGCGAACCCTGGCTGATCGCCAGGGTCAGGGAGTCCATCACGCGGATGAAGGGGATGATGCCAGAGGTCTGGCCCGCGCCCTTGACCTTCTCGCCGATCGACCGGACGCCGCCCCAGTAGGTGCCGATGCCGCCGCCGTTCGAGGCCAGCGCGACATTCTCGTTCCAGACCGACTGGATGCCGTCCAGGCTGTCGGCCACGGCATTGAGGAAGCAGCTGATCGGCAGGCCGCGATCGGCACCGCCGTTCGACAGCACCGGGGTCGACGGCATGAACCACAGCTTCGACATATAGTCATAGACGCGCTGGGCGTGCTCGTGGTCGTCGGCATAGGCCGTGGCGACGCGGGCGAACATGTCCTGATAGCTCTCGCCGGGCAGCAGATAGCGGTCTTCCAGCGTCTTCTTGCCGAAGTCGGTCAGAAGGTCGTCACGGGTTCGGTCGAGCTGGAGGGAGCGCACCACGGACAGATGGGGACGCGCAGCCACATCGCTGTCTGCAACCGACGGAAATTCCACCGTCTTCAACGCTTCACCGCCTGCCATGATCTGCCCCGAGTGCTTGTCGATACGCCAGATGTTGTGTGGTCAACATCATTACAGCGCTAAATGTGGTTCATGATTGGTTACTGGCCAAGCCCTCAAATTTTGAGTGAGGGGCAACTTCATGGATGACATTTTCGTATCAGCCCCCGGTTTGAGTGATTCGATCTAGCCACAAACCTGCCGGATTCAGCCACCGTGGGGATTGCCGCCCCGACCAGCTTCCTGTGTGCGATCCGACAGGATTGTGGAAATAAATTTGCGGTGGGAACGTCCCACAAGCGTGACCGTTTGCGACCGATGACTTCATCCCGGATTGTCCCGTTCGCCCGTCGGCTCTGGCGCATCGCCCGGACCGAAATCGTTGCGCTTGCCGCCCTCTTTATCGTGGCCGGCGGCATCATGACCTTCGTCGAGCTGGCCGACGACATGACCGAGGCCGACGGTCGGGCGTTCGACCAGGCGGTACTGCAGGCGATGCGGCCCGGTGGTTCCGCCGACGGCTGGGGCCCGCACTGGCTCGAGACCGCGGCGCTCGACCTGACCTCACTGGGCGGTATCGCCGTCCTGGGCCTGTTCGCTGTGATCGTGGTGCTGTTCCTGATCCTGCAGCGCAAACGGTTGTCGGCCCTGCTGCTGGTGATGGGCCTCGCCGGCGGCGTGGCGCTGAGCGAGGGCCTGAAGGCGGTCTTTGCGCGTGACCGGCCCCCGGAAGCCTTCCAGGCCGTGGAGACCATCAACGCCAGCTTTCCCTCGGGTCACGCCCTGCTGTCGGCGGTTTTCTATCTCAGTATCGGCGTCATGCTGACCCGGGCGTTCCCGCGGCGCCGTTTCAAGGCCTATGTGCTCGGCGTCGCCCTTCTGCTGACCCTGATCGTCGGCCTGACGCGCGTTTACCTGGCGGCGCACTGGGCCTCGGACGTGCTGGCAGGCTGGAGCGTGGGTGCAGCCTGGGCCATGGCCCTGTGGCTGGTCGCCTATGCCGTGCAGCGCCGACAGGCCGTCCATTCGGCCGGCCTGCATGACCAGGCCTTGCCCGACGATCCGATCACCGATACAGACCCGCCCGTCATCGGGGAGTAGCCGCCCGCATCTCTCAGCGGGGTTCGCGTCAACACACTTCCTCTCGCCCGGAGAGGATGGCGCGTTCTTTAGTGGCCCTACCGCCTCGCGCACGGCGCGAGGCTGCTTGAGGGCGGACCGTTTCGGTCCTCAAGCAGCGAGTCCCGGACCTGATCCGGGACGAGCGTAGGACGACTAACTGGCAAGACCGCTGGCTTCGCAGGGTGCTTCCACGCGGGGGCCGGCTGCGGATGCCATTGGTCTGTCCGCCGAACCCCCGCGAATGATGATGTGTTGGAAGCCTTCCTGATCTCGACCGGCCTCGTCTCCATTGCGGAGATCGGCGACAAGACCATGCTGCTGGCGATCATGCTGGCGGCGGCCTGGCGGCGGCCCCTGCCGATCCTGCTGGGCATACTGGTGGCGACCCTGGCCAACCACGCCTTCGCGGCGCTGGCAGGCTCGGTGCTGGCGCGTTTCATGGACGGCGACTGGGTGCGCTGGGTTGTCGGCCTCGCCTTTCTCGGATTTGCGGCCTGGGCCCTGATCCCGGACCAGTTCGACGAAGCCCCCGACCGGACCGAGAAGACCTTCGCCGGTGTCTTCTGGACCACGACCGCCGCCTTTTTCGTCATCGAGATGGGCGACAAGACCCAGGTCGCGACGGCCATGCTGGCCGCGCAGTTCCAGAACCTGCCGCTTGTGGTGGCCGGCTCCACGCTGGGCATGATGCTGGTGAACGGTCCGGCAGTCCTGCTGGGAGAGACCGCGGCCAAACGGCTCCCGCTGGGCTGGATCCGCATGGCGGCGGCGGCAGGTTTCGCAGCGACCGGGGTTTGGGTCCTGATTGCAGGCTGATAGAAGCGGCTTCTCGCGAAAGCCCTGAATCGTATGCGTCTGCTTCTTCGTCTTGCCGGTGCTCTGGTCCTTGTCGTCCTTGTCGCCCTGATGCTGGCACCCGGCGGGACGATCGAGTCCGAGAAGCTGATCTGGGACAAGGCGGCGCATTTCATCGCCTTCGGCCTCATCCTCTGGAGCCTTGGTGTGCTTTTCCGCCGCCTGCCGCGGACCTGGGCGGCGCTGTTGGCGATCGCGCTTGGAGCGGCGGTGGAGGAGGTCCAGCGCTACATTGGTCGTGATCCCAGCTGGGGCGATCTCCTCGCCGACGCGCTCGGCGTGGCGACCGCGCTGGTGATCTGGGTGGTTTGGCGCAGGTTCCGGCCCCGTGAGGCGTTCCAGGGCCCCACCCCCCGACAGTGAGGGGCCCGCCGCAAGGCGTCCGATTTGTTTACGCCTTCGCGGTAACTATGCCGACATTGGTTATGGCCGGAGGAAACCGGTTGCGGGGACATTGGCGTCTTTTCAGGCATGAGGCAGGCCGCATCGCGGGGCCGCCCGCCTGGGTCTATGTGCTGCTCTTCGCCGCGTCGCAGCTGATCGGCCACTGGAGCGTGGCGACCTTCGACGCGGTTGCAGTCTGGTTGTCGAACGGCATTCTCGTCGCGGCCCTGCTGCAGCTGCATCGTCGGCCTGCCGTGGCGGTGCTGACCGCCTGTTTCACCATCAACCTGTTCAGCAATATCATCCGCGGCGACGTCGGCATGCTTCTCTGGCTGAACGCGCTGATGAACATGGGCGAGGCCTTCCTGTGCGCCTTCCTGGCCCGTCGGGTCTGCGGCGCCGCGCTCGACATGCGTCGCCCGAAACGCCTGCTGACTTTCGCCGGCTATTCTGCTGTCCCCGCTGTCGCCGTGACGGCCGCTATCGGCTTCGGCCTGGTCATGCTGGTTCGCCAGACCGGGTTCAGCACGGCGCTTGGGTTCGGCATCTACGCCTTCTTCATCGTCGAACTGTTGGGCTTGTTGCTGGTCACGCCGATCCTGCTGCTCGTCGCCCGGGCGCATCGGTTCCAGGGGATGACGCGCGCCCGCGGGCCTGAGGCTGTCGGCCTGTTCGTACTCATGCTGGTCGTGACGACCGTCACCTTCTGGCAGGATGACCTCTCGGTCGCCTTCCTGACCTTTCCGCCCATGCTTCTGATCAGCCTCCGGCTCTCGCCGACGAAAACCGGCGGAGCCCTGTTCGTGCTGGCGGGAATCACCGGCGTGGCGACCCTGACCGGCCACGGCCCCATAAACCTTACGCGGCTGGCCGATGTGCCCGGGCTTGAAATGGTGGCGCCCATGCTGCGCCGTCTGGGGATCTACAATCTGTATCTTCTGGCCATGGTCGCCACCATCCTGCCGATCTCGACGGTGATGACAGAGCGCCGCCGGCTGGAAGCCTGCCTGCGCGCCCGCACCCTGGCCGCCCAGGAGGCCCGGCGGACCGCCGAGGATGCCGCCGCTGCACGCTCGCGATTCCTGGCCATGATGAGCCACGAGATGCGCACGCCGCTGAACGGCGTCGCCGGCTTTGCCGATGTGCTGGCCAGCCGCCCGGGTCTCGACGCTGTCGCCGTGCGTCAGGCGCGCCAGATCCGCGCATCCAGCGACGGCCTGCTGATGCTGGTCGAGGACATTCTCGATTTCGCCCGCGGCGACGACACCCTGACCAATGAGCCTCTGGACCTCGCCGCCGTGGCCCGCGAGACGGTCGCGCCCAGTCTGGCGGCCGCCGAGGCGCGGGGCCTCAGCCTGATCATCGACGACCGCCTGCCGGCCCAGGCCCGCTTCACCGCCGACCGTCGCGCCCTGCGACAGGCCCTGCATCCGCTGGTCGCCAACGCCGTCAAATTCACCGAGCGCGGCGAGGTCGTGGTGCGGCTGGATCGCGCCGGTGACGGCGTCTGCATCCGGGTTTCCGACACCGGCTGCGGCATTGAGCCGTCGATCCTGCCTGACCTGTTCGAAGCCTTCGCCCAGGGGGATGCGTCGATCCGGCGCAACCACTCCGGCGTCGGCCTCGGACTGGCGCTTGCCGCGCGGCATGTGCGGCGCATGGGCGGACGGATCGACGTGGACAGCCGCGTCGGCGAAGGCTCGACCTTCATCCTGAACCTCCCGTTCGAACGCGCCGCCGATGTCGTCGAGGACATCCGTCCCGCCGAGGCCGCCGCGCCGGCCGAGGATTGTGGCCGCATACCCTCCGTGCTCGTCGTCGACGATCACCCTGTCAACCGCGAGGTCGCCCGCATCATGCTGGAAGCCTTCGGCTGCGAGGTGGTGGAGGTTTGTGACGGCCAACAGGCGCTCGACGCTGTGGCGGAACACCCCTTCGACCTGGTGCTGATGGATGTTCGCATGCCGATCATGGACGGGCTGGAGGCCACGCGCCGCATCCGCGCCCTGCCCGGCGCGGGCGAGGAACTGTCCATCGTCGCCATGACCGCCGACGCCATGCCCGAGGACGTCAGCCGCTGCCTCGCCGCCGGCATGAACGCCCATATGGCCAAGCCGATCAACCAGGCCGGCCTGCTGTCGATGGTCAACCTGGCCCTGTCCGGCGATCTCCCGGCCGCCCGCGTGACCCTCGAGGCCGAGGCGGCCTAGCTGCCGTAGCGGCCGACCAGCGGAAACCGCTGGGCCCAGAACGTTGCCAACTCGGGCAGGGCGTCGACGCGCCGCATGACCTCGCCCATGCGCGGGGCGACCTCATGGAAACGCTTGCGGTGCGGCGTCCAGCGGCTGGCGACCGAGACATAGAGGTCCAGAACCGTCAGCTCTGCGCCAAGAAGGAAACGCCCCGGCGTGATCTGGCTTTCCATCGCCGCCCAGCAGTCGGCGATGCGTTCGGCGGTGCGGACCTTGATCATCTCCTGCGCGGCGGGATCGTCCCCGGCCAGCCGCGACGGCTCGTCCCGGACCCAGAACATCGAATAGACGGCGGCCGGCACAAAGGTCATCCAGCGCAGGAACTGCGCCCGCCGTGGATCGCACGGCTCCGGCGCCAGCGCCGCCTCGGGATGCTGTTCGGCCAGCCAGATCAGGATCGCCGCGCTCTCGGTCAGGATCTCGCCGTCGGGCGTGACCAGGGCCGGGATCTGCCGCATCGGATTGACCGGGGCGACCTTGTCCCGCTCGGCGTCGCCTTCCCATGTAACGGCCTCGATCACGGTGTAGGGCGCGCCAATCAGGGTCAGGGCCGCCTCGACCGGGACCGATCCCGAGCCCGCCGCGCCATAGACGGTATAGGTCATGGATGCCTCCTCTTCCGACGATCAGGCTAACGTGCGCGCGGTCGGCCCGCGCCCAAGACCTGAGCTCGTATCCATAGGGAGGGCTTGGGTTTGTCCCCAGCGGCGTCCCCAGAGACCTGCGATGGACCTACCACATCTAGCGGTCGCGAAAAAAGTGATCGCAATATAGCCCTAATTCGGCTTGGCACCGGGGCCGTCCGCCCGCATGGTGAATCCTCAATCCCCGGATTCGCTTCAGAGCCCCGTACCGATGAACGCGCACGTCTCGATCAAGCCCACCACGCCCGGCCTGCTCACCGCCTCGGCGGCCTACAAGCCGTTCCGCTATCCGTGGGCCTTCGACATGTGGAAGAAGCAGCAGCAGGTCCACTGGATGCCCGAAGAGGTGCCGCTGGGCGAGGACTGCAAGGACTGGGCGGCCAATCTGACGCCGTCGGAACGCAACCTGCTGACCCAGATCTTCCGCTTCTTCACCCAGGCCGACATCGAGGTCCAGGACAACTACATGGAGCGCTACGGTCGGGTGTTCAAACCGACCGAGGTCAAGATGATGCTGGCGTCCTTCGCCAACATGGAGACCATCCACATCGCGGCCTACGCCCTGCTGCTCGAGACCATCGGCATGCCCGAGAGCGAGTTCGGCGCCTTCATGGAATACGAGGCCATGCGCGACAAGCATGACTTCATGGGCAAGTTCGGCGTCGAGACCAACGGTGACATCGCCCGCACCCTGGCCATGTTCGGCGGCTTCACCGAGGGGCTGCAGCTGTTCGCCAGCTTCGCCATGCTGATGAACTTCCCGCGCTTCAACAAGATGAAGGGCATGGGCCAGATCGTCAGCTGGTCGGTCCGCGACGAGAGCCTGCACTGCGACGGCATCATCAA
>VFBG01000205.1 GCA_006515835.1 bacterium | reverse complement strand
GTCGACACCGAGTTCATGCGGGAGACGACCTATTGGCCGCGCCTGTGCCTGATCCAGGCGGCGTCAGCCACGGACGCCGCCATCATTGACCCGATGGCCGAGGGGCTGGACCTCGAGCCCTTCCTCGACCTGCTGCGCGATCCGAAGATCATCAAGGTTTTCCACGCGGCCCGTCAGGACACCGAAATCTTCGTGAAACTGGGCGCCATGCCCAAGCCGATGTTCGACACCCAGGTCGCGGCCATGGCCGCCGGCTTCGGAGATCAGGTCTCGTACGAGGCGCTGGTCCGTCAGATGCTGCGTCAGGAAGTCGACAAGGGCAGCCGCTTCACCGACTGGGCCCGCCGCCCGCTGTCAGAGGCCCAGCTGGTCTACGCCCTGGGCGACGTGACCCATCTGGCCGCGCTCTATCCGAAACTGCGCGACCGGCTGCAGAAGGAAGGCCGTCTCGATTGGGTCATGGCGGAGATGGAGGATCTGACCGATCCGGCTCTCTATGACACCGATCCGGAAAAGGCCTGGAAGCGGCTGAAGCCGAAGAAATGGTCGGCCAAATACCTCGCTGCCTTCGTCGCCACGGCCGTCTGGCGCGAGCGCACGGCGCAGGATCGCGACCAGCCGCGCGGCCGCATCCTCAAGGACGAGGCGATCGACGAGATCGCGGCCCAGGCCCCGACCGATCCCGACGCCTTCAACCGCCTTCGTTCCGTGCCCAAGGGCTTCGGCGCCTCGCGTCTCGGGCTGGAGCTGTCGGCCGAGCTGAAGCGGGTGCTGGCCGATCCGGAGGCCCATGCGCCCAAGCTGGATCGTCCGGCCCACAACCAGCCGGCGCCGCCGTCGGTGGTGGAACTGCTGAAGGTGCTGCTGAAGGCGAAGAGCGACAACGCCGGCGTGGCGACCAAGCTGATTGCCAACGTGGCCGACCTCGAGAAGATCGCCCTCGACGATGAGGCCGACATCGACGCCCTCAAGGGGTGGCGCCGTCAGTTGTTCGGTGAGGACGCGCTGAAGCTCAAGCGCGGCGAGATCGCCCTGGTGCTGAATGGTGCCCGGGTTGAGGTCGTCGAGATCGAATAGTCGCTCACGCGGTCAGCGCGGCGATCTCGCGGGTCAGGTTTGCCCGGGCCTGCGCTTCGAGCCGTTCGGCCCAGACCGGGTCAGCGAACAGAGCGGTTCGGGCACGTGGGCGTACTCGTGGCGGATGTCGGCGGCATAGGCGTCATACCGGTCCGCTTCCGCGCCGAGGATCGAAAGATCGATCGACACCAGCCCATCGCCGATCACGTCGTCGGCCTGCACCGAATGGCCGGCGGTCAGCAGAATCAGGCGGCTGACTTCATTGATGAAGGGCTGTTCGGCGCCGGCCGCCGACAGCCGCTCGGCCGCCAGCTTTGCGCTTTCGGCTTCGTTGTCGGCTCGGGACGCGTCGTAGATCGCGTCGTGAAACCAGATCGCGGCGTCCATCAGTGCGCGCTGCTGGTCATCCATGTCCGTCGAGGCGGCGACCTGCGCCAGACAGTCCTCGATATGGGTCATGGTGTGATAGCGCCGGTGCGGCTCGCTGTAGCGCGCGATCAATTCATCGCGAACCGCACCGGAGATCATGGCCTCAGCCCACCGTCGCCTTGACGATCTTGCCCGGCGAGCGCGGTGGCTCGCCCTTGGGCAGGGCGTCGACGTGGTCCATGCCTTCGATGACCTCGCCCCAGACGGTGTACTGGCCGTCGAGGAAGGAGGCGTCGTCCAGGCAGATGAAGAACTGGCTGTTGGCGCTGTTGGGGTCCGACGTGCGGGCCATGGAGCAGACGCCGCGGGCGTGGGTCTCCTTGGAGAACTCCGCCTTCAGGTTCGGCTTCCTGGAGCCGGAGGTGCCGGTGCCGGTGGGATCGCCGCCCTGGGCCATGAAGCCGGGGATGACGCGGTGGAAGACCACGCCGTCATAGAAGCCTTCGCTCGCCAGCTTGGTGATGCGGGCGACGTGGCCGGGGGCCAGGTCGGGGCGAAGCTTGATGACGACGTCGCCGGTGTCGAGGGTGAAGGTCAGGGTCTGGTCGGCCATCGGCGCGCTCCTTGTGAATTGTCGCGGGTCCATAGCCCGCAAACCCGCTGACGGCTATGTGGATGCGATGACCGACGAAGAAAAGCCCGCTGAGCGCAGACGGATGGTGCGCCCGCCCTCGGGCGGCACCGCCGCCGGCCGTGGCATGGGCACCAAGATGAAGACCGCGGACACCAAGTCGATGTCCAGCCAGCAGTGGATCAAGCGGCAACTGTCCGACAAATGGTCCGAGCGCGCCCGCGCCGAGGGCTGGCGCAGCCGAGCGGCCTTCAAGCTGCTGGAGATCGACGACCGGTTCCACCTGCTCAAACACGGCAGCCGGGTCATCGACCTGGGCGCCGCGCCCGGCGGCTGGGCCCAGGTGGCGGTCAAGCGGGGGGCGATCTCCGTGGTCGGCGTCGACCTGCTGCCGGTCGAGCCAGTGCCCGGCGCCATCATGATCCAGGCCGACTTCACCCACCCGGGAGTCGATCAGCAGATGATGGACCTGCTGGGCGGCGCGCCCGATCTGGTCCTGTCCGACATGGCCCACAACACGGTCGGCCACCGCCAGACCGACCACCTGAAAATCATCGCCCTGATCGAGATCGCCGCCGATTTCGCCATTCGAACGCTGAAGCCCGGCGGGCATTTCGTGTCGAAGAATTTCCAGGGCGGCGATGCGGGCGGGGTGCTCGCGCGGTTGCGTGCCGAGTTTGAGACGGTGAAGTATGTCAAACCGGAATCGAGCCGTAAGGACAGCGCCGAGGTGTTTCTCGTGGCGATGAACCGGCGCTAGGCCGACGCCATCTCCGCTGCCCGGGCCGCCTTGCGGGCCTCGATCCGGGTCCAGATGCGGTCGTGGGCAGTGAAGAAGACTGTCTGAACCAGCGGCTCGATGATGCCGATGGCCAGCGACACTCGCCAGTCGCGGGTCAGGGCGAAGGCAACGGTCACGGCGACCACGAAATGCATCACGCCATAGGTGACGGACTTGGCGGCAATCTGCTTCAGCGAACGGGGCAGGGCGTGGCTGTGGCCGTCGTGGCCGTGGGCGCGGGTCTGCTCCTCTGGGGCCATGATCTGCAGGCGGGCGGTGAAGGCTTCCGAGGCCTCTTCCAGCCCTGACAGCATCCGCCGCCGCTCGATCCGGTGCCAGACGCGATCGTGGATGGAATAGGCGATGGTCTGGAAGAAGGGCTCTACGATCCCGACCGCCAGCGCCAGCCGCCAGTCCCGCGTGATGGCGAAGGCCACCAGAATGGCGACCACCAGGTGCATCACGCCATAGCTCGCGATCTTGAGCGCGAGGCGGCGTGCGGTGCTGATGAGCATATGGACCATGGGTGTCCCAGATGTGGGCCCGCCGCCGCATCCGGCAAGCCAATTGTTCTTATCGTGACGATAAGGCCGGGGCAGGCCTTGCCGTTCCGCGCTGCAACACGTTATACGCGGCCCGCAAAACGGAGACTCCTCATGGAGATACGCGAAGGGCTCACCTTCGACGATGTTTTGCTGGAACCCGGCCCGTCAGAGATCATGCCCGCAGACGCGGACGTCTCGACGAAGCTCACCCGCGACATCAGGCTGAATATCCCGCTGACCTCGTCCGCGATGGACACGGTCACTGAAAGCCGGCTGGCCATCGCCATGACATGGTCCGCGAGGTCAAACGCTACGAAAGCGGGATGGTCATCAATCCGGTGACCATCACGCCGCAGACGACGCTGGGTGAAATCCGCGCGATCGTAGCCAAGCGGAAGATCTCGGGTTTCCCGGTCGTCGATCCGAAGACCGGCAAACTGGTCGGCATTCTGACCAACCGCGACATGCGGTTCGACACCGACCCGAATCGCAAGGCCATCGAACTGATGACCACCGGCGATCTGGTCACGGTGCGCGAGGGCGCCGGCCGCGACGAGGCACGGGCCCTGCTGCGCGATCGCAAGATCGAACGCGTCATCGTCGTGGATGAGGACTACCGGGCCACCGGCCTGATCACGATGAAAGACATCGAGAAGGCCCAGGCGCATCCCCACGCCGCCAAGGACGATCAGGGCCGGCTGCTGGTCGGTGCCGCCTCGACCGTCGGCGACGCGGGCTATGAGCGGGCCATGGCGCTGGCCGAAGCGGGCGTGGACGTGGTCGTCATCGACACCGCCCATGGCCATTCGATCCAGGTCTCGCGCGTGGTCGAGCGCATCAAACGCGAATCCAACCGCATCCAGATCATCGCCGGCAATGTTGCCACCCACGACGCCGCCCGCGCCCTGATCGACGCCGGTGCCGACGCGGTGAAGGTCGGCATCGGCCCGGGCAGCATCTGCACCACCCGCATCGTCGCGGGCGTCGGCGTGCCGCAGTTGACCGCCATCATGGAAGCCGCCCGCGCGGCAAAGGCGTCCGGCGCGCCGGTCATCGCGGACGGCGGCATCAAATATTCGGGCGATCTGGCCAAGGCCATCGCGGCCGGGGCCTCCTGCGCCATGATGGGCTCGATGTTCGCCGGCACGGACGAAAGCCCCGGCGAGGTCTTCCTGTACCAGGGCCGGTCCTACAAGTCGTACCGGGGCATGGGCTCGGTCGGGGCGATGGGCGCCGGCTCGGCCGACCGCTATTTCCAGAAGGAAGTCGAGGACACCCAGAAGCTGGTGCCCGAGGGCATCGAGGGCCAGACGCCGTACAAGGGGCCGATCGCCCCCGTGCTGCACCAGATGGTCGGCGGACTGCGCGCCGCCATGGGCTATGTCGGCGCCGCGACCATCGCCGATCTTCAGGAACGCGCGCGCTTTGTGCGCATCACCGGTGCCGGCCTGCGGGAGAGCCACGTCCATGACGTGATGATCACGCGCGAGGCACCCAACTATCGTCAGGGATGAGCGGGGAGGCTCAAGCCATGGATATGACGCCTGAATTCATCGTGCTGGCCTTTGTGCTGATCCTGGCGATCGTACAGATCGGCTGGGCCGCCAGCGCCCGGACCGCCGAGCTCGGTGTCAAATGGAACGCCGGGGCCCGGGACGGCGAGACGCCGCCGCCCGGGAAACTGGCCGGCCGGCTGCTCCGCGCCCAGGCCAATCTGTTCGAAACCCTGCCGATCTTCGCCGCCGCCGTGATTATGGCGCATGTGGCTGGCAAGGACGGCGGCCCCCTGACGTTGTGGGGAACGCATCTCTATCTTTTCGGGCGGGTGATCTATCTGCCGCTCTACGCTCTCGGCATTCCCTTCATCCGTTCGCTGGTCTGGCTTGTCGCCCTGGCCGGTCTGCTGATGGTGCTGGCTGCCCTTTTCGTCTGAAAGCCTGCTTTGACCCCAGCCGCTCGCCTTGCCGCCGCCGCCTCCGTTCTTGATAGCATCGCCCAGGGCCGCGCCCCCGCCGAGGTGGTGATCAAGGCCTGGGGTGCCGCCAACCGCTATGCGGGGTCCGGCGACCGCCGCGCCGTCGCCGAGCGCGTCTATCAGGTGCTGCGTGCCCGCGGTCGGCTGGTCACCGCCATGGGCGGTCGTGAGGACGGCCGGGCGCTGGTCGTCGGTGCATTGGCCTTCCTTGACCGGCTGTCGCTGGAAGAGATCGAGGCTCTGCATTCGGGCGAGGGCTACGGCCCGAGGCCGCTGTCGAAGCAGGAACGCGCCCGGATTGCGGCGGGGGAGGGCGACCTGCCCGAAACCGCGGCAGACCTGCCGGCCTTCGTGGTCGAGGACCTGAAGGCGACCTTCGGCGACCGCTGGAGCGAAGAGGCTGCCGGACTGCTGGCGCGCGCGCCGGTCGACCTCCGTGTCAACACCGCCAAAACGACCGTCGAGGCCGCCCGGGCCGAGCTGAAGGCCACTGGCCTTACGCCCGAACCGACGCCGTGGTCTGCCGTGGGCCTGCGGCTGCCGTCGGAACCCGCGCCGAATGTCCAGGCTCTGGACGCCTTCAACGCC
>VFBG01000027.1:4994-21762 GCA_006515835.1 bacterium | reverse complement strand
GATCGCGAGCAGGCCCGTCTCCAGGTCGTCCAGCAGCTCGTCGCATTCCTGGAAGAAGGTGGCGCGGATTGCCTCCATCGGGTCCATACTCAGGTCCCCTAGGCCGCTACCCGACGCACGGCGTCGACAAGTTTGACGGGGTCGAACGGCTTCACGATCCAGCCGGTTGCACCGGCCTCTCGGGCGCGCTGCTTCTTCGCCTGGTCGCTTTCCGTGGTCAGGACGAGGATCGGGGTGGCGGCATGCAGACCTGAGCGGCGCACACCCTCGATGAATCCGAAGCCGTCCATGTTCGGCATGTTGATGTCGGTGATGATGACGTCCGGCTGGCTGCCCTCAAGCACCTCCAGCCCATGAACCCCGTCGACGGCCTGAAGCACCGTAAAGCTGGCGTCCGTCAGGGCGAGCCGAAGCATGTCCCGCATGGTGCGACTGTCGTCGACGGTCAGTATGACTTTGCTCACGAGACGGTTCCCTCGCATTCTTCGTGGATGATGTTCAGGCGTCGAAAGGCGTCGCGCAGGGCCTCGGAAGGCTCCGAAATGCAGAGACGGAACCCGTCAGCCCGCCAGGCGGCGAAGGCCGCCATCAGCAACTGAAGACCCAGCCCGTTCAGTCGCTGCACGTCCTGGCCGATGAGGGTCAGGTCTGCACCGCGATGCTCCAGCAGCGCCGCCTTTACGGTGCCGAGTGCGGCCCCCTCGAGGCGGACCGGCAGCGCGTAGGAGCCCGTCATCAGAACTCCTCCCACTCGGCTTCAGTGGACGGCTTGAGCGCCAGGGCACCTTGGGTCCGCGCAGGGGCGCTATGGCGACGGGCGAAGTCTGCAATGCGCGATTGGGATTCGCGGATGCTGGAAGCGCCACGAGGCTCGGCCGCTCGTGATGTCGGTCGGCGGAGCGCGCCACTGTCGCCCTGGTCGGAAACCTTGAAGCGTCCGACGAGCCGCGCCAACTGTTCAGTTTCCTGTGTCAGGCTGTGGCTGGCGGCCGTCGACTGCTCGACCATCGCGGCGTTCTGCTGCGTCGTCTGGTCCATCTGATTGACGGCCGTGTTGACCTCACCGAGGGCCGTCGCCTGTTCGACCGCCGAGGCGCTGATCTCGGACATCAGGCCGTTGATCTCGGCGACACGACCGACGATCGCCGTCAGGGCCTCGCCGGTCTGGCCGACCAGGCTCACACCCGTCTTGACCTGGTTGGTGGAGGCCGAAATGAGGGATTTGATCTCTTTGGCCGCTTCCGCCGAACGTTGGGCAAGCGCCCGAACCTCGGAGGCGACGACCGCGAAGCCCTTGCCGGCGTCGCCGGCGCGGGCGGCTTCGACCCCGGCGTTCAGAGCCAGAAGGTTGGTCTGGAACGCGATCTCGTCGATCACGCCGATAATCTGGCTGATCTGATCAGCGGAGCGCTCAATATCGCCCATCGCCTCGACCGCCTTGCTAACGACCTCGCCGGAACGTTCGGCGTCTTCGCGTGCTGAGCCCACCACGACGCCGGCGCGTTGGGCACCCTCGGCGGTGCGACGGACGGTCGCCGTGATCTCGTCAAGCGCGGCGGCCGTCTCTTCAAGGGTCGCAGCTTGCTGCTCTGTCCGACGGGACAGATCGTCAGCCGCCTGGCTGATTTCACCGGCGCCGGACTTCATAGCAGCGGTGTTGCTGGCAATCTCCGAGAGCGCCGACTCGAGGCGCTGCATGGCGTTGTTGAAGTCGTCCTTCAGCTGTTCGTATTCGCCGTTGAAGGCCGCCGAGATCCGCGCCGTCAGGTCGCCGTCCGCCACGCTGGAAAGCGCCTGGGCGGTCTCGCGGACCACCATGGCCTGCTCAAGGGCGCCGCGTTCGCGCTCCTCCTCCATCACCGTGATGTCGGTCGCCAGCTTGATGACTTTCACGGGCAGGCCGTCGGCGCCCATGACCGGGCTGTAGGTCGCCAGCAGGATGACCTTGCGACCGCCCTTGCCGTAACGGGTGAACTTTTCGGTCCGAGGCCGTCCCAGCCTCAGCTGCTTCCAGAAGGCCCGGTACTCTTCGCTGCGGGCGTCTTCCTGATCGACAAACATTCGGTGGTGCTGGCCGACGATTTCGTCGATCCCGTACCCCATGGCCCTCAGGAAGGTGTCGTTGGCCGTGGTTATGACGCCATCCATGTCGAACTCGATCGTCGCCTGGCTCTGGTCCACGGCAGCGAGAAGCCCCTGCATCATCTCCATCGTCCGCCGATTTTCGTCCTGGGCGGCCTGGCTGGCGGCTTCCGCCTCCGCCCGTGCCTGCTGCTCGGCTTCCAGGTAGATCGAGATCACGAAATCCATATCGAGCAGGGCGGCCTTCACGACCGCGCCAACGGTGGCCCCCAGCGCGAGGCCCTTGTCGCCCTTCGCCCAGCGGGATCGGTTGGCCTCGTGGTCTGCGACAATGCCCTTGACCAGCCCATCCAGAACCATGGCGTAGCCGCCGATGTACCAGCGGGGCTCCAGTCCGATGCGGGCATGAGTCGAGCCGATGCGCTGAACGCTGTCGAGATAGCTCTGGTCGAATCGGCCCGAGGCGATATTTGCCCAGTGCCTCGATTGCGAATTCTTGGCGCCCGAGATGTGTGATTCGCCGTTGAAGAAACGTGACACCTGAGGGTGCCGACGGATCTGGTCGTAGAACTCGTCGAGGCTGGCCGGCAGTGCCCTCTCGATCGCGCCCTGCGCTTGGGACAACGCCTGCTTGGACGTTTCGTCAAGCTTCACGAAGGACAGTCGGTCCTGAAGGTTCTTCTGGTCGGACATTGTTGATGCTCGCGCCGAGTGGATGTCGGGGTGAGCTTGATCAGACCGCAATAACCATGCGTTTCTTATTCGTTGTAGGTAATATTATCTCACTACAGACTATATCATTTGCGACTGTTGCAGTCTGCAACAATCACCGGGCCGCAGGCAATAAGTGCCAGATTATCAGCGATTTCTATAATTATTGCCGCCGAGATCGGGCGCGCGACATCCCACGCTCCGCGCAGAAGCTTAGTGTTTATACTTAAGTTTTTTTGCCGGGTGTATCGCGCTGTAATTGTTGCGTTACAACTTCAGCAACCTCGTGGAGAGGCATAGATCCGGCGCCAAAGGACCCACGGTACATGCCATTTGCAACTGACCAATCGTCTCCAGAAATCGCAGAAGTCCTCGCGCTCCTCCAGGCAACCCGAAACCTGCAGGTCGCACTCGCCGGGCCCGGTCGTCGCGACATGCCGGTTCTCACCGCACTGAAAGCGGCAGGACGGAGGGGTCTGACCCAGGTCCAGCTGGCCGCCGCCCTGAGCATCGCCCCCACAAGAATGTCGCGCTTGATCGACCTGCTTGAGCCGGAGGGGACCATTTGCCGCCAGAGCCACCCTCTCGACCGAAGGAGCAAGGTGATCCAACTGACCGAACTTGGTCAGCAGAAGCTCGCCATGTTCGAGGTGGAAGCCTGCAGACGCTACAGGGAGGTCTTCAGGAACATGCCCAAGAGCGAGATTTCGTCCCTGAGAGAACTGTTGAAGCGAATGAGCGACCTGTTGGCCGCCCAGCCATCCGGCGACCGGCCCGCAGCCGGATAGCCTCACGATTCAGGCAAGTCGGTCGGCCGACCAGGTCCCGGTGCCGGATTCGCCTGTCCGCCTGAGGACATCCTTTGCGCTGGCAAGAGCATTTCAGGCCCAATGCGCAATAATATTGCGGAAGCGGCTTGTGCGCCGCAGCAAACTATGGCTACCTTGCAGCTGAACTGGAGCCTCGACGTGGCTGAACGCGCCCGCATCACCAACCGCAGCATCGCCCTCTCGAGGACGGCGACCGCACGCGTGTCGGATGCGCTGATCGCCCTGAACACCCTTATTCTTGCTGTATCGCTTGTGCTGCTCCCCGGAGCGGTGTGGATGCACGCAACCTGACCTAACGCAAAATCAGGATCGCACGCAGCCACCCGCTCCCGAAAGGAAGCGGGTTTTTTGTTGCGCGCGGTCCGGAACCCTCCGGAACCGACTTCGCCCATGACGCAAGATTTCACCCCAGACAAACGGCCGCCGAACGCGCGCAGCCGTGCCGTCACAGCCGGTCCGAACCGGGCCGCTGCGCGCAGCTATCTGCGCGCCGCCGGCATGCAGGACGCCGATTTCGACAAGCCGATGATTGCGGTGGTCAACACCTGGTCGTCCGTGACGCCCTGCAACATGCACCTGGACCGTCTGGCGAAGGATGTCCGCGCCGGCATCGTCGCGGCCGGCGGCTATCCCGTCGATTTCAACACCATCGTCGTCACCGACGGCATCTCCATGGGCACGGCCGGCATGAAGGCCTCGCTGATCAGCCGCGAAGTGGTCGCGGACTCGATCGAACTGGCCGTCGAGGGCCATCAACTGGACGGCGTCATCTGCATCGTCGGCTGCGACAAGACCATTCCCGCGGCCGCCATGGCCCTGGCGCGGATGGATATCCCCGGACTGGTCTACTACGGCGGCACCATCCTGCCGGGGCGGATCGGCGCGCGGGAGGTGTCGGTCCAGGACATCTTCGAGGCCATCGGTGCCCATTCGGCCGGGGCCCTGGACGATGCCGGGCTGAAGGCGGTCGAGAGCGCCGTCTGCCCCGGTGCCGGCGCCTGCGGCGGCCAGTTCACGGCCAATACGATGGCCATGGCCCTGACGATCATGGGCCTGTCGCCCATGGGGGCCAATGACGTCCCGGCCGTCGATCCGGGCAAGGCGGCCGAGGGCGAGCGCTGCGGCCGCCTGATCGTCGAGCGGGTCTTCGCCGGCGATACCGCCCGCAAATACATCACACGCGCCAGCCTGAAGAACGCCGCCGCGGCCGTCTCCGCCTCGGGCGGCTCGACCAATGCGGTCATGCATCTGACCGCCATCGCGGCCGAGGCCGGCGTCGCCTTCGGCGTCGAGGACTGCCACCAGGCCTGCGCCGAAACCCCTGTCATCTGCGATCTGAAGCCCGGCGGCCGGTTCCTGGCGTCACATCTGTTCGCTGCCGGCGGCACCCGTCTGGTTGCCCAGCGCCTGGCGGCGTCGGGCAAGATCGTCAATGCGCCGACGGTCAGCGGCCGCAGCCTGTTCGCCGAGGCCGCCGAGGCCGAGGAGACGCCGGGCCAGCAGGTGGTGGCCACGATCGACGCACCGGTGATGACGCGCGGCTCCTACGCCGTCCTGTATGGCGACATCGCCCCGGACGGTGCCGTCATCAAGCTGACCGGCCACAAGGTCGACCGTTTCGAAGGACCCGCCTGCGTCTTTGACTGCGAGGAGGACGCCTTCCACGCCGTTCAGGACGGCTCGGTCGGCGAAGGCGACGTCATCGTCATCCGCTACGAAGGGCCGAAGGGCGGCCCCGGCATGCGCGAAATGCTGCAGGTCACGGCGGCCCTGAAGGGACGGGGCGTGCACGATGTCGCCCTGATCACGGACGGCCGGTTCTCGGGCGCCAGCTACGGCTTCGTCGCCGGCCACGTCTCGCCCGAAGCGGCGGTCGGCGGTCCGATCGCCCTGATCCGCGACGGCGACCGCATCACGATCGACGTCACCGCCCGGATCATCGACGTCGACGCGGACCTGACCGCGCGACGGGCCGGTTTCAAGCCGAAGGCGGCCAGTCCCGCACACGGCGTCTTTGCCAAATACCGCGCCTCGGTCGCCTCGGCGGCCCAGGGTGCCGTCACCATTCCCAACCCGCCGCCGGCCCAGACCCGTGCGGACATCAAAGCGCATGAGGACGCCTGACATGGCCATCACCATCTACACCAATGACGACATTCGCCCCGGAGCCATCGCCGGCCAGCGCATCGCCATCATCGGCTACGGCTCGCAGGGCCGGGCCCACGCCCAGAACCTGAAGGACTCCGGCCACGACGTGGTCGCCGGCGTCCGTCAGGGCGGCAAGGGCTGGCGCAACGCCACCGCCGACGGCGTCCCGACCGCCGAACCCGACGAGGCCGTCCGGGACGCGGACATCATCGCCATCCTGACCCCGGACATGGTCCAGGCCGAGGTCTATCGCGACATCATCGAGCCCAACGCCAAGCCCGGCGCGGCCATCCTGTTCGCCCATGGCTTCTCGATCATCTACGGGCGGATCACACCGCGCGCGGACATGGACGTCATCCTGGTCGCGCCCAAGGGGCCGGGCGATCTGGTCCGCCGCGAATACCAGCGCGGGCGCGGCGTCCCCTCACTGTTCGCCATCGAGCAGGACGCCACAGGCAAGGCCCGCGATCGCGCCATGGGTTACGCCAAGGGCAACGGCGGCGCGACCGGCGGCCTGCTGGAAACCACATTCCGCGAAGAAACCGAGACCGACCTGTTCGGCGAACAGGCCGTCCTGTGCGGCGGCGCCAAGGAGCTGGTCATCTCGGGGTTCAACACCCTGGTCGAGGCCGGCTACCAGCCCGAGATCGCCTATTTCGAATGCATGCACGAGCTGAAGTTGATCGTGGACCTGTTCTACGAAGGCGGCATCACCAAGATGAACGAGTTCATCTCGGAGACGGCGAAATGGGGCTCGGTCAAGTCCGGACCGCGCATCATCACCGATGAGACCCGCGCCCGGATGAAATCGATCCTGGGCGAGATCCAGTCGGGCCAGTTCGCCCGCGAATGGATCGAGGAGAATGACGCCGGCAAGCCCCGCTACGACGCCTGGGTCCAGGCCGACAGCGAACAACCGATCGAAAAGACCGGCGCCAAACTGCGCGAGCGCATGGCCTGGCTGCATGCCCCCCAGGCCCCCGCGGAAGCCGCCTGACCCATGACCGCCTCCGCCGCCCGCATTCCCGAAGCGACCACCGCGCCCCGCAGCGGCGCCCGCCTGCTTGTCTCCACCCTGGAGCGGCTGGGGGTCGAGGTGGTGTTCGGCTATCCCGGCGGTGCCATCATGCCGGTCTATGACGCCCTGACCGGATCGTCGCTGCGCCACATTCTGGTCCGGCACGAACAGGCCGCCGCCTTC
This sequence comes from bacterium, assembly GCA_006515835.1. Lineage (GTDB taxonomy): Bacteria > Pseudomonadota > Alphaproteobacteria > Caulobacterales > Caulobacteraceae > Brevundimonas. The sequence continues at coordinate 14,790 of VFBG01000027.1, read as the reverse complement.
GCCGCCGACGCCTATGCAAGGCGCAGCGGCAAGGTCGGGGTCTGCCTGGCCACCTCCGGACCCGGCGCCACCAACCTGATCACCGGCATTGCCAACGCGATGATGGATTCGATTCCGGTCGTCTGCATCACCGGCAATGTCGCCCAGGCGGTCATGGGCACTGACGCCTTCCAGGAGATCGACATCCTGGGCGTTACCCTGCCGATCGTGAAACACTCAATCCTGGTGCGCGATCCGGCGGATATCCCGGCAGCTGTCGAGGAGGCCTTCCACATCGCCGCCTCGGGCCGTCCCGGACCGGTCCTGATCGACCTGCCCAAGGACGTTCAGGTCGGACAGACGACCGAGGATTTCGGCTTCCACTATCCCAACGCGGTTGTCCCGATTGACCACGACGCGATCGGCCAGGCCGCCGAGGCGATCCGGCAGGCCGAGCGGCCGCTGATCTATGTCGGCGGCGGGGTGAAGATCGGCGGCGCGGTCGACAAGTTGCGCGTCTTCGCCGAGATGACCGGCATTCCGTCCGTCTCCACCCTGAACGCTCTGGGGACCATCGCTACGGACGCCCCCGGCGCCCTGGGCATGCTCGGGATGCATGGCACCCGCGCGGCCAATGAGGCCGTGCAGGAGACGGATCTGCTGATCGTCTTCGGAGCCCGTTTCGACGACCGCGCGACCGGCAAGCTGGCGGAGTTCGCGCCCCATGCCCGCGTCGTCCACTTCGACATCGATGCATCCGAGATCGGCAAGCTGCGCCAGACCTGGATCGCGGTCGCCGGCGAACTGCCCCCCGCGATCGAGGCGCTGACCGCGCACCTGGCAGGGACGCCGCTGCGGATCGATCCGTGGATGATGCGCTGCGCCGCCCGTGCCACACGGACGGCCTTCCGCTATGACGCGCCCGGCGAAGGTGTCTATGCACCCGCCCTGCTTAAGGCGATCTCGGAAGCGGCGGGCGACGATTTCGTCGCGGCCTGCGACGTCGGCCAGCACCAGATGTGGGCGGCCCAGCACTGTCGGTTCGCCCGGCCCGAGGCTCACCTGACCTCGGGTGGCCTCGGGGCCATGGGCTTCGGCCTGCCGGCGGGGATCGGCGCCAAACTGGCCGATCCGGACGCCACTGTGGTCGTCATCGCCGGCGACGGCGGGTTCATGATGAACGTCCAGGAGCTGGCGACGCTGCGCCGCTACGGCGTGGCAGTGAAGATCCTGCTGCTCGACAACAGTTCGCTGGGGCTGGTCCGCCAGTGGCAGGAGCTGTTCTTCAACCAGAACTATTCCGAGGTCGATCTCTCGGACAATCCGGACTTCGTGAAGGTCGCCGAGGCCTTCGGCGTCGAGGCCTTCCGAATTAGTCGGCGTGAGGAGGTCGAGGCCGGGATCGCCCGCCTGCTGGCCGCCGAAGGCCCCTGCCTCGCGCACGTGATCATCGATCCCCGGGAGAACGTGTGGCCACTGGTCCCGCCCGGAAAAAACAACGCCGAAATGATGGAAGGCGCCTGACATGACCGCCAATACCCTGCACCTGCATATCGACCGCGCCGACGGTTCGCTCCAGCGCCTGATCGGGCTTGTCGAGCGCCGCGGCTTCCACATCGACGGCCTGTCGCTGTGCGACGAGGGCAGCGGTCGCCGGGTCGAGATCGCCGTACGCGGCCGCGATGCGGCGCGCTGCACCGAGACCCTGGGCCGACAGATCGACAAGCTGTTCGGCGTCACCCGTACCGCCCCTCATCCAGAGAGGGTCGTATGAGCCGGATTGCAAAGGCCGTCGCCGCTGATCCGAACCGGGTCATCGTCTTCGACACCACCCTGAGGGACGGCGAACAGGCACCGGGCTTCTCCATGTCGCCCGACGACAAGGTCCGGCTGGCCCAGGTGCTGGCGGACCTGAAGGTCGACGTCATCGAGGCCGGTTTCGCCGCCGCCTCGCCCGGCGACGAAGAAGGCGTGCGACGGGTCGTCGGTGAAGTCGGACGCGGAGCCGAAGGCCCCGTGTTCTGCTCACTCGCCCGCGCCGGCGAAGCCGATATCGATGCGGCCTGGCGCGCCCTGCGTGGCACGGAGGAACGCCGCGTGCACATCTTCCTGGGGTCCAGCCCGATCCACCGGGCGGCCAAGCTGCGGATGACGACGGACGAGGTGCTGGAAACCGCCGATCGGGCGATCCGCTATGCCCGTACCCGTTTCGATGACGTGGAGTTCAGTCCCGAAGACGCCATCCGCACCGAACCCGGATTTCTCGCCGAAATCTGCGAGGTCGCGGCGGCTGCAGGCGCCTCGACGCTGAACATCCCGGACACAGTCGGCTACGCCACGCCGACGGAGATCGGCGATATCTTCCGTACCCTGATCACCAGGGTGCGGGCCCGGTTCCCGGAGGTGATCTTCTCGACCCATTGCCATGACGACCTGGGTCTGGCTGTCGCCAACAGCCTGTCCGCCGTCGAGGCCGGGGCACGTCAGGTCGAGGGTGCCATCAACGGCATCGGCGAACGCGCCGGGAATGCCTCGATCGAGGAAATCATCATGGCGATCCGGACCCGCGCGGACCGCTACGGCCTGCACACCAAAGCCGACACGACCCAGCTGGTGCGCGCGAGCCGGATGCTGTGCGAGATCACGCAGGTGCCGACGCCCCGCAACAAGGCCATCGTCGGCATGAACGCGTTCGCCCACGAGGCCGGCATTCATCAGCACGGCATGCTGGCCGACAGCCGGACCTATGAGATCATGCGGCCGCAGGACGTCGGTTTCGACGGCACCAGCTTCGTGCTGGGCAAACACTCGGGTCGCCATGCCGTCGCGAAGCGCGCCGAGGCCCTCGGCCATATCCTGGCCGGCGAGCATCTCAACGCGGCCTTTTCCGGCTTCAAGACCCGCGCCGACCAGATCGGCGAAATCGACGATCGAGAACTGCTGGCCATCGTCGAGGCCGCCCGTCCTGTCCCCTGTTACGAGGAACCCGCCTATGCGGCCGTTGGCTGAACACATCTGGATCAATGGCGAACTGACGCCCTGGGCCGATGCGAAGATTCATGTGATGAGCCACGCGCTGCACTATGGCACCTCGGTGTTCGAGGGCATCCGCGTCTATGACACCCCCGACGGGCCGCGCGGATTCCGCCTGACCGACCATGTTCGACGGCTGTTCGACAGCGCACGCATGTACCATTTCCAGCTGCCCTGGACCGAAGACGAGTTGGTCGAGGCGTGCAAGGCAACGGTGCGGGCGACAGGGCTACGTAGCGCCTACATCCGTCCCATCGCCTTCCTCGGGGAGTGCGGGATGGGGGTGACGCCCAGGCCGGGCGACATGAACATCGACGTCGCGATCGCCGCCTTTCCGTGGGGGGCTTACCTGGGCGAGGAGGCTCTGGAAAAAGGCGTCGACGCCTGCGTCGCCAGCTGGTCGCGCATCGCCCCGAACACAGTGCCCTCGGGGGCGAAAGCGGGCGGCAACTATCTGTCCAGCTATCTGATCGGGCGCGAGGCCCGCGTCGGCGGCTTCGGCGAAGGCATCGCGCTGGGCACGGATGGCCGCCTGTCCGAGGGGGCCGGGCCTCGGCTATGAGACCCGCGAGCAGGTGCTGCCGCGCGAGGCCCTCTACGTCGCCGACGAAATCTTCATGACCGGCACGGCCGCCGAGATCACGCCCGTGCGTTCAGTCGATGGCATTGCGACCCGGTGTGCGGGTCCGGGCCCGGTCACCAAGGCGGTCAACGCGGCCTTCCGCGGACTGTTTGACGGTTCGACGCCCGACCGTTTCGGCTGGCTTGAGCCCATCGCCACGCCGGTGCCCGCTAGTACCGTGCGGGAGGTGGAGCATGCCTGAGACCCTGTTCGACAAGGTCTGGAACCGGCACGTCGTCACGCCCGAGACGGTCGACACCCCAGGCGTGCTCTACGTCGATCTGCATCTGGTGCATGAGGTCACGAGCCCTCAGGCCTTCAGCGAGATCGAGGCACGCGGCCTGTCCGTGCGCCGGCCCGACCGCACCTTCGCCACGCTCGACCACTCCACCCCGACCCTGCCCGCTGACCGTGATGGCGAGCGGCCCTATGTGACCTCCGCCGCCCGCTCCCAGGTCGAGCGTCTGGAAGCCAACTGCACGCGCCACGGCATTCGCCTGGCGGGTTGGGAGAGTAAGGACCGCGGCGTCGTCCATGTCATGGGACCGGAGCTGGGGCTGACCCAGCCGGGCATGACCGTCGTTTGCGGCGACAGCCATACGGCGACCCATGGAGCCTTCGGGGCGCTGGCGTTCGGGATCGGCACCTCCGAGGTCGGCCATGTACTGGCCACCCAGTGCCTCCTGCAGCGCAAGCCAAAGGCGATGCGGGTGACGGTGACGGGGAGCCTGCAACCCGGCGTCTCAGCCAAGGACGTGGCCCTGGCCATCATCGCCCGCCTCGGCTTCGGCGGCGGGACCGGTCACGTCATCGAATACGCCGGCGAGGCTATCCGGTCGCTGGACATGGAAGGCCGGATGACGGTCTGCAATATGTCGATCGAGGCAGGTGCCCGGGCCGGCATGATCGCCCCTGACCCGGTGACGGTCGCCTGGCTGCAGGGCCGGTGCCATGCGCCGTCCGGCGCGGCGTTCGGACGGGCCGCCGCCGACTGGCTGACCCTCAGGAGCGATCCTGGCGCGGTGTTCGACAGCGAGATCGAGATCGACGGAGACGCGATCCGGCCAATGGCGACCTGGGGCACAACGCCAGACGCCGGGTCCGCGGTAGGCGCGCCGGTGCCCGAACCCCGCGACGCCACGGGCGCGAGGGCGCTGGCCTATATGGGCTTCACGGCCGGCGAGCCGACCACCAGCCACCCGGTCGACGTCGTGTTTGTCGGCTCCTGCACCAACGGAAGACTGCCCGACCTGCGCGCGGCCGCCGATGTCCTGCGCGGACGCAAGGTCAGTCCCGGCGTCCGGATGCTGGTGGTCCCGGGGTCGGAGGCGGTCCGTCGCGATGCCGAGGCCGAGGGACTGGACCGCGTCTTCATCGACGCGGGTGCCGAATGGCGGCTGCCCGGCTGTTCCATGTGCATCGCCATGAACGGCGATTTCGTGGGGCCCGGCCAACTCGCCGTCTCGACATCGAACCGCAATTTCGAGGGCCGTCAGGGCAAGGGCGCACGGACCATCCTGGCCAGTCCGGCCACCGCAGCCGCCAGCGCGGTCGCCGGCGTCCTGACCGATCCCCGCATCTACCTGAAGGAGGCCATCGATGCCTGAGCCCCTGCAAGGTCTGACGTCGCAGTGCGTAGTGCTCAGCCAGGCCAATATCGACACCGACCAGATCATCCCGGCTCGCTTCCTGACCACCACCTCGCGCGAAGGGCTGGGCGAGGCCGCCTTCTATGACTGGCGCTACGAGACCGACGGCACTCCCAAACCCGAAGCGGTGCTGAACCGGATCGACCCGACCGAGCGCCGCATCCTGCTGGCAGGGCCGAATTTCGCCTGCGGCTCCTCACGCGAGCACGCCCCCTGGGCCCTTGTCGACTACGGCTTCAGGGCGGTGATCTCGACGTCGATCGCGGACATCTTCACCTCCAACGCCCTCAAGACCGGCCTGCTGCCGATCGAGGTCGACCAGGCCACCTGGGATGATCTCGCCGCCTTCCCCGACCAGCCGGTGACGATCGACCTCGAGGCCGAAGAGATCCGTCGCGGCAACGCAGCCCCGACGCCCTTCACAGTCGAACGTTTCGCACGCCGATGCCTGCTGGACGGCGTCGACACTCTCGGCTGGCTGCAAGCCCGCCTGCCCGACATCGCGGCCTTTGAAGCCGCCCATGAAATGGAACCCGCCTGATGCCCGCTCCCCGCACCTTCGACATCGTCGTCCTGCCCGGCGACGGCGTCGGCCCCGAGGTCGTCCACGCCGCCCGCGCCGTGCTGGCGGTCATCGGCGACTTCTTCGAACACAAGTTCCGCTTCCACGAGCATATGATCGGCGGCGCGGCCATTGACGCGACCGGCGATCCCCTGCCCCCGGAGACGGTCAGCGCATGTCTGGCCGCGGACGCGGTCCTGCTGGGCGCCGTGGGCGGGCCGAAATGGGACGGCGGCGCGCGCCGGCCCGAGGAGGGGCTGCTGGGCCTGCGCAAGGCCATGGGCCTGTTCGCCAATCTGCGGCCTCTGCAGGTGTCGCCCGTGCTGGCTCACCGCTCGCCGCTGAAGCGCGAGATCGTCGAGGGGGTCGACCTGATCGTGTTCCGCGAACTGACCGGCGGGATCTATTTCGGAGAAAAGACCCGCACCGCCGATCGCGCCACCGACCTGTGCGTCTACACCGTCCCCGAGATCGAACGCATCGCCCGCGCCGCCTTCAGGACCGCCCAGCTGCGGCGCGGCAAGGTCACTTCAGTGGACAAGGCCAATGTGATGGAGACCAGCCGGCTGTGGCGCGAGGTCGTCACCCGCATCCACGCCGAGGAATTTCCACGCGTACAGCTGGAACATGCCCTCGTTGACTCCATGGCCATGCATCTGATCCGCAAACCTCGCGAGTATGACGTGATCCTGACCGAGAACATGTTTGGCGACATCCTGTCCGATGAGATTTCGGTGCTGGGCGGTTCCATCGGGCTCCTGCCGTCAGCGTCGCTGGGCGCGGAAGGTCCTGGCCTCTTCGAACCGATCCACGGCTCGGCACCTGACATCGCTGGCCAGGACAAGGCGAATCCGGTCGGGACGATCCTGTCCGCCGCCCTGATGCTTCGCCACAGCCTGGGGCTGGAGGATGAAGCCACATCGATCGAGGCCGCCGTCGCCGCCGTTCTGTCGGCGGGGGCTGTGACGGAAGATCTGGGCGGGTCCCTGGGCACCCGGGCCGCCGCCAATGCCGTCATTGACGGATTGCGGGCTATCCACTGGGCGGCCGCGCACCGCGTACAGATGCACTGGGCCTGATGCTGATGAGCAAATCCGTGTCGTTAAGGGCTCATATTTCTGGGCTTGCTCAGTCAAACCGACCTGTTCTTGGCATTTCCGGAAATATTCTTGCCGAACGGCTTGACGCCGACGCCCCGCATCCCGCAGCCTGCCTGACGTCTTTAAACGCGAGCCTGGTCTCTTGAACCGTTCCACAATCGCCCCGGCCGACCGACCAACCGCCCCGCGCGGCTGTGCGGCCGTGCGCGCCGGCGGCCTCGGTACGACCATGACCATCACCACCATCACCACGCCCATGGCGGGGACCGGTTAGCGCGCACCAAAGCTCAGGATCGCAAAAACCCAACCCCGCCCGGACCCCCGGGCGGGGTTTTTCATTTCCGGCCACCTCCTGCCGCATCACTTCGAAAGCCCCGATCATGCCCAGCCTCGCCCTCCTACGCTCCGAACCACTGGCCGTATCGCCAGCGCTCCCTTCTCGCCCCGTTGTGGTGATGAAGTTCGGCAGCTCGGTCCTGTCCGGCCCCGCGGACGCGCCGGCGGTCGCCTCGGGCATCTACGCCGAGGTACGCCGCGGCCGCCGGGTGGTCGCCGTCGTCTCGGCCTTCGCGGGCGAAACCGATCGACTCCTCGCTGAAGCGCAAGCCCTCGGGCTGACCCACGACAACCCCCTGTTGCCGGCCTATGTCGTGCAGGGCGAGGAGCGATCTGCCGCCCTGGTCGCCATCGCCTGCGATCGCGTCGGCTTGAGCGCGAAGACGCTGTCGGTGCGCGAGCTCGGCATTGTCGCGGACGGCCCGGTCGAGCACGCTCGCCCCGTCGCCCTGAACCGGTCTGCGCTGGACTTTGCGCTGGACGAAAACGAGGTCGTCGTGGTCCCGGGCTTCGGCGCGCTTTCGCCGGAGGGTCGTGTGGTTCTGATGGGACGCGGCGGCTCCGACCTGACCGCCCTGTTCCTCGCCGCCGAGCTGGGACTCGACCACGTCCAGCTCGTGAAAGACGTGGACGGACTCTATGACCGGGATCCCAATTCCAACCCGGCGGCGCGCCGATACGACCGTGCCAGTTGGGCCGAGGCCAAGGCGCTGGGCGGCGGCCTGGTCCAGCCGGACGCCCTGGATCTCGCCGAAGCGCGCCGATTGAGCGTCGAAGTACGCAATCACGCCGACGGCCATCGGACCGTCATCGGGCCCCTTGGCGACATGCCGCGTCCGGTGCAGCCCTCCCGGCCGCTCAGGGTCGTGGTCGCCGGGTGCGGCGTGGTTGGCGGCGGTGCCCTGGCCCGCCTTCTGGGCGACCGAAGGTTCGAGCTCGTCGGCGTGCTGGTCCGCGACCCCGCCAAGACCCGGGACGTTCCTGGCGTGAGCGCAGCCGCCCTGGCACCGTTGCTCGTCGCTGATCCGGCTGCACTGCTCGACAGGGGTCCCGACATCCTGCTTGAGGCGCTTTCCGAAGCCGAGGCTGGTCACGCCCTGATCCGCGCCGCCCTCGAGCGCGGCATCGACGTCGCCAGCGCCAACAAACAGGCGGTCAGCCGCGACACCGCCGGTCTGCTCGCCCTCGCCGACTTGCACGAGGCGAAACTGCTCTGGTCCGCGTCTATCGGCGGCGGCGTTCCGATGGTCGAGACCCTGCACGCCGTGCGTGCCGCAGGTCCTGTCCTTGCCTTTGAAGCGGTGCTCAACGGCACGGTCAATTTCATGCTCGATCGGCTGGGCGCGGGCGTGTCTTTTGACGTCGCGCTGGCCGAGGCGCGCGCGGCCGGATTCGCCGAGGAGGATCCTTCATCCGACCTTGAGGGTCTCGACGCCGCCGCCAAGGTGCGTCTGCTCGCCTTCGAAGCCTTCGGCGTCATGCCGGAAGAGATCGATATTCCGCGCGATGTGCTTTCCGCCGAAGACCTGCCCTCGCCGGGTACACGACAGCTCTGTCGTTGTCGGCTGGAAGGGGGCAAGGTGGTCGGCGAGGTTCGGCTCGTCGCCGGACCAATGGATTCACTGTTCGCCACGCTCAAGGGAGAGGGCAACGCCTTGAAGGTCATCGCCGCCGATGGATCCGTCGTTCGTTCCCGCGGTCGCGGTGCCGGGCGCTGGGCGACGGCCGAGAGCCTGCTTGCGGACTTGTCCGATCTCGCTGCCCACCGTTTCGCGCGTCAGACCGACTGACGTGGCCGTATTCACCCAGGTTGAGGAGGCTGACGCCGAACCCTTCATTCGACGCTTCGGCCTCGGCCCGCTGCGCGCGCTGACGCCGATCGCCGAAGGGGTCGAAAACACCAATTACCGGGTCGACACAGATGGGGGGCGTTTCGTCCTGACCCTGTTCGAGGGCCGCACCAACGAAGCCGCCCTGCCCTTCTGCCTCGGCCTGACCACCCACGCCGCTGCGGCCGGCCTGCCCTGTGCCCGGCCGTTGAAAGATCGCCACGGCCGGGCGATCTTGCGCCTGAATGACCGCCCAGCCGCCCTCCTCGAATGGCTCCCCGGTGCCTGGAAGCGGGAGCCGTCGCTGGAGAATCAGGTCGCGGCCGGGGCTTTGCTGGCCCGCCTGCATATCGCCGGCGCCGACTATTCACTGATCCGTCCCAACCCGGTCGGGGCCGCCGCCCGGCGCGCCCTGTTCGATCGCTGCCAAACGCGCGCGATCGGAGCGGACCAGAGCATGCTCGACCTCATGGCACCCTGGGTTGACGACCGCGGTCCGGACCCGGCCGTGCACCTCCCCGTCGGACCGATTCACGCGGACTATTTTCCGGACAACCTGCTGTTCGAGGGCGACGCGCCAACTGGCTTGATCGACTTCTATTTCGCTTGCACCGACGTCCTCGCCTACGACCTGGCGATCGCCCTGTCCGCATGGGGTTTCGACGCCGAAGGCACTGCTCTGCCCG
>VFBG01000027.1:0-4970 GCA_006515835.1 bacterium | reverse complement strand
CGGCCTTCCAGTCAGGATATGAAGGGGTCCGTCCCCTGAACCCCGCCGAACGCGCCGCCCTTCCCGAGCTCGGGGCCGTCGCGGCCGTTCGCTTCACCCTGACGCGTCTGCATGATCGTCTGTTCCACGATCCCAAGGCCCTGGTGACACCTAAGGACCCTGCCCCGTTCCTGCGTCGCCTGGATTGGTGGACGAAACAGGCATTGGCGGCCTGAGCTCAGCCAATTGCGGCGAGCACCGCCGCCAAGGTCGGGTCCACGATCTCGAACACTTCTGTCCGCCCTTCCAGACCCTCAAGCTGCGGCGGGCGTTCCGGGGCAAACCCCAGGGCGGCCTCCACTGCCTCCGGAAATTTGGCGGGATGCGCCGTCGACAGTGCAACCACGGGGCCCGATGACCGGTCCAGACGCCGCGCGGCGTGCAACGCCACTGCCGTGTGCGGACAGACCACCCGCCCGGCCTGGGCCCACGTCCGTGCTATTTCCTGCGCTGTTTCTGCCTCGCTGACGGAAACCGCCCCCACCTCGCGACGCAAGGCCGCCAGCAACTCGCCTGGCAGCGTCAAACGTCCATCGCGTGCGAAACCTTCGAAGAGGCCGCGCGTCAGGGCACTGTCCCTGCCGGAGGCTTCGAACACCAGTCGTTCGAAATTGGATGGTGCCTGCACGTCCATGCTGACGCTGGCGGTTGGCACGGCCTGGGTGCGCTCATAAATGCCGGTCTCGAGCGCGCGCACCAGGGCGTCGTTCCGGTTCGTGGCGGCCAGAAGCCCGCCCATGGGCAACCCCATACGTCGCGCCGCCCAACCAGCGAACGCGTCTCCGAAATTGCCGGTCGGCACGACATAGGTCGCATGGGCTGCCTGTGACCCCAACGATCGCGCCGCGCTGGCATAGTAGGGAATCTGGCCGGCCAGCCGCGCCCAGTTAATGGAGTTGACGGAACTCACCCGCCGTCCGGCCGTCAGACCGGGATGCGCCAACAGCTGCTTCACCAGACGCTGGCAGTCGTCGAAATCGCCCCGCACCGCCAGGTTCAGCACATTGGCGGCACCGGCCGTCGTCATCTGCAACCGTTGTACTGGCGAAACGCGTCCCAAAGGATGCAGCACCACGAGGTCGATCCGGTCCATGCCTCCAAAGGCCCGAACCGCCGCCGCGCCAGTATCCCCGCTGGTCGCGGTCACGAGCAGCAGCCGCTCGCCCCGGCCGGCCAGCGCGGCCTCCCCCAGAACCGCCACCATCTGCATGGCGTAGTCCTTGAATGCCGCCGTGGGACCGTGGAACAGCTCGAGCACGAACAGGCCGGGCTCGAGTTCGATAAGCGGCGTGGTTTCCGCATGACGAAATTGTTCCGTCAGCCGGGCCGTCGCCCGCTCCAGCACACCGGCCTCTAGGGCTTCGCCAACGAACGGAGCGAGAATCGCGTTGGCCAGGGCGATGGCATCAATGGAAGCCGCCGGAAGCGCGGAAATTTCGGGCCAGAACGCCGGGACATAGAGCCCCCCATCGGGCGCCACTCCTGCCAGAAGCGCGCCGACAAAATCCACGGCCGGCGATGACCCCCGCGTGCTGACATAGGCAGGGAAAGGCGATGCAGCCATCAGCATTCCATCCGGCCATCCATGGCCGAGGACATTTGATCGCCTCCATGGTGCGATGCAACAGCTTCTGCCGTTACGGTCGGCTCAGCGCAGCGCGCGCACCGCCTTGCCCAACGCCCCCAACCGGGATCGCGCGCCGATCGCGCCCGACGCAGACAAGTCAGCGTCGGGCCGGGGGTTTGCTACCAGCGAACGTTCAGCTTCATTCCAATCTGGTTGTCGTTCAGGCGCTCGCTGAATACGCCTCGGTATCCGGCGGAGATGGAGACGCCATCAGCGGTCTCGATCTCAAGCCCGAAATCCGTAACGCCGGCCAACGGCGGCGTTTCGGCACCTTCGATTGTGAAGGCTCCGAAGCCGGTCGGCGCGCCGGTGAAGCGCATGTCGCCGCTGGCCTGACGGTCGCCGGTGGTGACCAGGACGCCCAGGCCGCCATAGACCTTCATCGTCCGACCGTTGACCCGGTAGGGCTGGGTGCCGCGGGCGCTGAAGTTCAGCGTCTGCCAGTCCCGCTCCAAGCCGGCGGCCGTCAGCGACAGGGCACCGGCGCCGGTTTCTGTGAAGCCGTCGACCGATGCGTTGGACGCCGTCCCGATGACGCCGAGGGCAACCGTGCCGTCGTCCTCGAAACGGAAGCGACGCGAGACGCTGGCGGCGATCGCCTGGCCTTCCGCGTGTGTGTCGCCGATCGCCGTTCCGCTGAACGGGCCGACGGTGACGACACGGCGCGTGTCCGCCTCGCCGCCAAAGACCGACGCGGTAACATCGGCGGCCCACTGGCCGTCATCGTAGCCGAAGTATCCGGCCGCGTGGCTGAGGTCGGTCTCATAGCTCGACGCGCGAGCCACGACATCACCTTCCATCCGCGACACGCCGGCCGCGCCGCCGAAGCTCCAGGGCCCGTTCGACACTCCGTAGCCGCCGGCGAAGCCGCTGTGGCGGCTGTCGACGGTGGCCTGGCCGGCGATCTTGCCTTCCAGTTCCTGGTCGCCGGTGAAGACCGACACCCAGCCGCCGCTCGCGCCGCTCATGGACGCGCCCGGATCGTAGGCGTTCAGCACGCCGGCCAGCTGGCTGGCCGGGCTGGCGCGATCCGCGGACAGCGACAACTGGCTGGCGAAGCTGAGCGAGCCCGAGTTGTCATCACCGCGACCGCCCGAGGATTGCACGGTCTGCATGAAGTGGTCGTTGGCGGAGAACAGCGAGGTGGTCATGTCGGCCAGCGCCTCGCCCGAGACGCTGTCAAAGGCCGCATTCCGCTCGGCGACGGACAGGCCGGCGAGGATCGACAGAACGCCGGCATAGTCATCGGAGGCCTCGAGTTGTCCGATGCTGAACGCCGAACCAACCGCGCCCTGGTTTTCAGTCCCCGCCAGGCCCGGATCGAAGTTCGTCAACTGACGCAATTCCAGCACAGCGCTGTTGGGGGCGAGATCGTAGCGAACGCGCCAGAACAGACCGTCCTGGGCTGCGGCCGTGAACGTCGAGCCGTTGGAGAAGGAGCCGACGAGGTTGTTGGCCTGGAGGAAGAGGTAGCGGGTCGAGAAGTTGAACCCAGAGGCCGGCCCCTGGAAGGTCGGCGCGACCGTGCCGCCCGTCAGGACAGCGGTGCCCAGCACCCGGATCTGGTCGATCAGGCTGCCGGCGGCCGTTCCGGTGACATCGAGGTTCAATCGACCGCCGGTCAGGGTGAGTCCGCCAACGGTGAAGCCGCCAATGCCGTTCAGCTGACCCGCCAGTCCCGGCGAGAGAACGGCGCCGTTCGACACCGACAGCGCGCCGCCGATCGTGCCGGCGCCCGTCAGGGTACCACCCGTCACCGAAACGGCGCCGGTCGTGGAGCCGATGAAACGCAGCTCGCCCGCCTGATTGATGATGTTTGCGATCGTGTGGTCACCCAGGAGGGTGAACAGTCCGCCGGCGTGAGCGAGGGTGCCCGCGCCGCTGAGCCGCCCGCCGAACCCGGACTCCGCTCCGCCCAGCGTCAGGCGGCCGGTGGAGCCGATGCTCACGTCACCCATGCCGTACAGTGAACCGATCCGCTCCTGCCAGGCACCGACCGCCAGGGTCGCGCCGGACGAGACCGAAACCGTCGCCGCGTCGGACAGACGCTCGGAAGCGCCCAGGCGGAGCGTGCCGCCCTGAACCGAAACCAGGTTCTGCGCCGCCGTGCCGTTCAGGATCGACTCGCCGGCCAGGTTGAACAGGCGAGCTCCGGCGAGATTGCCGTTCACCGTCGCGCCGTTCAGCTGCGTTTCCGCCGCCGTCAGCGTGCCCGTGCCGTTCAACGTGCCCGACAGGCCCAGCAGGCCGACCGTGTCGTTGAAAGCGTTGAGGTTCAGTATGGCTCCGCCGCCGACCACCACCGTGGCGGTGTCAGACAGGCGGTTCGAGGCGCCCAGGGACAGGGTTCCGCCCGCAATGCTGACGAACTGTGAGCCAGAGGTCCCGTTCAGCGTCGAGACGCCCGAGACCTGGATCAGGTCGCCGGCACCGAGGTTGGCATTCACGGTCGCGCCGTTGAGCTGGTACTGGCCGGCCGTGAGCGTGCCCGTACCGTTCAGCGTGCCCGACAGCCCGAGCAGGCCGATGGTGTCGTTGAAAGCGTTCAGGTTCAGCTCGGCTCCGCTGCCGACCACCACTGTGGCGGTGTCGGAAAGGCGGTTCGAGCCCCCGAGAGCCAAGGTGCCTCCGGCGATCGTCACGGCTTCCGAGGCCGAAGTGCCGGTCAGCGTCGAGTTGCCCGAGATCTGGAACAGGTTTCCGGCGCCCAGGTTGGCGTTCACCGTCGCTGCGTTGAGTTGGTACTCGTCGGCCGTCAGCGTACCGGTTCCGTTTAGCGTGCCCGACAGGCCCAGCAGGCCGACGGTTTCGTCAAAGGCGGCGATATCCAGCGTGCCGTCCGCGCCGACCACCAGAGTGGCTGTGTCGGACAGGCGATCCGAAGCACCGAGGGTCAGAACGCCGCCGGCGACGGTGACGGCCTCCGAAGCCGAAGTGCCGTTCAGCGTCGAGATGCCCGAAACCTGGAACAGGTTCCCGGCGCCCAGGTTGGCGTTCACGGTCGCGCCGTTCAGCTGGTACTCGCTCGCCGACAGCGTGCCGGTTCCATCCAGCTTGCCGGACAGTCCGGCGATGCCGACCGTTTCGTCGAAGGCGCCCAGGTCCAGCGTTCCGCTCGCGCCGATCAGGAGCGTGGCGGTGTCGGACAAGCGATCCGAAGCACCGAGGGTCAGGACGCCGCCGGCGACGGTGACGGCCTCCGAAGCAGAAGTCCCGTTCAGCGTCGAGATGCCCGAAACCTGGAGCAGGTTCCCTGCGCCCAGGTTGGCGTTCACGGTCGCGCCGTTGAGCTGATATTCGCCAG
>VFBG01000204.1 GCA_006515835.1 bacterium | reverse complement strand
AGCTCGAACCGCGCCGGCAGCGCCGGCTGTCGCGCGAACGCGATCCGATCGAGGCGAAGATCGACCTGCACGGCTATGGCCGTTTCCAGGCCCAGGACGCGCTGACGGCCTTTCTGCACGGCGCCCAGGCGCGCGGCTATCGCTCGGTGCTGGTCGTTACGGGCCAGGGCCGACGCGGCGGCACGGGCGTCATCCGCGCCTCGGTGCACGAGTGGCTGCAGGCGCCGGCGCTGAGAGGCGTGGTGTCGGGGTTCGCTTCAGCCGCGCGACATCACGGCGGGGATGGGGCGCTGTATGTGACGATCAGGCGGGGGTGAGGAGTGGCTAGTGGTTAGTGGTTAGTGGCTGCTGGATCGGCTGCGGGGAGCCAATCACTAGCCACTCGTCACTAACCCGAGCGTCAGCCCTGCATCCTTCGCCAACCCCTCCAGCGACGTCATCGGCCTTGGGCCCCAGTGGGCAATGACCTCGGCGGCCGCGAGCGAGCCGAGCTTGCCGGCGTCTTCCAGCGACAGGCCGCGAGCAAGGCCGAGCAGGAAGCCGGCGGCGTACTGGTCGCCGGCGCCGGTGGTGTCGACGACCTTGTCGACGGGCACGACGGCGATGGCGACGCGTTCGTCGCCCGAGACGACCACCGAACCGGATTCGCCGCGGGTGATGGCGGCGACGTCAACCATTGACGCGAGCTGCGAAGCGGCGGCGTCAAAGTCCTCGGTCTCGAACAGGGCGGCCAGTTCGCCTTCGTTGGCGAGGACGATGTCGGCCGAGGCCTCGATGAAGGCCAGAAGTTTGGCGCGCCAGCGGGCGACGACGAAGGTGTCGGACAGGGTGATGGCGACCTTGCGCCCGGCGGCGTGGGCGGCGGCGGCGGCGGCTTCGAAGGCGGCGCGGGCCGGGGCCGGGTCGAACAGATAGCCTTCCAGATAGACGATGGCCGAGGTGCCGATCAGGGCGGCGTCGATGTCGGCGGCCTCGAGCTGGTTGGCGGCACCGAGGAAGGTGCACATGGTGCGCTGGCCGTCAGGCGTGACGTTGATCATGCAGGCACCGGTGGCGGCGCCGGGCAGGACCGGGGTGTCGAAGGCGACCCCGGCGGCGCGGATGTCATGGCTGAAGACCCCGCCCAGCACGTCGTCGGCCACCTTGCCGATATAGGCTGCGCGGCCGCCGAAGCTGCCGACGCCGGCGACAGTGTTGCCCGCCGAACCGCCCGAGGCCTCCACGCCCGCGGCCATGGCGGCGTAGAGGGCGGCGCTCTGTTGGGCGTCGACCAGCTGCATCGAGCCGGGCGTCAGGCCCTGGGCCGTCAGGAAGGCAGGTTCGCAGGGGGCGAGGACATCGACGATGGCGTTGCCGACGGCGCAGACGTCGTAGGTGGCGGTGTTCTGGGTCATGGGCGGGGCCATAGCGGACAGGCGGCCCGCCGTCATCCGAAAAGCATAAGGAAAGCCTTATGCGATTGCCGCCGATTGGCTATGAGGCGCACATGACCGAGATCGCCGTCCTGACCCCCGATGCCGCCGACCCCTCCTATGCCGGCCAGTGGCCCGGCGTGCTGGAGCGACTGGCCGAGGCCCTCGCGACGGCCGGGCTGACGGCAGTTCCGACGGCATGGACGGACCATATCGGGGACGCCTCGGGCCTGATGCGGTTTCCGCTGGTCCTGCCGGTGATCGCCTGGGGCTATCACCGCGACCACGCGCGCTGGATGCAGGCCTGCGCGACCTGGGAAGCGGCGGGGGTGAAGATGCTGAACCCGCCGTCGGTGCTGGGCTGGAATTCGGACAAGAGCTACCTTGGGCGGCTGGCCGATCAGGGCGTGGCCCTGCCGGACACCGTCTGGATCGACGGCCCGACCCAGGCCGACGCCGACGCCGCTTTTGACCGGTTCGGGACGGATCAGATTGTGGTCAAGCCGCGCGTTTCAGGCGGAGCGTACAGGACGCTGCGGCTGTCGCGGGGCGAGCCCATGGTCGGCGCGCCCGAGGGGCCGGCGATGATCCAGCCCTATCTGCCGAGCATCGAGAGTGAGGGCGAGACCTCGCTGTTGTTCTTCGGCGGAAAGCTCAGCCACATCGTCAACAAGCGGCCCATCCCGGGCGAGTTCCGGGTCCAGGTCCAGTACGGCGGCGGCTATGTCGCCCTGCCAGAGCCGCCCGCGACCGCCCTGGCGCTGGCGGAACAGACGCTGGCGGCGATCGGCGAGGACCTGCTCTATGCCCGCATCGACATGGCCCCGGACGCGGACGGCGGCTGGCTGCTTATGGAGGCGGAGCTGA
>VFBG01000026.1 GCA_006515835.1 bacterium | reverse complement strand
AACCGCTCAACTCCCATCTTGGCTCTCGACACTCCAGTGTGACCTGACCCGGTCTCAGGCTGCGTTCAACGAAGGCCGCATCCTGCAGCAAGAGGCTTAATCGACCGTGTCGGAGATCGCAGTTCGTGGTCTACAACTCGACCAGAACGACGCCCTTGTCAGACAGATATTTGGAACCGATGTAGGCCGTCGCCAGCCACAGGGCTGACCACAGCGCCCAGGCGACGGTAGCGGACTCAAGGCTGATATTGACGTCCTGCGCGGTGCGGAACTGGCTGATTGCGCCCACGGCAGCGGCGGCAGCGGCGGCGGCCAACACCACAATCCGCGACCACGGCTGCGCCAGCAGCAGGGCGATGCCGCCGATGGTCAGCAGAACGGCCGAGATCACCCATGGCAGTTCCTGCCGGTTCAGGCCGAAGGCGGCGTTGAACAGGGCGTAGACCAGAAGCGTTGAGCCGGCGGCGCGAAGCACGAACATGAGGGATGCCTGTCTGAACCCGGCGATTATCCACCCGGCAGGCTCTCCAATTGGTAAAGCCGCCAAACGTCCTGTAAGGGGCGCAGCCTCAATTCGGTGGCTTTCACCATTCCGCCGTTATTTCCCCTCATACGCCGCCGTCCGCCGCCTTCTGCGCCGACCGTTCGCGCGCTGAATCGTGCTATTGGACCGCCCCATGCCCTTCCCCGCCAGTCATCCCGCGCTCGACCGCGCCCTTTCCGAACGCGGCTATGCCGAGCCCACGCCGGTGCAATCCGCCGTGCTGGAGGCCGAACAGGGCCGCGACCTGCTGGTCTCCGCCCAGACCGGTTCCGGCAAGACCGTGGCCTTCGGTCTCGCCCTTGCCCCCACCCTGCTGGGCGAGGCCGAGAAATTCGCCGAGTTTGGCGCGCCGGTGGCTCTGGTCATCGCCCCGACCCGCGAACTGGCCCTGCAGGTCTCGAACGAACTGCAGTGGCTCTACGCCAAGACCGGCGCCCGCATCGTCTCCTGCGTCGGCGGCATGGACCCGAAGGTGGAGCGTCAGGCGCTGAACCGCGGCTGCCACATCGTCGTCGGCACCCCCGGCCGCCTGCGCGACCACCTGGAGCGCGGCTCGCTGGACCTGACGACCTTGCAGGGTCGTGCTCGATGAAGCCGACGAGATGCTGGACATGGGCTTCCACGAGGACCTGACCTTCATACTCGAGACCGCCCCGGCGGAACGCCGCACCCTGATGTTCTCGGCCACCCTGGCGCGCGACATCGTGCAGTTGGCCAAGACCTATCAGAAGGACGCGCTGCGGATCGACACAGTCGCGGGCAACGCCTCGCACGCCGACATCGAATACAAGGCCATCCGCGTCGCCCCGAACGAGGTCGAGCTCGCCGTCGTCAACGTGCTTCGCTATTTCGAGGCCCCCGGTGCCCTGGTGTTCGCCAACACGCGCGAGCGGGTGAAGCACCTGACCTCGTCCCTGCGCGAGCGCGGCTTCTCCGTCGTCGGCCTGTCGGGCGAACTGACCCAGAGCCAGCGCTCCGAGGCCCTGCAGGCCCTGCGCGACGGCCATGCCCGCGTCTGCGTCGCCACCGACGTCGCCGCCCGCGGTCTCGACCTGCCCGATCTGGGGCTGGTCATCCATGCCGAGATCCCGGTCAACAAGGCCGGCCTGCTGCACCGCTCGGGGCGTACCGGCCGCGCGGGCAAGAAGGGCGTCTCCGTCCTGCTGGTCAGCTACACCCGCCGCCGCAAGGTCGAACTGATGCTGCAATCGGCCTCGATCAAGGCCGAATGGAGCGGCCCGCCCTCGGCCGAGATGATCCTCGCCAACGACCAGGCCCGCATGCTGGCCGATCCTGTCCTGATTGCGCCGGTCGAGGACGAAGCCGTCCTGGCCCTGGGCAAACAGCTTCTCGAGAAGAGCTCGCCGGAACAGATCGCGGCCGCCCTGATCCGCCTCTACCAGCAGAAACTGCCCGCCCCCGAAGACGTCTACGACGACGACCGGATGAAGCGCCAGCAGGAGACCGGCAAGAACGACAAGGGCCAGGCCGACGTTCCGTACACGGACTTTGCGCGCGGCGGCGACATGACCTGGTACCGGATCAACATCGGCCGCGACAAGAACGCCGACCCGAAATGGCTCATGCCGACCATCTGCCGCCTCGGCCACGTGACCAAGCGTGACATCGGCTCGATCAAGATCTTCGAACGCGAGACCAAGTTCGAGATCACCCAGGAAATGCAGGCCAAGTTCGAGGCTGCCATCGCCCTTGGCCTTGAGGACGGCGTCAAGATTGATCCCGCCGTGAAGCCGGGCCCGTCAGAGAAGCCCGTCAGCCGCTGGGACAAGAAGCCCGCCGGCGACCGCCCCTCGGGCGACCGTCCGGAGCGCAAGCCCTGGAAGGCCCGCGAGGAAGGCGGCGACAAGCCGGCCTGGAAGGCGCGCGAAGATCGGCCCGAAGGCGCGAAGAAGCCCTGGGTCAAGCGCGAAGACACCGCGCCCGCCGCTGAAGGCAAGAAGCCCTGGGTCAAGCGCGAAGAAACCGGCGACAAGCCCGCGTGGAAGGCCCGCGAGGATCGTCCGCAGGGCGAGAAGAAGCCGTGGGTGAAGCGCGAAGACGCTCCTGCCCCGGCTGCCGAGGGCAAGAAGCCCTGGGTCAAGCGCACGCCGAACGATCCGACTCCGGAAGGCAAGAAGCCCTGGGTCAAGAAGCCCGCCGCTGAAGGCAAGGCGCCCTGGACTCCGCGCTCGGATGCCGAAGCGGCCCCTGCCGCCGCCGGCGACCGGCCGTGGAAAGGCAAGCCCAAGGGCGGCGACCGTCCGTGGGCGGCCAAGGACGCGCGCGGCAAGCCGGCCGGCACCAAGCCTCCATACAAGGCCAAGGGACCGCGCTGAACGGACCTGCCTGCTGCGCGCGAAGGATTGATCGCGAGATGTAACCGTTTACGGTGACCGCAAAACCCGGCCTCAAATAGCGCGAAGCGCCTTGGGCCAAACAAGAAGCTGCGGGCAGGAAAACATGGCGGACGTCCGGCTGACCGGCGTGACCAAGAGCTTCGGAGCCACCCAGGTTCTGAAAGGCGTCGACCTCGAAATCGCTGACGGCGAGTTCGTGGTCTTTGTCGGCCCGTCCGGCTGCGGCAAGTCCACCCTGCTACGCACCATAGCGGGCCTCGAAGAAGCAACCGGCGGCGACATCGCCATCGGCGGCCGCTCGGTCAACGACCTGTCGCCGTCCGATCGGGGCATCGCCATGGTGTTCCAGTCCTACGCCCTCTATCCGCACATGAGCGTCTACGAGAACATGGCGTTCGGGCTGAAGCTGGCGAAGGCCGACAAGGCCGAGATCGATCGGCGGGTGCGCGGCGCGGCCGAGACGCTGAACATCACCGACTATCTGGACCGCAAGCCCAAGGCCCTGTCCGGCGGCCAGCGCCAGCGCGTCGCCATCGGTCGGGCCATCGTACGCGAGCCGCAGGTCTTCCTGTTCGACGAGCCCCTGTCCAACCTCGACGCCGCCCTGCGGGTGCGGATGCGCTATGAGTTCGCCAGCCTGCACGAGCGGCTGAAGACGACCATGGTCTATGTCACCCACGATCAGGTCGAGGCCATGACCCTGGCCGACCGGATTGTCGTCCTGAACGCCGGCCGGATCGAACAGGTCGGCAAGCCGATGGAGCTGTACGAACGGCCCCGCAACCTGTTCGTGGCCGAGTTCATCGGCAGCCCGAAGATGAACCTGCTTCCCGCCGGGATCGTGTCCGCTACGGCCAAGGGCGCGATGGTGCGCACCGCCGCCGGCGAGAACCTGAAGGTGGCCGTCAACGCCGCCCGGGCCAAACCCGGCGACAAGGTCACCCTGGGCGTACGGCCCGAACATCTGACGACCGCAGGCAAGGGCGACGCCGTGTCAGCAAAGGTCGTCTTCGTCGAGACCCTCGGCCACGCCACCTATGCCTATCTGACGGCGGGCGAGGAGCCGGTGACGGTCCTGCTGCCCGGCGATGTCCGTCCTTCGGCTGGCGAGACCCTCAGCCTCAAGGTCCCGGCCGATCATGCGCATCTTTTCGATGCCGACGGCGAAGCTTTCGACCGTCTGTAGGCGGCGCTTGTTGCATCGCACAAGCGGGTCGCCATAGATGGTGAAATGCCCGCACCGGCCACACTCACCGTCGACCTGAACGCGCTCGCTGCGAATTTCCGCACGCTTGAGGCGGTCGGCGGCGTTCCCGTGCATCCGGTGGTCAAGGCCGACAGCTATGGTCTCGGTGCCGCCGCCTGTGCTCAGCGGCTGATGGCAGAGGGCGCCCGGACATTCTTCGTGGCCCGGACCGCCGAGGGCGAGCGGCTCCGCGCGGCCCTCGGCGCAGAACCGGCCATCTATGTGCTGGACGGCTGCCTGCCCGGTCGCGCCGGCCGTCTCAGGACCGCGAGCCTGCGCCATCGACACGGGCATGAACCGGCTCGGCTTCCGCACCGAGGCCGCGCCCGAGCCGTTCGAGGGGCTCGAACTCGTGCTCAGCCACCTCGCCTGCGCCGATGACCCGGCCGAGCCCATGAACGCCCGCCAGCGGGACGCCTTCGCGGCAGTCTCGGCCCGCTACCCGGGTGCCCTGCGGTCGTTCGCGAACTCCGGTGGCGTCTTCCTCGGTGCCGACTATGCCTTCGACGCGACCCGACCCGGCATCTGCCTTTACGGCGGCGGTCCCGAAGGTCGCCCGGACGCGCGCATCCGGCCTGTCGCGACCCTGGCGGCCGAAGTGTTGCAGCTGCACGAGGTGCCCGCCGGCGAGACGGTCGGCTATTCGCGCGGCTTCACGGCGACAGGCCCGACCCGGATCGCCACCTGCGCGGCCGGATACGCCGACGGGGTCATGCGCAGCTACAGCCCGCGCGGTCAGGTCTTCGTGGCCGGCGAAATGCGTCCGATCGTCGGGCGGGTGTCGATGGACGCCTGCGCGGTCGACGTGACCGGGCTGGACGTCGCGGTCGGCGACCGGATCGAGCTTTTCGGGGCCAACCGAATGCTGGACGACGCCGGCACCGCGGCCGGCACCATCGGCTATGAGCTGATCAGCGCCATCAACGCCCGCGTGCCGCGGGTCTATATCGGCTGAGACGCCTCAGCGCGCGTCCCGCACCACCGCCCCGCCCTTGATCACTACGGGCACCGTCTCGAGCATCCGCACATCGGCCAGCGGGTCACCCGAGACCGCGATCAGGTCGCCGTAGCGGCCGGTCACGATGGCCCCGACATCGCCTTCGCGCCCGAGCGCCTGGGCGGCGTTCCACGTGGCCGAGCGGATCGCTTCGGCGGGGGTCATGCCGTATTCGACCATGATCGCGAACTGCCGGGCATTCTGACCGTGCGGATAGATGGCGGCGTCGCTGCCGAAGATCATCCGTGCACCGGCCCGATGCGCAGCGCGGAAATTGTCGCGCTGAAGCTGGCCGATCTCCCGGTCCTTGCGCAGGTTGTCCTCGGTCGTGCCGAACTGCGTACCCGTCTCCTGGGTGAAGTCGGTGTTGTAGATGTCCATCGACAGCCAGGTCCCGTGCTGGACCGCCAGCCGGATGCCCTCGGCGTCGATCAGCGAGGCGTGCTCGATGGTGTCGATCCCGGCGCGGATGGCGTCGCGGATGCCCGAGGCACCATGGGCGTGAGCCGCGACCCGCAGGCCCCACATATGCGCCTCGTCCGCCACCGCGGTCAGTTCAGCCAGGGTCATCTGCTGCTGACCCGGCTCGGTGTTGCGCGAGAAGACGCCGCCGGTCGCGCACACCTTGATCACCTGTGCGCCGTATTTGCGCACCTCGCGCACGGCGTGACGGGCGTTCTCAACCCCGTCGGTGTTGTAGGCATTGGCCTGGTTCAGCGAGAGCGGCATGCCGGTTATGTCGCAATGGCCGCCGGTGGCACCGAACGAGACGCCCGCCGGAATGACCCGCGGCCCCTCAACGAAGCCGCCGTCGATGGCCTGACGCAGGGCCACATCGGCGAAATCGGGCCCGCCCAGGTTCCGCACCGTAGTGAACCCGGCCATCAGATTGGCGCGGGCGTGGCCGATCTGCAGGATGGTCCCGAAGTCATCGGCGTAGTCCAGCTCGTTCCAGCCCGAGACATAGGGCGTCGAGGCCAGGTGGACGTGCATGTCGATCAGGCCGGGCAACAGGGTCAGGCCCGGCAGATCCAGCCGACGCGCGTCAGCCGGCAGATCAGCCGGCGCGGCCGTGCCGACCGAAGTGATCCGCCCGTCGGTCACCACGACCACCGGATTGTCGACATAGCGGCCACGCTCGACATCGACCATGCGCGCGGCAGTGACGACAAGGGTGTCGGCAAGAGCAGGCGTCGCGAGCGCGAGCGTGACGGCGAAGGCGGCGGCCAGACGGTGCAGCATGGTGGGTCTCCTCTGTAGTGGCGAAGCTGGCATGGCGATGCAGACGGGGCAACCAAGGCAACCAGTCCCTTCCCCCATTTCGGGGGAAGGTGGGCCGCGGAGCGGCTCGGATGGGGGCTCTCTCCGGAGTGGGCCAGCGAAGGATGGGGTCGGCCACTGGCAGCCCCCATCCGTCAGGCTTCGCCTGCCACCTTCCCCCGAAATGGGGGAAGGGTCGCCCTACCCGCCCCGGCCGCCGTGCTTCGCATACTCCAGCCGCGCCACCGTCCGGTTGTGCACCTCATCCGGGCCGTCGGCGATCCGCAGCGTCCGGACCATGGCGTACATCTCGGCCAGGGGCGTGTCGGCCGAGACCCCTGCCCCGCCAAACGCCTGGATGGCGTCATCGATGATCTGAAGCGCCATGCGCGGGGCCGCGACCTTGATCTGGGCGATCTCGGACTTGGCGTTCTTGGCGCCGGCTTCATCCATCATCCAGGCGGCCTTGAGCACCAGCAGGCGGCACATCTCGATATTGGTGCGGGCCTCGCCGATCCGCTGTTCCCAGACCGAATGTTCGGCCAGCGCCTTGCGGAAGGCGGTGCGCGACAGCAGGCGCTGGACCATCAGCTCCAGCGCCCGTTCGGCGATGCCGATGACGCGCATGCAGTGGTGGATACGGCCGGGCCCGAGGCGTCCTTGCGCGATCTCGAAGCCCCTGCCCTCACCGGCGATCAGGTTCTCGACCGGCACGCGGACGTTCTCCAGCACCACCTCGGCGTGGCCGATGGGCAGCTCGTCATAGCCGAACACCGACAGCATCCGCGCGACACGGAAGCCTGGCGTATCCGTCGGCACGATGATCTGGGACTGCTGGGTGTGAACCGACGCGTCGGGGTCGGTCTTGCCCATGACGATGGTCACCGCGACATTCGGGTGCGCCATATTGGTCGACCACCATTTGCGGCCGTTGATCACATAATGGTCGCCGTCGCGCTCGATCCGGGTCTGGATATTGGTCGCGTCCGACGACGCCACCTCGGGCTCGGTCATCAGGAAGGCCGAGCGGATCTCGCCGGCCATCAGGGGCTTGAGCCATTTCGCCTGCTGGGCCTCGTTTCCGTACATATGGAGGACTTCCATATTGCCGGTATCGGGGGCGTTGCAGTTGAACACCTCGGCCGACCACAGATGGCGGCCCATCAGCTCGGCCAGCGGCGCGTATTCGAGGTTGGTCAGGCCCGCGCCGTGGTCGCCGGGCAGGAACATGTTCCACAGGCCGGCCTCGCGCGCCTTCGCCTTCATCTCCTCCATGGCCGGAGGCTGACGCCGGGGGTTCTCACGGACCTGGGCCCGATATTCCTCCTCACGGGGCAGTACGTGGTCGTCGAGGAAGCGCTTCACCCGCTCCTGCCAGTGCAGGGCCCTGTCGCTGTGGCGGAATTCCATGGTCTTGCTCCGGAAAAGAAAACGGCGCGATCCCTCTGGGGGACCGCGCCGCGGAATGCCTTGCTTCAGATCACAATCAGCGCTTCAGCAGCGGGGCCAGCTTCTGGGCGATCATCATGTCGCCGGCGATCTTCAGCTTGCCTTGCATGAAGGCCATCATCGGATCCAGCTGGCCGGCCGACAGGGCCATGAAGTCGTCCCAGCTGATCGAGACGGTGGCGTCGGCGGGCTTGTCCTCATTGGTCACCGAGTTCGGAACCGAGGCACCGTCGATGAAAATCTTGCCGACATCGCCCAGGTCGATCTTCACGGTCTTGCCCAGACCGGAGTTGTCGCCAACGGCGCCGCGGATGTGATCAGTGACTTGAGCCAGGTCGGCCATGAGCGCTTCTCCGTATTGCGCGATCCCCGGTCGGCGGGTGATCGGATTGAGCCATCGACCTAGACCGCGACCGGGCGGCTGCCAAGGTCACGCGGGGTCAAGTTGATGAGACAATCTGCGATCGCAGGTACATTTCACGGCGAAATTTCGAGGCGGAGAAGCGAGTTTTTCTCCTGAAAAGCGAATAAATCGCCCCGCCGGGGCAAGACCCGCAACAGTCGCCAAAATCCCGTGGCCGTTGCGGAACGGTCGCCTTGCCAAGCGGTTAAGGTTACCATAACGATGATACTTCGGTTCCTGGCTGTGGGGTTGTTCAGGGCCACGTCTCGACTGGATTTGGGGAGCTAAAGTGAAACACATAGTCATCGCCGCCGTTGGCGTTCTGCTGGCATCGGTCGGCACCACCGGAACGACAGTCGCCCAGGACCGGAGCTACGGCCCGCCGCCTCCGCCGCCGTGTTGCGTGCCGCCGCCCCCGTGCCGCGACGGCGGCCCTCGCGACGCCTACGGAGTCTGCGTCTGCGACTACGAGGTCAATTTCTACCGGCCTACCACACCGTGGACCATCGTCCGCGCCGGCGGGCCGGGTGTCCGCGTACGCGGCCGGCCGGTGACCGTCGCCTCGGGCCGGATCGATATCCAGGGCCCGCCGATCTATGTCGAGGCTCCGCCGATCCGCATCCAGGCACCGCAGATCTACCTGCACGCCCCGGAAGTGCATATCAGCCCGTCCGACGTCACCGTCGAACCGCCGGAAATCCACTTCTCGGACTGCGAAGACCTTCACGAGTGCGAACCCGTGAGCCGCGACTACGCACCGGGCCGTTCCGGCGACGGCGAGCGGGGCTAGGGACAGGATCAGGACCGACCGGACCCCGTCCGGCCGGTCCGTCCTCCATCAAGAGTAAAGGCCCGCGTCGCAAGACGTCGGGCCTTTGTCTTGCCGGGTGTTCCGGGTCCGACGTCAGTTTGCGTCGGCGGCGACCTCTGCGGTGGCCGGGCCGGCAGCACAGAAATTCATGTTCCGCACCTCCCACGCCAGTGCCATGTCGGCCCCGGCCAGGGCGGCCCGGACGGCCTCGTCACATTTGCCCTCGCTTAACAGCCGGGCAACTTCAGTACGCAGCGCTGCGCGGACATTGGCCGCGTCACGCAAGGCCCGCGCTTCGCGCCTGTCATCGGGCAGACACAGGGACAGCCAGGACGCATCGGCGCAACGCGCGATCAGCCGCGCCTGCCGGTCCGCCTCGGCCGAGCTGATCTCGGCCGACGACACCAAGGCGGGCACAGTGGGTGGCACGGGGACGGAATTCGCTGGCGAACCGGTCATGACCACCGCTCCGGGTGGGGACGGTCGCAGTATCACCGGCGGCATCCTGCAGACCCAGCCCTCAGGCGTCGACTCGCAGTGCATCCGCGTCTCCTGCGGATCCAACGGCGGCGAGACCGTAGCGCCGTCAGGAACCTGTCCCAGGCCGATCGCGAGCAGCAGTGAAATCATGACCCATTCCGACATCTATCGGCCGACCCGTACACCATACTCTGGAACGGACGTCGTGTATCCATGTTCCGCAAGGTGCTTGCGAGCCGCCGACGAAGGGCGAGCATAAGTTCATCCCCGGGGAGCGCCGGGATCCGTTTCCCGTTCGCGATCCGCGACGGGTTCACCGTCAGGGCGATACCATCGAACCTCGCGCCGTTCGCGCTCCTGCTCGATCCGGGCATCCATGCGGGCGCGACGCGCCTCACGTTCGGCGCGGTAGTCCCTGTCCGGCGCGTCAAAGCCGAACCAGCGGTCTGCGCGAGTGTCCCTTTGATCGACTCGCGTATCAGGCGGCGGCGCGGGTGCCATGGCGTAGTCGTCGTTTCGCCGCGAGGCAGGTCGCGGCGTCGGGACCTCGGACTCTTCGTCCCAAGGCGCATAGTCGTCGGCCTCGATCACGGCAGGCGTCGGCCGCCTGTATTCGAACCCTTCGACCAGATCACCGACCTCCATCACCGATCCGGGCGTGATCTCCGGCTCAACCGGCGCGACGACCTGAATTTTCATCTGCTCGCCGTCGAGGATCGGCTGCGGTCCCGGCAGAGACATGGTGCGCGCCATGCTGATCCCGACCCCGGCCACCGCCACGACAGCGACGATGGCGAGGTGTCCGGGTCGAACACCGGCGGCGAAGCGGCGCGCGCCTTGCTTGAGCTGGTCGAGCAGTGAGGGAGACTGGGACATTCAGACTGCCGAAGGAGACGGGACACCTGCGCAACCCGCCAAAGGCCATCCGGTTCATGTCCAGCCGTTCCTCTCCCGCCGTAGCCCGCCCGGCCGGTCCGGGCTACACCTGCGCAGTCAAAGGGCCGCAGGCGCGCGCAGCCCTGCCCCGAAGAGCGGACCGTGACGCCAGCGATCCTTGCAATGCTGCTCGGCGGAACGGGCCTGATCGTCGGGGTCGGCCTGGTCCGGCTGGCCCCGCGCCTGTCGCCGGAAGTCGCCGCCAGCCCCCCGCGTCCTCGCCGATATGCGCTGATGGCCCTCGCCGCCGCAGGGATCGGCGTCTGGGCGGCACTGGTCCAGACCACGGGGCTCGCCGCTGTCCTGACGGCGCTGCTCGGGTGGCAGCTACTGTTGATCGCCGTGATCGACGCTGAACATTTCCGCCTGCCGGATCAGTTGACCCTGCCCCTCCTCGTCACCGGCGGCCTCGCGGCAGTCCTGCTGGACCACACCGCCCCGCTGGACGCCCTGACGGGTGCCGCCGCCGGCTTTGGTGCCCTGTGGCTGCTGGCGTTCGTCTATCGCCGGCTGCGCGGCCGCGAAGGTCTCGGCGACGGCGATCCCTTCCTGCTGGCCGCCGGCGGTGCCTGGGTCGGCTGGATCGGTCTTCCCAGCGTGCTGCTCTGGGCATCCGCCGCCGGTCTGAGCATGGTCGGGGCCAGACTGCTGGTGGGAAGCCGGGTGTCGGCGGCGGACCGGCTGCCGTTCGGACCCTGTCTGGCCATCGGAATCTGGCTGACCTGGATGCTGGGACCTCTGGGACTCTAGACGCTGTCGGCGAGCGCGATCCTTCTCCTACGTCAACCGGCGTTTCCGCTAGGCTCGAAACCCGGAGAACCCCAGGAGACCGCCCATGTCCGACATCCGGCACCGGCTGATGACCAGCAAGACCGACATCGGCGACTCCCGCGTCGCGGATATCCCGTCGAGCGGCGACCTCCGGGATGGCGAGGTCGTCCTGTCTCTCGACCGGTTCTCCCTCACCACCAACAACATCACCTACGCCGCCTATGGCGACGCGCTCCGCTACTGGACCCTTTTCCCGACCGGCGAGGACGGCTTTGGCATGATGCCGGTCTGGGGCTTTGCCGATGTGACAGCGTCGCGGGCACCGGGCGTCGATGTCGGGGCGCGGGTGTTCGGCTATTTCCCCATGGCGGACACCCTGGTTGTTCAGGCAGAAAAGATCGGGCGTGGCGGCTTCGCCGATGCCTCGCCCTGGCGCCAGAAGGGGCCGGACATCTACAACCGCTATGTGCTGTGCGCCGGCGACCGCTACTATTCAGCGGGCCTGGAGAACAGCGAGGCGCTGTTCCGCCCGCTCTTCATAACCTCCTATACCGTGGTGGACTTCCTGAGGGAGAACGGCTTCTTCGGGGCGCGTCAGATCGTGGTGTCGAGCGCTTCCAGCAAAACCGCCTACGGTGCCGCGTGGTGTCTGCAGGACGATGATATCAGGGTCGTCGCCCTGACCGGTGCCCGCAACCGCCCCTTCGTGGAGGGCCTGGACGTCTATGACGCCGTCCATGGCTATGAGGCCGTTGAAGCGCTGGATGCGGCCTCACCCACCCTCTACCTCGATCTCGCAGGTGATCCGGACCTGAGACGCCGGGTGCACGCCCGGTTCGGCGCGGACCTGACCTACGACTGCCTGGTCGGCTCGACACAGAGCGACAGTTTCACCGCCGACGATCCGGACCTCACGGGTCCGCGGCCGGTGTTCTTCTTTGCCGCAACTTGCCTCGACAGCCATCGTGCCAAGGGCACGCTGCACGCCTTCTACGACCGTTTCCTGGCGGACCAGTCCCGGTTCTTCGAACGCGTCGTCGATCCGACCTCGCCATGGATTCGCATCGTCGAGCGTCAGGGTCTGGGCGCTGCGGCCAGCGTGATCCGCAGTCTTGCGGACGGGGCCTCGGACCCCGCTGAGGGTGCAATCATCCGGATTGTCCGCTGAGGCCAGTTCGACAAGACCGACTGCGGCCGTTCCGGAAGCGCCGGTCAAGCGAGGCGCGGCAAGTACGAAGCCGGGTGGCAGGTCGAACCAGTGTCGACGTAACGCAGCTGAGAATGAGCAGACACCAACACGACTGGTGTCCGCTTACTGACGCACTCCGTGACCCGTTTGCGTCGCGGCCAGACAATCCTGCCGTATGAGGACGGTGTTTCACCAAACTGCGAACACAACTTCACACAAGCGCACCGGAACCGTCACCGATCAGCGTCCGCGCTGTCTTATCTCGCCTCTAGCTACAGCGGCGGGCAGGGCGCGATCAATCGCATCGGGGGCAAGATGCTTGCCGATCCCTGCCGTGAAATTCTTTGGACAGACACGGTGAAAACGATGACCGGCTTTCGACTGACCACCCTGCTCGCGGTTTCCGCCAGCGCCCTCACTCTCGCCGCCTGTGGCTCAGCGGAAGTCGCGTCGCCAGGCGAAGGCGATTTCGGCGGCGGCACGGGTGGCGGGACGACCACGCCCCCCACGCTGCCCCCGGGCACCCCGGCGGCCGATTGCCCCACCGGCTTCGCCAACGTCGGCACCGTGGCCGGCGGCACGCTCCGCGCCTGCCAGCTGCCGCAACAGATCAACGGTGCCCTCACCGTGCCGCTGCGCGCCGGCACCATCTACGCCATCAGTGGCCGCACCTCGGTCGGTACCGACCAGGGCGTCGACCCGGCGGCCCCGATCGCCGGCAGTGTCCAGGGCATCCTGACCATCGAAGCCGGCGTGCGCATCTTCGCCTCCGGCGGTTCGGACTATCTGCTGGTCAACCGCGGCTCGCAGCTGTTCGCAGAAGGCACGGCCACCACCCCGATCGTCTTCACAAGCCGCCAGAACATCGAAGGCACGACGACCGAAAGCTCGCAGGGCCAGTGGGGCGGTATCGTCCTGGCCGGCCGCGCGCCGCAAGCCAACTGCCAGCTGACCGCGCCGGTGACCTGCACCGGCACCGTTGAAGGCACCAGCGCCTTCTACGGCGGCAACACTGCAGCCGATAACTCGGGCCGTCTGCGCTACGTCCAGATCAAGTACTCCGGCTTTGAAATCTCGACCGGCAACGAACTCCAGGGCCTGACCATGGCCGGCGTCGGTTCGGGCACCACGGTCGAGTTCATCCAGGTCCACAACAGCTCGGACGACGGCATCGAAATCTTCGGCGGCAACGTCAACCTGCGCCGTATCGTCATCACCGGAGCCGACGACGATGGTCTGGACACCGACACCGGCTGGCGCGGCGGTGCCCAGTTCGGCATCGTGACCCAGCGCGCCGCCGGCACGACCAGCCGCAGCGCCGGCTTCGAGTTCTCGTCCGCCCCGGCCGCTGTGCCGCTGGCCACCCGCTACGTGTCCCGGCCGTTCATCTCGAACTGGACGCTGGTCGGCCGCAACGCCCCGATCGACGCCCACACCGTCGCCCACTTCGACACGGGCACGGACGCCACGGTCATCAACTCGGTGTTCACCAGCGCCACCGGTTCGGTCGCCGGCTGTCTGGCCATCGCCGATGCCGACACCGGCACGAGCGGCGTGACGTTCAACTCCGTCTTCATGTCCTGCCCGGTCTCGTACCGCACGGCCAACGTCGCGCTTTCGACGGCGGCCTTCACTGCGGGCACGAACAACCTCATCGGCACCTCGACACTGACGGCCCCGGCCGGCGCCACGCTTACCAACCAGGTGCTGACCTTCATCAACGGCGCCAACGAGACGGCGCGTCCGGTTGTCAACGCGGCAACCGTCTACCCGTTCTTCCAGACCACTACCTACATCGGCGCCGTCCAGAACGCTGCCGACACCTGGTACACGGGCTGGACCTGCGGCCTGGCGGCCAGCTCGACCTGCTGACCACGGATGCGCGGAGGCGGCCCTTCCTGGGTCGCCTCCGTGTTTCGCGTATTCCGTTGAACCCCTTCAAGGCGCAGATCATGAAGACAGTTACTCTGACCCTGAGCGGGGTCCTGCTGGCCACCAGCGCGCTGATCGCGCCGGGGCTGGCCTACGCTCAAACGCCGCCGGTGCCCGCGCCCGAGGCCGCCGCTGATCAGGACCCGGCCGCTCAGGAAGAGCCCGGGCAGACCGGCGAACTGGATGAGGTCATCGTTCTCGGCCGCTACATTCCTGAACCGAACCGCGAAAGCGCCGAAGTCGCCGCCTTCCTGACGTCCGAGGATCTTGAGCGGACGGGCGACAGCAGCGCCGCCGGTGCCCTGGCCCGTGTGACGGGCCTGACCGTCGTTGAGGGCCGGTTCGTCTATGTTCGCGGCCTCGGTGAACGCTACTCTTCGGCCCTGCTGAACGGCTCGCCGCTGCCCAGCCCCGAGCCGCTGCAACGCGTCGTGCCGCTGGACCTGTTTCCGTCGAGCATCCTCGAAAGCGTCACCGTCCAGAAATCCTATTCGGTTGACTTTCCGGGCGAGTTCGGTGGCGGGGTGATCGACCTGCGCACTGTGGATGCGCCCAATGATCCCTTCTTCTCGATGTCGGCGTCGGTCGGCGGCAACACCGAAACCACGGGTGACGACAGCCTGATCTATTTCGGCTCGCGTACCGATTTCAGCTCCAACGTCACCCCGCTGGAACTGGAACGGATCGGCCACTCGCTCGTCAACTCGCCCCTGCGTCTGCTGCAGCGGGAAACGACCCCGGTCAATTTCGGCTTTGATTTCGCCGGCGGGCTGAAGTCCGACAGCAGCCTCGGCACCTTCGGTCTGATCGCGGTCGCCGGCTACAGCAACAGCTGGACGACCCGAAACGGCCTTCAGGAAGAGGCGCAGTTCTCCGGCGCCGTCCTCGTGCCGGTCACGAGCAAGGCTTTCGAATCGAACCAGAACGACATCCAGCTGAACTTCCTCGGCGGCCTGTCGCTGATCACGGACAACAGCGACTACCGTTGGACCAACTTCTTCGTGCGCAACGTCACCAAGGAAGCGCGGATCAGCGTCGGTCCCGATTTTGACGCCGGCGGTGCCATTCAGCGGACCGACTTCACCGAATGGTTCGAACGCCAGCTGTTCTCCTCCCAGCTGTCCGGCGAGCACGAGTTCATGGACGGGGCGCTCGAAATCTCCTGGCGCGGTGCCTATGCGCTGACCGAACGCAACGCGCCCTACGAGACGCGTTTCGAATACGGTGTCGCCGCGGACGGGGCCTTCCTGCATGAGATCGGCGGCAACCGGATCTCGTTCAGCGAACTGGAAGACGACATCGTCTCCGGCGGAGCGGACGTCAGCTACACCATGCCTCTGTCCGACTATCGGGACGCCATCTTCAGCTTCGGTATCGCCTATTCGGACAACAATCGCGACGCCGAGCGGCGCGACCTGCAGTTCGTGCCTGCCAGCACTCTGACAGAAGAGCAGCGCCGGTCGCGGGTCGACTATCTTTACTCCGACGCCAACATCGGGCCGACCGGCCTGATCCTGACGGAAGTCACCGGCGGCGCTGGCAGCGGCGCGGCGGCATATTCGGCCCAGCTCGAGGTTGCGGCGGCCTATTTCCAGGTGGACGCCGAGATCATCCCCCTGGTTCGCACCACCTATGGGGTGCGCTTTGAGGACGGTCAGCAGTCGGTCACGACCCGTGACCTGTTCGGCGGGGCCGCGCCATTCGCTCCGACCGAGATCAGTGAGCAGTATTATCTGCCCTCGTTCACGGCGACCTGGAACTTTGCGGAAGACCAGCAACTGCGTCTGGGTGCGTCCCGGACCATCGGCCGTCCCCAGTTCCGCGAGCTGGCACCCCAGTCCTATACGGATCCGGAGACCGATCGCGAGTTCACCGGCAACCCGTTCCTGGTCGATACCCGGATCACGAACGTCGACGCCCGCTACGAGTGGTTCTTCGCCCGCCAGCAGTATCTGACCGCCGGCGTCTTCTACAAGGACCTGGACAAGCCGGTCGAGGCGACCATCGTCACCTCGGGCAACGCTCGCCAGCAGTCCTATCTGAACTCACCGCAGGCGACCATTT
>VFBG01000025.1 GCA_006515835.1 bacterium | reverse complement strand
GTGCTGGGTCGGAAGATCAAACGAGGCGGCGATCGACGGTGTCTGCCCGGCGGCGGAGCGAAGCCTCAGTTCGCCACCGACCCGGAGGAACCTTCCATCGCGGGCGGGGAGGGTGCTCGACAGGGCCCCGCCCTCCCGGACATCCCAGGTCTGGGCATCCACGGCGCCGTCGGAGCGGGTTGCATCGAGTCGGCGCGACGGTGCGGTCGTCGCCGGCAGTCCGACGAGGGAGACGGTCATCTTGTTGCGGCTGCACTGGGCGATGATCGAAATGCCGGCGTCGTAGCGGGCCGCCGCGACGGTGAGTTCCAGCGCGGTGTCCTCGGCGAACTCCCAGTCGTCGTCGGTCTGCGCCAGGGCGACGGGCGCAGGCACCAGGCCACCCGCTGCGACGGCCAGTATCGCCAGCCATCCTGACAGTGGTTGCATCGCTTCGGCTCCCGTTCTCCGGGAACCTGACCCGAAACGGCCGGGGCGATCAAGGCATCGCGCGCCGGTTGCCGTCAGCCGGTCGCCCGTGACACCTTATCTTCTCGCTGTTGCTGGAGACTGTCCGGACATGAATGTGGTGTTGGCGCTTCTGATCACCCAGGCGGTTCTGAATGTGCCGGCCTATTCGCCGCCCGGCGCGCTGCCGCCCGCGGCGGATGCCGCACGGCTGAGTCTTGTGGTCGCCACCACGGTGTCTGAAACGGACCCGCATCCGCTCTGCGAGCAGGCCAACTGCACATCGCTGTTCCTTGGCCAATATCGCGACGCGCGCACCCTGGCGGGCCCCGCCGTCGACCCGGAGTTCAGCGCCCGGGTAGAAATGGGTTCGCCCTGGAACATGCCTTACACACTCGCGCTGATCGTCGAGGATCGCCCCGGTCAGGAAAGACTGGTGCGCGCCATGACGGGGTTCAACGGACGCACCGGGCAGGCCTGTTTTGATCGTCGCGAGACCGCCGCGCTGAACTGGACTCCGGAAGGACCCGGCCTGTCTCACGCCAACGGCACGCTCTGCGTCACGGAATAGGGCAGGGTTCGTCCGGAGGCGCAGACGCCCTCAGTCCGCCGGTCGCCAGTCCGGCCCCACTGGCAGGACGACGAAGGACGCCGGTGCCTGACCGGTCGCCCGATCTGTCACAGCGGCCGTGCATGCCCGGCCGCCGTGGGTATTAGGGGTCAACGCATAGCTGTGTCCCGCCTCGGGCACGAAGGCGAAATGGGCCCCACAGTAGACCTCGGTCGTGCCGGCGTAGCGGAGCGTCTGCAGCTCCAAATAGACCGGTGCACCGGCCGGGATGGTCGTCGGGGCGTCATAGGTGAACAGAAGGCCGCCGGTGATGTCGGCCCGCCGGGACCATTGGGCATCGGACACCATCAGCTTGGCGTGTTCGCTGTCTTCCAGTGCGCCCCGGGTCAGGGAAATCTGCGCCATGGGGCCGTCGCGCGGCGCCACATAGGTCGGCGTGCATCCGGCGATGAGCAGGGCGGCGCAAAGCGCACCCGGTACAGCCAGCTTCAACATCGGCAGTTTCTCCCCTCCGCCCAATCAACGGATGCGGCATGGCCTGGTCAAGCCCTTGCCGAGGCGGATGCTGAAGTCGCTGGAACTCTCCGCCGCCGCCCCTCATTGTCCCCCTATGGCCGATCCCCGCGACACTGACCCCGACGATCGGGACCCAAGCGAACGCGAGTTGGGGCGTCGCAGCGAGGGGCCGGCGATGAGTCCGTGGCTGTTCGTCGGGTCGGTCTTGCTGCTGGGTGTGGCCGTCTATGTAATATCGGCTCTGGTCGCAGGGTGAGCATCCGCGACTTGACCGGCCCCGCCGCTAAGGTCATTGCCCGCGCATGAATATCCTGCTGGTTGGATCAGGCGGGCGTGAGCACGCCCTGGCGTGGAAGATCGCCCAGTCGCCGCTGACGCGGCGGCTGGTCATCGCGCCGGGCAATCCCGGGATGGAGAAGCTGGGCGAGCTGCGGCCCCTGAAGGTGACCGACGCCGACGGCCTGTGCGCGCTTGCACGGGAGATCAAGGCCGATCTGGTGGTGGTCGGGCCGGAGACGGCGCTGGAGGCCGGGCTGGCCGACCGGCTGGCGACGGCTGGCATCCCCTGTTTCGGACCGACGGCGAAGGCGGCGCAGCTCGAGACGTCCAAGGCCTTCTCCAAGGCCTTCATGGAGCGGCACGAAATCCCCACGGCGGGTTTCGGCGTTTATGAGCGGCTGCATGAGGCGCGGCAGGCGCTGACGGTGTTCAAACCGCCCTATGTGATCAAGGCCGACGGTCTGGCGGCGGGCAAGGGCGTGGCCATCAGCCCGACCAAACGCGACGCCGAGGGCGAGATCGAGCGGATGCTGGGCGGCCGCTTCGGCACGGCCGGGGCGCGGGTGGTGATCGAGGAGTTCATGGACGGCGAGGAGGGCTCGCTGTTTGCGGTTTGCGACGGCCAGCGCGCCGTGCTGCTGGGCGGGGCGCAGGACCACAAGCGGGCCTATGACGGCGACCTGGGCCCCAATACCGGCGGGATGGGCAGCTATTCGCCGGCCCCGGTGTTCACGCCCGAACTGGTCGAGGCCGCGGACCGGCTGGTCGTGCAGCCGGTGGTGGCGGCCATGGCGGCCGAGGGCATGCCGTATCGCGGGGTGCTGTACGCCGGGCTGATGGCGACCGAGGACGGGCCAAAAGTGGTCGAGTTCAACGCTCGCTTCGGCGATCCGGAATGCCAGGTGCTGATGATGCGGCTGGACGGGGACATCGTGCCCCTGCTGCTGGCCTGCGCGCGCGGCGACCTGACCCGCGCGCCGATGCCGGCCTTCAGCCCCGATACGGTGATCTGCGTGGTGCTGGCGGCCTCGGGCTATCCCGACAGCCCGCTGGAAGGTTCGATCATCCGCGGCGCCGAGCAGGATTTCGGTCCGTATGTGCAGGTCTTCCACGCCGGCACGCGCCGCCGGGCCGATGGCCAGCTGGCGGCGGCGGGCGGGCGGGTGCTGAACGTCTGCGCCCGCGGCAAGGATATCGCCGAGGCGCGGGCACGGGCCTATGCGGCGGTGAAGAAGATCGACTGGCCGGGCGGGTTTCACCGTACGGACATTGGCTGGCGGGCGCTGGAGCGCGATTCCGGGGGGAACTGAGGCCATGAACGACACCGACCTGCCGCCCGAACCACCCAGCCATTACCGAGACGGGAAGGAGCGGCTGGCCGATCTGATCGTGCACCTGACCGGGCTGGCGCTGGCGCTGGTTGGCGGGGGAATGCTGTTGGGGCTGGCGATCGGGTTCGGCGATGCCGGCACCCTGACGGCCTCCGCCATCTATGCGGTCGGGCTGCTGACTATGCTGGGGCTGTCGACGGCCTATAATTTCGCCGCGCCGCGGTTCCAGCCGCTGCTGCGCCGGTTCGACCACGCGGGCATCTTCATCATGATCGCCGGCTCCTACACTCCGTTCACGACCCAGCATCTGACGGGTGCGTGGGCCTGGGGGATGACGTCGGCGGTGTGGGGCACGGCCATCTTCGCGGCCATGGCCAAGCTGTTGCTGCCGGGCCTGGGCAAGGGGTTCTGGATTTTCGTCTATCTGGCCCTGGGCTGGCTGATGGTGATCGCCGTACAGCCGATCATGCAGAGCCTCGGGCTCGCGCCGCTGATCCTTATGGCTGTCGGGGGGCTGCTGTATTCGGTAGGCGTCGTCTTCTACGCCAACAAGGCGATGCGATACCGGCGCGCCATCTGGCACGGCCATGTGGTCGTGGCCGCGGCGGTGCACTGGGTGGCGGTGCTGCTGGCGGTGTTGAAGTAGGGGCGGGGAGGGATCGGCGGTGATCCGCGGATACGCACTCGTGCTGGGTCTGCTCGTCATCGCCTCAGCGCTCTTCGCCGGCTGGTACGGCAGCACCCGCGTGGTCTATTTCGCCCCGGCCCTGTTTGAGCAGTCAATCGAATGCGGCTTTGAGGAGGGTGATCGCGAACCCGTCCTCGATTCCTTCGAGGCCGATTGGTACGGCGAGGCGCTTCGGGGTTTTGATGAGCCATCCCTTTACCGTGCGTCGCTGGTGCCGGAGGCCTCCGGGCGCACTCTGCGGTTCACCTGGCTGCGCAGTTTCCACGATCCCATCTTCGTGCGGATCGACTGGTTCGCCGACGGTGGCGCGCAACTGACTGCGGGGCAGCGTGCCAAAGGCCGGAGGGAGGGTTCACAGACACGGCGGGTCTCAAGACGGCTGACGCCGGATGAATTGCAGGAACTGGACGCGGTCCTGATCCGGAGCGCCCTTGCGGATCAGCCTCCGAAATTCTGCGACGTCGGTACGGACGGGGCACGGTGGATCATCGAATCCGTGGAGCCCTCGACCGGCTACATATATGTGAACCGGTGGACGCCTGAGGACGGACCCGTCCGGGACATCGGACTGCATATGGTGGGGCTGACCGGCTGGCAGATCGCCCGCGTCTACTGAGCGGTCAGGCCCAGGCGAACAGCAGTCGGCCTTCGCCCATGCGTTCGCGCAGGGCGGGGAGGTCGGCGTGGGCGACCGAGAAACAGCCGTAGCTGCGGCCCAGCTTGCCTTCGCGGGCAAGGAAGGCCGGGTCGGCGTAATCGGCACCGTGAATGATGATGGCGCGCTCGCGGGCCAGGTTGTTTGTGTACTCGAGCCCGTCGAGCAGGACGTTGGGACCCTGCTCCACGCCGTGGCTGGCGCCGGCGGTGACGTAGGAGCCGACCGAGGACATGTGGCTGTCGGGCGTGTTGCTGAAGCTGGTGGCGAAGCCGGTGTGTGCGGGATCGGAGCCGCGGCCGTGGCTGGTGCGCATCAGGGTGACCGAGCCGCCTTCGAGGTCGACTTCGTAGAGACGTTCGTCGCCCGAGAATTTCTTGAAGTCCACCAGATACATCCGGTCGCGGCGAGTGATGCGGTGGCCGTGGATGTCGAGGGCGGCGGTAGCCCGCTCCATCAGTTCCTTGCGGACCTGGCTGCGGGGATCCAGGGGGCGGGTGGTGTTGAGCTGGGAGGTGATGACCTGGGCCGGCCGGGCCGGAAGCTGCGGGCCGGGCGTGACGGTCAGGAGCGGCTGAACGCTCGCCGTTTGCGCGGCCGCTGTGGCGCAGCCCGAAAGCATAGCCACGCCGCCCAGAATGAAGCCTCGTCTCGCCAAGCGCATGCGACGCCCCTCGCACGGATACAGAACAGGTCACGGGTTGTTTCAGGTCGTGACGGGTGTTTCAACCTGAGCCTTGGTCGCGACCCCCGGATGTGTAAGGTGCAAGCCCTGTTCCGGGAGGATTTCGTGAAGCTGATCACAACATTGCTGGCCGCCGCGGCCCTGTTCGCCACTACGAGCGTTGCCGCGCAAACGCCCGCGCCCGCACCTGTTTCTCCTACGGAGGGAACGACGTTCGTCCATGTGGGCCGGCTTCTGGCCGACCCGGAGACCGGCTTTGTGCAGCGCGATAAAACTCTCGTGATCGAAGGGAACCGTATCATCGAGGTACGCGACGGCTTCGTCGGCGAGGGCCGGATCGTCGATCTGAGGTCGTCTTTCGTACTGCCGGGGCTGATCGACAGCCACGTTCACCTGACCGGCGAGCAGAATCCGAACAGCCGCCTTGAGGGCGTGACCCAGTCCGACGTCGATCAGGCCTTTGTGGGCGCGCGCTTCGCCCGACGGACCCTGATGGCCGGCTTCACGACAGTGGCCGATCTCGGTGCGACCAATGAGACGATCTTTGC
Organism: bacterium; assembly: GCA_006515835.1. Lineage (GTDB taxonomy): Bacteria > Pseudomonadota > Alphaproteobacteria > Caulobacterales > Caulobacteraceae > Brevundimonas. The sequence goes on along the minus strand of VFBG01000025.1, from coordinate 21,447 downwards.
TTTGCGCGATGCGGTGCGTCGGGGAGATGTGCCGGGACCGCGGATCATCGCCTCGGGCGAGTCGGTTTCGGTCCACGGCGGGCACGGCGACATCAACGGCTACCGTGAAGATATCATGCATATGTTCACCGGCGAGAGCATCTGCTCCGGCGCCGACGACTGCATGCGCGCGGTGCGGCTGCAGGTCCGGTCGGGGGCCGACATCATCAAGATCACCGCAACGGGCGGCGTGCTGTCGAACACGGCGGCGGGACTGGGACAGCAATTCTCGGACGAGGAACTGGCTGCCATCATCGGTGCGGCGCACCGGATGGGCCGGCAGGTGACGGCGCACGCCCACGGGGTCGACGGGATCAACGCCTTCCTGCGCGCCGGCGGCGACTCGATCGAGCACGGCACCTATCTGGACGATGACTCGATCCGACTGTTCCGGCGCGAGGGGACCTATCTGGTGCCGACGCTGCTGGCCGGGGATTTCGTGGGGCGGATCGCCTCGGGCCCCAACAATTTCTTCACCCCGGCCCAGACGGCCAAGGCGCTGGAGGCTGGACCGAAGATGCTGGACATGGTCCGCCGCGCCCATGCGGGCGGGGTGCGGATTGCCTTCGGCACCGACTCGGGCGTCTCGGCCCATGGCGACAATGCGCAGGAGTTCGCGCTGCTGGTCCGCGCGGGGATGACGCCGCTGGAGACGATCCAGGCGGCCACGGTAAACGCGGCGGCGCATCTGCGGATCTCGCAGGACGCGGGCCGGATCGCTGCGGGGATGCCGGCGGACCTGATCGCGGTCGGCGGCGATCCGCTGACGGATGTGACCGAGCTGGAGCGCGTGCGGTTCGTGATGCGGGGCGGGGTGGTTTATCGGGAGGAGTGAGGCCCGACTGCCCCCAGCAACAACCGCTGAAACGCCGCTTCGTCCTCGAAGGTCGCCTTGACCGGCCATGACAGGACGCGCGCCCGCCATTCGGGGGTCAGGCGGAACCAGTCCTTCTCGGTGGTGACCAGCCGGGCGTGAGCCCGTTCGGCGCGGTCCGCGAGGAAGCGCAGGTCTTCCTCGCGGAAGGCGGCGTGGTCCGGGAAGGGCGCGAAATCCACCAGTTCGGCACCAGCGGCGTCGAGGGCGCGCTCGACCTTCCACGGCTTGGCGATGCCGGCGAAGGCGACAATCGGCCCCTTGGGCGGCGGCGCGGCAGGCTTCAGCCGGGCCACATGGATCGGCAGGGTGCCGAAGGCCTGCATCAGCCGCGGATCGGCGCCCGGCGCGTCTGCGGGCAGCAGGATGACCACCGCGTCGGCGCGGGCCAGACCGTGGCGCAATTTTTCTCGCATCGGCCCGGACGGGAAGACCGAGCCGTCGCCGAAGGGCCATTCATCGTCGCGCGTCTCGCCGTCGACGACGACGAGGCTGAGCGTCTTCTTCAGGGTCGGATTCTGGTGGGCGTCGTCGAGGACCAACACCTGAGCCCCGGCCGCGGCTGCCGCGCGGGCGCCGGCGACGCGGTCGCGAGCGCAGCATCAGGGGCTCGTCGCCCACGTCTGCGGCGGTGTGGACGGCAGCGTCGACCCGCGTCGGTTCGCGCAAGGAGCCGCCGTAGCCGCGCGACAGACCGTGGGCGTTGATCCCGGCCTCGTGCAGCAGGCGGATGGCCTCGCGGGTCACGGGCGTCTTGCCCGAACCGCCGACGGTCAGATTGCCGACCGAGATGATCGGGATGCCCGGATCGACCGGCTCGGCGCGGGCGATGCGGCGGGCGGTGGCGGCTGCCCAGATCCACGACAGCGGCTTGAGCAGGGTGCGGGCGACCGCGCCGTGGCGGGCGTCGCGGCCACCTTCTCCCGCAAGGGGAGAAGGGCGATGAAAGGCAATCATTTGCGAACCCCTTTCGCCGGCAACAGAGGCGTCAGACTTTCCCACAGCCGGTCGAGGCCCGAGCCAGCCTCGGCGGCGGCGCGGCGGCCGCGTTCGCCCATGGCCTTGGCGGCGGCGTCATCTGCCAGCAGGGGGGCGATGACGGCAGGCAGGTCCCACGGGGCGTGAACGACGGCCAGCCCGCCGGCCGCGACGAGCGCCTCCGCGACGGCGGCCCAGTTGGTCATGTCGGGGCCGGTGACGGCAGGCTTGCCGAGGCGGGCGGGCTCCAGCGGATTGTGTCCGCCGACGGCGGGCTTTTCGAGCGAGGCGGAGAAGGAGCCACCCATGACGACCACATCGGCGAGGCGCAGGAACAGGCCCATCTCGCCGAGGGTGTCGGCCAGATAGAGGTCGGTCTCGCGGTCAGGCTCGGTGCCTTCGGAGCGGCGGGCAAAGCGGTAGCCGTCGCGGGACAGGGCGGCGGCGATTTCGGCGCTGCGGGCCGGGTGACGCGGAACGAGGATCAGGCAAAGGCGGTCGGCCAGCTTGTCGAGGGCGCGGACGAGGGCGATCTCCTCGCCATCATGGGTGCTGGCGGCGACGACCACGGGCCGGTCGCCGATGGCGGCGCTGAGGCGGGTGAAGGCGGCGGCGTCGTGCGGTGGGGCCTCGCCCGACAGCTTCAGGTTCACATGGCCGTCGATCCGGGCCCCGAGGCTGTGCAGCCGGGCGGCCGAAGTCTCGTCTTGTGGCAGGATGCAGTCGAAGGCGGAGAGGATCTCGCGCGCCGCGCCGGGGAAGCGACGCCAGCCCTCGGTGGTCTTCTCCGTGATCCGGGCGCTGGCGAGGACCAGTTTCACGCCGCGCCGGCGGGCCTCGAGAATCAGGTTGGGCCAGAGTTCGCTCTCGACGAAGACGGCCAGCGACGGCCGCCAGTGGTTGAGAAAGGCTGTGACTGCGCCAGGCGCGTCGACAGGGGCGAACTGATGGATGGCCCCTGCCGGAAGCCGCTGGGCCAGCAATTGCGCCGAGGTCAGGGTGCCGGATGTGACGAGAACCGCGAGGTCCGGCCGGGCACGGCGCAGACGCTCGACCACGGGCAGTAGGGACAGGGTCTCGCCCACGCTGACGCCATGCAGCCAGACCAGGTCGCCGTCGGGCCGGGCGACGGAGGCGCGGCCGAGGCGTTCGTCGACGCGGTCGAGGTCTTCCTTCCCCTGTTTGGCACGGGCGTCGAGCAGACGGGGGGCCAGCGGCTCCAGCAGGCGGGTCAGAAGTCGCCAGACGATCAGGGCGGGGCTCACCGCGAGAGTTCCAGCCCGGTGATGGCGTCGGCCCGGGCCTCGACCGCGTTCAGCCGCGTGGTCCAGTCGTTTGCGACATCTGCGAGTTCGGCCCCCGCGGGGTAGTCAGCGATGTCCCAGACGATGGCACCTTTCGAGAAGGGCAGGGGCAGAACGGCGCGGTCCCAGCTGTTCAAACGGATGGCGGGCTTGCATGACAGGCCGATGAACAGCACAGGCGCCTTGGCCAGCTTCGCCATCAGGGGCAGGCCTTCGGCCATTTCACGGGCCGGGCCGCGGGGGCCGTCGGGGGTGATGGCCAGGGCACCGATCTTGAGTTGACGCAGGCCGTCGCGCAGGGCCTGCGACCCGCCCTTGGCGCGATCGGCCTTGTCCTTGTTGGCGGAGGAGCCGCGCACGGCGGGGATCCCCTGCAGGGCCACGGCACGGGCGATGAACTGGCCGTCGGGGCTGAGTGAGATCAGGGCCTTGGCCGGTTGTGCCCGGTCCAGTGGCCAGCAGGCGGGAGAAAGGCCGATGCGCGAATGCCAGAAGGTGCAGAGCACGCCGCCGCCCTGTTTCCAGACGCCTTCGGCCACCACTTCATTCTCATGCGTCCAGCGGATGGTGGCGAAACAGAACCGCATCCAGCCGGCCAGCAGCCAAGCGAGGACGCCCTGGATGACGGGGTTGCGGAGGGGTCTCATATCACCGCCGTGACGGGGTCGCCGTCCAACGACTGCTGCTTCGCAAGACGGGAATAGAGGCCGCCCAGCTTGACCAGCTCAGCGTGGCTGCCGGTCTCGACGACGCGGCCGGCCTCGATGACGTGGATGCGGTCGGCGTTGCGGACGGTGGACAGGCGGTGGGCAATCATCAGGGTGGCGCGGCCCTGCATCAGGCGTTCGAGGGCGGCCTGGACGAGGGCCTCACTTTCGGTGTCGAGGGCGCTGGTGGCCTCGTCGAGCAACAGGATGGGGGCGTCCTTGAGGAAGGCGCGGGCGATGGCGATGCGCTGACGCTGGCCGCCGGACAGGCGCAGCCCGGCCTCGCCGGCGCGGGTGGCGTAGCCCTCGGGCAAGGCAGAGATGAACTCATGAGCGGCGGCGGCCTGGGCGGCGGCCACGATGTCCTGCGCGGTAGCGCCGGGGCGGCCGTAGGCGATGTTGGCGGCAAGGGTGTCGTCGAACAGGAAGGGCTCCTGCGTCACCAGGGCGATGGAGGCGCGCAGGTCGTGAAGCTTCAGTTCGCGAATGTCGCGGCCGTTTACGGTCACGGCGCCGGCGGTGACGTCATAGAAGCGCGGCAGCAGGCTGAGGATCGTGCTCTTGCCGCCGCCCGAGGGACCGACGAGGGCCACGGTCTCGCCCGGAGCGACGGTCAGGGAAACGTCAGAGAGTGTTGGGGCCGCATATTCGGTTGCGGGCTCGTAGGCGAATGAGACATGAGCGAACGCCACAGTGGTCGGGCCTTCGCCCAACGGAGCCGCGTCGGGCGCTTCGCGGATCTCGGGTTCGATATCGAGAGCGGCAAACAGGCGGCGCGCGGCAGTCAGGCCTTCCGACATCACGGTCTGCAGGTTGGTCACCTGCCGAAGCGATTGGCCGGCGGCCATCAGCAGGCCGATGTAGGCGGCGAAGGAGCCAACACTCATCGTCCCGTCCCGGGCGCGCCAGCCGGCGTAGGCCATGACCGCGGCGACCACGATCATGGCGACCAGATTGGAGAAGGGGCCGGCGAAGGCGCGCGAGTCGGCGCTCTTGATGACGTGGCGCTGGCGACGGGCGACGACCTCTCCGACGCGGTCTTCCTCGGCCGCCTCACGGTTCTCGATCTTGATCAGACGGACGCCATCGAGGTTTTCCATCAGGGCAGTGGAAAGGTTGGAGGTCTCGACCATGGCACCGGTGGTCGCCTTGCGCATCCGCTGGCCGAAGCGCTGCATGACGAAGGCGATCAGGGGCGCGCCAAGCAGGACGATCGTCGTCAGCCGCCAGTCGGTCCAGGCCATGTAGCCGACTACCGCGATCAGGGTCAGGGCGTGCTGGGTGTAGTTGACCACCCCGTTGGTGAAGGCCTCGCGCACCAGATTGGCGTCGAACAGCACCGAGGAGACAAAGCCACCCGAATGCTGGCTGCGCAGCCGGGCGAGGTCGGCGCGGATCATGGCGCCGAACAGCCGCACCTGGATGTCTCCGACGATGCCGTGGCCCAGCCGGTTGACGAGGGCCGCCTGACCGAGGGCCGCGGCCGTCCAGATCAGGCCCGCGCCAATGATGATGACGGGGATCCAGACCAGCGCCCGGCCCGCCGGCACGATGAAGACACCCCAGATGGTCACCGCCTTGCCGAGGAACAGGCCGTCAATGGCAGGCTCGAGCAGCTGCAGCACCGTGGCGGCCATGACGCCGACGACGGCGGCACAGGCAATCGACAGGAACAGCGGCGTCCGGTGATGCGAGAGATAGTCGCGCCAGATGCGGCCCAGCAGCGGGCGCAGGAGTTCCTTTTGGGACTCCTTCTCATCGGCGGCGGGGATGGGCGGCGTCATGCTTCGGAGGTCGGACGGCTGGGGCGGCAAGTCAAGCGGGGATGGCGGCCCGAATCCTCCCGCGACGGCATCTTTCAGGAGCCGGAGCCAAAACGGCGCTGCACCAGAACGATCGTCCCGACGACGAAGCCACAGAACAGGGCGCCTTCGATGCCGCCGGTGACGGCCTGGGTGACGGGGCCGAAGTCGGCCTCTCCGAACAGGGACCCGATCGGGTCGAGGCGGAGGCGGGAGGCCGGGAACTGGCGGGCCAGCAAGTCCAGGCTACCGCCCATCAGTCGCCCGCCCAGCACCGGGATCAGGACACCGACGACAGCACCGGCCACGGCGGTGGCGGCGGAGGTGAGTCTGAGGCTCAGGCCCCGGCCCGCATGGAGCCAGATGCCGAGGCCGATTGCGGCGCCCAGCAGGGCACCTTCGCCGGCGCCGGTCATTTCACTCGGGGATCGACCGAACAGCAGGTTGAAGGCGTCGACGCCGAGCAGTTTCACGATGGCTCCGACGATCAGGCCACCGAAGGCACCGCCGACAATGGCTCCGGGCGAGGTTCGGCCCCAGGCGGTTCTGGCCGCCGCGACGCCGACGCCGACGCCCGCACCGCCGATCACGCCGACGGCGACGGTAAGGGCGATCAGGACGAGCACGATTGAACTGGCCCCCATGCCGGACGGCAGGGGTTGGGCCGCGCCGAGGCCGTAAAACAGGCCGCCGAGTACGCCGGCGATTCCGCCGCCGAGCATGCCGGCAGCGCCGAGCTGAAGCGCCAGGGTCCACGATCCGCCGGGCGCGGGGCTCGATGTCGGAGGCACTGGGAGTGCAGCGGCAGGGGCATCGGGCACGGGCGAATCGACGGGGGCGATGAACCGGTAGCCGTGCTTTGGCACCGTCTCGATAAATCTCGGGTTGGCTGCGTTGTCGCCGAGCTGGCGCCGGATCGTGCGGATGCACTGGGTCAGGGCCTCGTCGGTGACCGGGACGCCGCGCCAGACCTCGTCGAGAAACCGGTCCTTCGAGACCAGCTTGCCATGTTCGCGCACCAGCAGGGCGAGGGCATCGAGATAGCGGGCGTTCAGCTCAACTGACACGCCGTCGCGGGTCAGGCGACGGTCGCCCGGGTCCAGCAGAAAGGCGCCGAAGCGGAAACAGCCGGGGGCCATGGTTCAGGGATACCTCGGGCCTTGCACGAACCGCTCGCCCGGTGCGGCAGTCACCGCGAGGGTCAACCATGCGTCACGGCAAGGCAATGTGTTTCCGGTTGCGACCCGCTATCTGCGATCCATGGCGCGCTACGATCTCAGCACCCCGGGCGGCCGGTTCAAGGCGCGGTGGGACTATGTCTGGAAGGACCATGCCTTTCTGCGCCGCTGGTTCATGAACGGCCACTGGCTGGGCCCGGATCTGGTGCGGACCAACCAGCCTTCGCCACGGCAACTGGCCTACTGGAAGTCCAAGGGCATCAAGACAGTGATCAACCTGCGCGGCGCGCGGGATGAGGCCTATTATGCGCTGGAGAAGGACGCCTGCGAACGGCTGGGCCTGACCCTGATCGACGCGCCGCTGGATTCTCGCGATCCGCCGCAGCCGGACCGGGTGCACCGGGCGCGGGAGTTGTTCCGGACGGTCCAGTATCCGGTGCTGATCCACTGCAAGTCGGGGGCGGACCGGGCCGGGATGATGGCGGTCTTCTATCGCCATTTCCATCTGGGCGAGCCGATGTCGGTCGCCATCGAACAGCTGTCCAAGCGATATCTTCACCACCGCGAGGGGCTGACGGGCGTGCTGGACTATACGCTGGAGAAATACCTCAACGAGGTGGAGCCGACGGGAGTCAGCTTCATCGACTGGATCGACAGCGACGCCTATGACCCGAAGGCGATCAGGGCCGAGTTCAAGGCCGGTTGGTGGGGCACGATCCTGACCGACAAGCTGCTGCGGCGGGAGTAGGCGTCAACCCCAGGGGCCGCGGGACTCGCCCTTTTCAGCCGGCGGCGCTGGCGTGCCGCCTTCCCCGGCGATCTCTGCGTCGCGGCGCGCCTTGCGTTCGGCGTTCCAGGTCTTGAACCATTGCGATTCGCGGCGATCGCCGCGCCAGACGCTGATCCACAGGACCAGCACCAACAGCATCGAGACGAGAGAGGCGATCTCCGTTCCGTCAAGGGTTCGGCCAAAGAGGGTCAAGAGCGGAATCCTGCTGGGTGGAAAGGCACCATAGGCCTGAAAGCGCGCCGGGCCGAGGCCCGGTTCCGCATTCAGTGGCTGTGCGCGTCGCCGCGTGGGTCAATCATCCGATGAGCGTGCAGGATGAAGAACCGCATGTGCGCGTTGTCGACCGTGGCCTGGGCGCGGGCCTTCCAGGCCTTGCGGGCCTCTTCATAGTTGGGGAAGGCACCGACGAACTCGACCTTGGACAGGTCGCGGAACACCGGGGCGTCGAGGTGGCGCAATTCGCCGCCGATGACGAGGTGGAGAAGCTGGTCGGTTTCAGCGGTCATGGGGCGTCCGGATGAGGAGGAGCTAGCGGGGCGCCAGCGGAATAGGCGCTGTGCGCCGCACGATCAACGGGTGAAGCGCCGGCGCGCTGCAGACAAGGCTGTTCTGCCGCGGGTCGGCCTGGTTGAAGCGCCAGGCGTGGCCGTGGTGGTCGCTGACCCGGCCGCCGGCCTCCTCGACGATCAGGGCGCCGGCGCAGACGTCCCAGTCCCACTTGGGCGCGAGGTTGATGGCGGCGTCGAAGGCCCCGGCGGCGACGAGGGCCATGCGGTAGGCGATGGCGTTGCGCTTCTCGAACCGCATGGCGGGCCATGGCTCGATCCAGTGCGGCCCCTCGATCAGCCGGGCGTCGGCCAGGACGGAGGCGTCGTCGAGGTCGGTGGTGTCAGAGGCGGTGATCGGGCGGCCCTGTAACGAGGCCCCGCCGCCGAGGGTGGCGGTGAAGGTCTCGCCCAGCGCCGGGGCGTGGATCACGGCTGCGACGGGGCGGCCGTCCTCGACGATGGCGATGGGAATGCACCACCACGGCTTGCCCTTCATATAGGCGACGGTGCCGTCGATCGGATCGACCACGAAGATGCGGCGGTTCGAGAGGCGGTCGGCGTTGTCCGTGGTCTCTTCCGACAGCCAGCCGTGGTCTGGCCGGGCCGACAGGAGGGTGTCCTTGAGCAGCTGGTCGACGGCCATGTCGGCCGAGGTGACGGGGGAGCCGCCGGACTTGGACCAGACCTTCAGCCCGGCATCGCGTTCCGCGAGCGCCAGCCGCCCGGCCGCCTCGGCCGCGTCCCGGATCAGGTCGAGGTCGGCGGCCAGATCGGTCATTTGCCGGCGATGGCGACGCCGTCGAACATCAGCGACGGGCTGTTGAAACTGCTGCGGAACTCCAGGTCCGAACCGCGTTCCAGCCGGGTCCAGAGGTCGGCGAGATTGCCCGCAACGGTGACGCCGCTGACGGGCCATACGATCTCGCCGTTTTCGAACCAGAAGCCCGAGACGCCCGCCGACCAGTCGCCGTTGTTGGCGTTCAGCGAAGGACCGAACATCGAGGTGACCAGCAGGCCGGGTCCGGCGTCGGCCATCAGTCCGTTGAGGTCGCGCTCGCCGGGTTCCAGATGCAGGTTGTGGGTCGAGACCCCCGGCGGGCCGGCGAGGCCGCGCGAGGCGTGGCCGGTCGAGGCGAGGCCCAGCTGGGCGGCGGCGGCGCTGTTCAGCAGCCATGTGGTCAGGACGCCATCCTGGGAGCCGAGCCCGCGGACACGGAAGGGATCGTCGATCAGATCGACCCCGGCGGGCAGGATACGCTGGCCGAGACGGTCCTTGAGGAAGGAGGTGCCGCGGGCGATCGAGGGGCCGGAGATGGCGCCGAGGATGGGCGAGATGACCTGGGTCGCGATCCGGTTCTCGAAGATCACTGGGGCGGTGGTCGAGTCGATCTTGCGCGGCCCGGTGCGGGCCACGGCGCGGCGGCCGGCGTAGCCGCCGATCGATGCGGCGGACGGCAGGTCGGACAGGTGGCGGACCGCGCGGTGCTCGCCGCCGCGTTCCATGGCCCCGTCCTTCTCGGCGATCACGCCGACCCCCAGCGAGAAGGCAGAGCCGTGATAGGCACCGTCGAAGCCGTGCGAGGTGACCAGCCGCCAGCGGCTGGACGAGGCCGAGGCATGGCCGCCTTCGGATTTGGCGACACCGGGTACGGCGAGGGCAACGGCTTCGGTCTCGGCAGCCATGGCCTCGAGCTCGGCAGCGCTGCGCTCGGCTGGATCGAACAGGTCGAGGTCGGCAAATGGGCCGCGTGCCAGGCGGTCCTGCGGGGCGAGGCCGGCATACGGGTCTTCGGGCGCGAGCCGGGCCATGGCCACGGCGCGTTCGACCAGCCGGGCGCGGGTGGAATCGGACAGGTCAGAGGCAGAGACAGTCGCCTGACGCCGGCCGATGAAGACGCGCAGGCCGAGGTCGCGGCTTTCCTCGCGCTCTACATCCTCAAGTGCGCCGTTGCGGACGCCCACGGACAGGGAGGCGCGCTCGGCCGATACGGCCTCGGCGGCGTCGGCCCCGGCCCTCAGGGCGGCGGCGACCAGATCGGGCAGGATGTCGGGAGAGGCGGCGGACGCGCTACGGTCAGGCATGCCCCGATATGGCCGGGCGGACGGTTCCGCGCAACGGCAGGGGCGTCAGAAGGCGCCGAAGGCGCAGCCGATCAGGGCTCCGGCACCGCCAATCAGCGCCAGCTGGGTCAGGATCATCCCCGACATCCGGCCGAACGACGGCTGTTTCGTCTGGCTGAGGCCCCAGGCATGAAGCACGCGTCCCAACAGCATGGCACCGCCCACGGCGTGGATCCAGACGGGCTGGAAGTCGAGCAGCGCCAGAAGAATCAGGATGGCGAGGTAGGGGGGAATGTATTCCGCCGCATTGCCGAAGGCGACAGGACCACCAGCAGCAGGATCGACAGGCCGCTCCACAGCGCCGCGGCGTGCAGGGCTGACATCGTTTCGAAGATCGCCATCAGTTTTCTCGCCCCACCGGATAGAGCCGGTAATGGTCATCATAGAACGGGGTTCGCTCATAGAACCATTGCAAACGCGCGTCGCCGTTGGCCGCGAACTCCGGCTCTGCCGCCAGTTTCGCCTCGAACACGGCCTTGAGGGCGGGGTCGGCCGCCATCATCGCTTCGGCGAGGGGGGCGATGGCGTCGCCCTCGATGTATTCGACGCGGCTGAGCACCTCGGGGAACATGCCCCAGGCGAAGAAGCTCTCGGAGGACTGGGGCTCCAGTAGCAGGACCACGATGTCGCCGAGCGGCTGGTCGGTGGGCACGCGGACCGAACCGGCGGGGAAGGTCCAGTCGCGCCGTTCGGGCGTCACGCCCGTGACGGTGACGCCGACGTGGCCCTCATTGGCGCGGGTCGCCAGCTTTGGCTCGACGAGGCGCAACATGTCGATATTGACCGTGCGGGCCGCGGTCAGCGTCTCCATCCGTACGCCGTGCAGGCGCAGGCGTTCGATGATGTCCGTCCGGTAGGACGGCACCCAATAGGCCTCGGGGCGCGCCAGTGTCAGGGTCGGTCGCGAGCCGTAGAAGGGCAGGGACCAGGGTTCGGGATCGGCCACGCCCAGCCAGCGGATCTCCTGACGGCCCGAGGCGGGGCTGTCGTACATCTCGTAGCGGATGCCCTTGAAGGTCCGGGTGTAGGCGGGAGTCGGATCCGGGGCGAAATTCGCCGGGATTTCAGCCGGCCGCAGGGCGGTGTCTGCGGCGATGGCCGTGCGCAGGGCCGGACCGTCCGCAGCCAGACGGCGCATCGCGGCCTCGAGGAAGACGTAGGTCCCGAGCACGCGCTGTTCGTAGGGCTTGAGGCTGTGGTTCTCGATCAGGATGGTCGGGACGTGGGCGGCCGAGCCCCAGCCGTTGGAGAAACGCTCGCCGAGACCGCCGTCGGACAGGCCGGCGCGGGGATCGGCGTCGATGCCGAAGACCAGTTCGCCGGGGATGTGGCCCTCGGCTTCGAGCGCCGCGTTGATCGCTGGCTTGAAGGTGTCGTCCAGCCAGCGGGCCGTGGCGGGGCTGCGGGACCAGACGCCGTTCTCGCCGTTGTAGCCGTAGGTGACGTCGTACTGGTAATCCATGCCGTCGGTGACGTGGATGTCGACGTAGAGGTCCGGCCGGTACTTGAGCACCAGACCGCGCACGGCCCGCATCTCGGGCTGGTCCAGTTTCAGATAGTCGCGGTTGAGGTTCTGGTTGGTCGCCGTATTGCGCCAGCCCTGGATGCGGGGCCCGCGCTGGTTGGGGCGGCTGTAGGCTGATGCCCGTTCGTGGCCGTCGACCGACAGGATGGGGATCAGGATCAGATTGACCCGGTCCAGCAGCGCGTCCTTGCCGTTGAAGGCGATGTCGCGGAGCAGCATCATGCCCGCGTCCTTGCCGTCGATCTCGCCCGGATGGATGCCGGCCTGGGCCAGCAGCACGGGCTTGGACGGATCGAAGGCTGCGCCGTCCTTCGAGGCGATGACGGCATAGATCGGCCGACCCTCGGGCGAGACGCCGAACTGTTCGATGCGGATCAGGTCCGAGGCGGCGTCCAGCCGGTCGAACCAGGCGCGGGTGTCGGCGTAGTTCGGGCTTTCGTCATGTTCGGCGTCGGCCTCGAACGCTGTGACCCACGGGTCCGAGGCGTCGCGCAGCAGGGCGCGGCTGGCACCGTCCCATGCGGGGGCCGGCGGCAGGAAGGGCTGGTCCCAGGGCGCGGCGTTCGGGACGGTCGGCGGGGCAGTCTGGGACATGGCGGGGCTGAAGCAACTGACAAGGGCGGCGAGGGCCGCGGAAAACAGGATGGGGCGCATGGCCCTTCGTCGGACGATCCAGACCGTCTGGCAAGCCTCAGCCGCCTGTGGCCGGTGACCAGGCACCCGAGGCGACAAGCGAGGCACCGGCGCGCACCATGTTCCAAAGTGTATAGGCGAGGACGACCAGCAAGGCGGCTGTGACCAGGCGCTTATATGGCGCGAAAGCCGCCGTTGCCGTGCACACGGCGAAGAGGCAAAGCCCGATGACCACCCGCGGCGTCCAGAGCGCGGCCCACGCGGGATCCACCAGTCCCAGCAGGGCCAGAAGCAGCCAGACCATGGCGTTTGCCGCGAGCACGCAGCCGAAGACTACGCGCCGGTGGGCCCAGAAGTGGTGGTCCAGATCGATGCGTGTCTCGACGCCCTCGGCGGTGACGCGCGGGAAGGTCACGCTGGCCGCCACATAGAAGGTCGAAGCGATGATCAGACCGATCAGCAGCAGGGCCGGATTGAAGGGGGCACCTCGAAAGAACCGCCAGGCCTGGACCCAGAAGGTGGCCAGATCGAGCGCGACGAAAAGGGCAAGGAGCGGGGTCAGCCAGCCGAAGCGGATGCGATGCCGCTCATGGAGCAGCCGTGAAAACCCGCCCACCAGCTCGGCCACCGACAGGCCCAGCAACAGGCCGTAGAAGCTGAAGAAGAACTCGAATGCGCTCACGACGGTCCCCACCCTGCCCCGATCGACCCTAGGGAGGGAATCAGGTCGCCGTCACCCCGCAATCAGCGGGCATCCCTGCAGCCGTGAGCGGGGGGTGGGCTGCAGGCGCATGAGCTGGATCGCTGTGGCGAACAGGGGCGCGAGACGCGGGTCGGCGCGGGCGCGGACCAAGGCGGCGTCTGCGGCGTCCGGGTCCGGGTGGCGCGACAGCCAGACCAGCACCCACTCGCCCTCGCGCACCGGGTGGCGCGGAAAGGTGTTGGGGGTCGGGTCGGTGATACCGGCTGTCTCGACCGCCAGCCCGGCTTCGGCAAGGGCGTCCGCACAGGCTGCCTCGAACGCCGTCGCCAGCGGGTCGTTGGGTCCGTCGAGCCGGTGGACGCCCAGAACCACGACGCCGTGGCCCGGCTGTTCGCCGGTCGGGATGGGGGCGGAAACGTCCGGCGCCAGCGCGGGCGACAGGGGGCGCAGCAGGAGCACATCGTCGGAACTGGTCATGGTGGCGTTGGTCGCGCTCCGGTGGGCGAACCAGTGGCCGGAGTTGTAGAAAGCGTCGAGCGCCGGCCTGCGGGCGGCCTGATCAGGATAGCCGCGCATCCAGACGAACCGGTCGGGCCGGTCGAGGTCACGGAACAGGCCGATCAGCCGGATGCCGGCCGCCTCCTGGGTCTCGACGAACTCGCGTTCGAACAGTGTGATCAGCGCGTCCCGGCGACCGGGCTTCATCGCATACTGGCGCAGCTCGAAGATGTTCAGCCTCATGCCTGCCTCCGGAAATCCATGACCCAGTTGGTCTCCCAGGTGGCACCATCGTCGAACGAGAACCGCTGGGTCCAGCGGGCGCTGTTGGGGGTGATGTCCGACCAGATGTAGCGCGCGATGAGGGGGCGGCCGTTGTGGCGATCCGGGCCCTCGAGGGTGCATCCGCCTGCACCGAACCGGCCCCGCACGGGCGGCTGCAGCACGCCGTTCTGGCTGCTGATCCAGTAGATGACCCATTCGCGGGAGGGGATGTCGAAGGATCGCACCGCCATGCCGGTCCAGCCGCGCGCGGGGCAGTCGATCTGCTCGATGTTCGCCAGACCGTCCAGCCGCGGCTCGCACCAGGAGGTCGAGGGGAATTCGTCCCAGTCGTCCGAGCCGACGCCGAGGGTCTGAAGCCGCCGGTTGGCGACGATCCAGCGGCCGTGGATGAAGTCGAAATCATGGAGTTCGGGCAGGGCATCGAGGGGTTGGGCGGACATGGCGGCTCCTTGTCGTGAACGCCGCAGAGCCATAGGCCGCATAAACTGACACCTGTTGTCAGGATAAATCGGCTACTGTCGAAAAATGCGCGCCAGCCGACTGCTTTCGATCCTGCTGCTGCTCCAGACCCGGGGGCGGATGACGGCCGAGACGCTGGCTGCCGAGTTCGAGGTGTCGGTCCGCACCATCTATCGCGACATCGATCAGCTGAGCGCCGCCGGCGCGCCGGTCTATGCGGATCGCGGCCGGTCCGGCGGGTTCCAGCTGATGGACGGCTACCGCACCCGGCTGACCGGCCTGACCGACGCCGAGGCCGAGACGCTGTTCCTCGGCGGCCTGTCCGGTCCGGCGGCGCAGATGGGCTTCTCCGGAGCGGTGACGACCATGCAGCTGAAGCTGCTGGCTGCGCTGCCCCCGGAAAGACAGGCCGCGGCGGAACGGCTGGCCGGGCGGTTCCATCTCGACCCGGTCGGCTGGTACCAGACCACCGACGAGGCCGAACGTCTGCCCGTCATCGCCCAGGCCGTCTGGAACAGCCGGCGCATTTCGGTGCGCTACGAGAGCTGGAAGGGGCAGGTGGCGCGCGAACTCGAGCCGCTCGGCCTGATCCTGAAGGCGGGGCTCTGGTATCTGGCGGCGCGGGCCGTCGAGGGGCGGCGGGAGCCGCGCACCTATCGCGTCTCCAACATTCTGGACCTGACCGTCAGCGAGGCGACGTTCGAGCGACCGGCAGGGTTCGACCTGGCGGCCTGGTGGGCGGAGACGTCGCGACGGTTCGAGGCGGACATCTTCACCGGGACCGCAACGCTTCGGCTGTCGAGTGCAGGCCTGAAACTGCTGGCGAAGCTGGGGGCCGAACAGGCGCGTATTGCTGCCGAAGCCGCCACCGGCATGGATGCGGACGACGGCTGGGTCGAGGTAACGGTGCCGATCGAGTCGGTCGCGCACGCCGCGACCGACTTCCTCCGACTGGGCCCGGAAGCCGAGGTTCTGGCCCCGGCAGACCTGAGAGACGCCATGCGCGCAGCCGCTGCGCGAACGGCGCGACTCTATCGGGACTGAAACGTCAGCGGTTCAGCTTGGCCTGAAGACGGTCATAGACCGCCTGCTCGGCGGTGCGACGGGTGTTCAGGTCGGCGAGCGTCGCCTGATGCTCGGGCGTCGCGCCCCCCGCTGCCGCAGCAAGAGCGTTCACTGCGGCGATCTGGGTGTCGAGATTGTTGATCTCGGTCTGGGCGTCCCACATCCGGTCTTCTTCCGCCTCGGTCAGGCGCGGTGCCGGCGGACGGACCCGACGGGGTGGATCGCGGCGGGCGCCGCTGCCGACCCGCACCTGGGCGTCGGCGGCGGTCGGGACGGTTACAACGGGCGCGGCAAGCACAACGGCAAGCAGGGCGATCAGCGGAAGCTTCATTACAGGCCTCAAGTCTGGGGAGGAACGCGAAGCGCTGACCCTAGGTTACAGTTCTGTCATTTGTGAAGCGCTTTTCAGACACAATCGCTGAAGGAAATGAAACGCCGCTATTTCCAGATCGGCTTTCCGTCACCCGGCAATCCGAGCGTGCCCCAAATCTCTGACACCCGCTCCACCACCGCCTCATCCATGCGGATCTCCTCGCCCCATTCGCGCTTCGTCTCGGGCGGCCATTTGTCGGTCGCGTCGAGGCCTATCTTGGAACCGAGGCCGCTCTCGGGACTGGCGAAGTCGAGGTAGTCGATCGGGGTGTTCTCGATGACGGTGATGTCGCGCGCCGGGTCCATCTTGGTGGAGATGGCCCACATGACCTGCTTCCAGTCGCGGGCGTCGATGTCGTCGTCCACGACGATGACCCACTTCGTGTACATGAACTGGCGCAGATAGCTCCAGACGCCCAGCATCACGCGCTTGGCGTGGCCGGGATAGGCCTTCTTCATCGACACCACGGCGATGCGGTAGCTGCAGCCCTCGGGCGGCAGCCAGAAGTCGGTGATCTCGGGGAACTGCGCGCGCAGGAGGGGGATGAAGACCTCGTTCAGCGCCTCGCCCAGCACCGAAGGCTCGTCCGGCGGGCGGCCGGTGAAGGTGGTCAGATAGATGGGGTCGCGGCGCATCGTAATGGCCGTCACCTGAAACACCGGGAAGGTCTCGACCGAGTTGTAGTAGCCGGTGTGGTCGCCGTAGGGGCCCTCGGGCGCGTGCTCGTCGAACAGGACGTGGCCCTCGAGAACGATCTCGGCATTGGCGGGGACCATCAGGGGGATGGTCTTGCACGGGACCAGTTCGGCCTTGGCACCCCGCAGCAGGCCGGCGAATTGGTATTCCGACAGGGTGTCCGGCACCGGCGTCACGGCGGCCAGGATGGTGCCCGGATCGGCGCCGAGCACGACGGCGCAGGGCAGGGGGCCTTTCTTCCCGGCCTTCTTGTGCCGGGCGTAGTGCTGTGCCCCGCCGCGGTGGGCCAGCCAGCGCATGATCGCCTTGTCCTTGCCCAGCACCTGCATCCGGTAGATGCCGAGGTTGAAGTCGTCCTCGCGGTCCTCGGACGGCCCCTTGGTGACGACGAGGCCCCAGGTGATCAGCGGTGCCGGCTCGCCGGGCCAGCAGCCCTGGACTGGCAGGCTGGTCAGGTCGATCTGGTCGCCCTTGAGGACGACCTGCTGGACCGGCGCGGTCTTCACGATTTTAGGCCGCATTGACATGACGGTCTGGGCCAGCGGCAGCATCTCCATGGCGTCCGACAGGCCGCGCGGCGGGGTCGGATTGCGCAGGAAGGCCAGCAGTTCGCCGACCTCGCGCAGTTCGGCGGCCGTCGTACGAACCTTCTTTTCCATGGTCACGCCCATGGCGACGCGCTTCACCGTGCCGAACAGATTGGCGAGGCAGGGTATGGGGCTGATCGAACCGTCGGGCATGACAGGCTTTTCGAACAGGACCGCCGGGCCGCCGTTGCGCAGCAGCCGGGTCTGGATCTCGGTCATCTCGAGATGGGTCGAGACGGGCTCAGAGACGCGAACGAGTTCGCCCTCGGCCTCCAGCATGGCCATGAAGTCGCGCAGGGATTTGTAGGCCAATTCAGGACGCTCCGTCAGAGCATCTGGATTAGGCGGACGCGGCCGTCCTGTCACGCCGTCCCAGGGTGCGGTCGATCGCCACGACGATCAGTCCGATGACGCCGAAGAAGGCCAGCAGCCCGCCGAAGTTGAGCAGGGTCCGGCCAAGGCCAAGCTCGCCCGCGTCGATGAACCAGTAGGGGTACCAGCCGCTCAATGCCCCGTGCAGCAGCGTCCAGCCGCCGTAGATCAGCGGAAAGGCCAGCCATTTGCCGGCGTCGACCCAACGCAGCCGGCCGTTCGGCGTGAACGCCAGCCAGTCGATCAGGATGGCCGTCGGCATGACGTAGTGAAGGGCGATATTGGCCACATACGACCAGCCCTGCGGGTTCCAGGTGGCGTGCAGCAGGAAGTGATACACCAGCCCCACGACCACGGCGTACATGGTCACGCCGGCGCGAATGCCTTCGGACGCGGCCCATCGGCCCGGACGCGTACCGGCACCGATAACGGGCAGGGTCAGGGCGACGGCGACCAGCAGATTGGTCAGGATGGTGAAGAAGCTGAAGAAATTCAGCGTGCGCGTGGCGACCTCGGCGGCGGGCTGGCCGGAGATCATCAGACCGTACTGAAGCCAGAGAGCGGCCCAGCCGACGGCGGCGAACACGGCCCGCCAGGCGAGGGCGGCGCGTGAGCGGTCCATCAGTAGGCCCGCGTATCAGACACCAGCGCCCAAAGCGGCAGGTGCAGGGCGCTGGTCGCGGCACCGATCTGTGCGGTGGTCAGGTGGGCGCGGCCCGCCTCGGCCCGGCGCGCCTCTTCTGCGGAGATATGGAGCAGGGCAGCGAGATCATCGACGGCCATGCCGCGCGTCTCGCGCCACCGCTTCAGCCTCGCGCCGACCGCTGCGTCGAGCGGATCGACGCCGGGAAAACCCAGCACCGAACCCATAGGCGTCCTCCTGATCTCCGATCAGCGCCGGAGTGTCAGGCCCATTCTTCGTCCCAGTTGAACGCCTTGTCGAGCCAGTCGCCGAGGCGGCCGTCGGGACGGGCGAGGGCGTGGATACGGTCCATCTCCTCGGACGACAGTGCAAAGTCGAAGATGTCGAAGCTCTCTTCGGCGCGGCTGACCTTTGACGTACGCGGGATGGCGATGACGTCCTGCTGGATCAGCCAGCGCAGGGTCACCTGTCCGGGCGTCTTGCCGTGCGCCTTGCCGATCTCGATCAGGGTGGCGTCATCAGCGATATTGCCCTGGGCCAGCGGCGACCATGCGGTGATGGACGAGCCGAGGTCCTTCGCGGTTTCGAGCAGTTTCGAGAGCTTGAGGTAGGGGTGGTATTCGACCTGGTTGGTGACCAGCGTGGCCTTCGACAGGGCCTGGGCCTCGCGGAATTCGGCAGAGGGGAAGTTGGACAGGCCGATGGTGCGGGTCAGGCCCAGGTCCTTCGCCTCGTTCAGGGCGTCCAGCGTCTCGGCGAAGGACGGCTCCGTCTTCGGCCAGTGCAGCAGCAGCAGGTCGGGCGTGAAGCCAAGGCTGGCGACACTTTCCCGCGCCTGTTTCAGCAGGCCCTCGCGGTCGAAATGGGCGACCCAGATCTTGGTGGTCAGCCAGATGTCCTCGCGGGCGACATGGCCGGCGGCGATGGCGTCGCGGATTCCGTCTCCGACGGCGGCCTCGTTGTGATAGATCCAGGCTGTGTCGATGTGGCGATAGCCGATACGCAGGGCCTCGGCGACCATGGTCCGGGCGACCTCCGGCGTCAGGTTCCATGTGCCGAAGCCGAGCAAGGGAATGGCGTGGCCGTCGACGGTGATGGCGGGCTGGTCGGTCATGGGAGGCTCCGGCGGGGGAAGCGGCTTAACTGGGGACCGCAGCCGGTGGATCAACCAGCCAGTCGAACATCTCGTCCCACAAAGGCTCCAGTCCCTTGCGGAAGGCACCCTCGTGGCCGATGCGCGCCGCGCCGAAGTCGGCCGGGGCGCGGACCACGACTTCACGCGGGGCGTTGGGATAGACCTGCAGCAGGATGGGCGAGGTCACGGGCGTGGCGATCGGGTCGTCGGTGAAGACCCATGAGCGGATCGGCGCGGTCACGGCCTCGAAATGGTGCGGTTGAAGCCGGTCGTTCAGTTCGTGGAGGAAATAGGGTTCTTTCAGGCACCAGCGCCGCCAGGTCTTCCAGACGCCCGCCGGCAGGTCGGTCCCGGCCCACAGGCCGCCGCCCTTGATATAGCCGTGGCGCATCAGGCTGAGCGGGCCGAAGCCGAGCCAGAAGAACAACTCCAGCGGATTGTAGGACCGGTGGTGCCGGCCCCAGTAGCCGCTGCCGACCGACACGAAGGCGTGACGGTCAATGCGGTGGTGGTTGGGCATGAAGCCGAGGAAATGCCCGCCGACGCTGTGGCCGACATGGACGACCGGCAGGCCCGGCACCGCCGCGATCAGGGCGTCGAGCGCGGCGGGCATGTCGAGCCGGCCCCAGTCGGGATAGTCCATCTGCAGGGCCGCCAGATCCTCGGGCCGCGAGCCGGCGATGCCGCGGAAATCATAGGTCAGGACCGCCGCGCCGCGCGCCGCCAGGTGGCGGGCGAAGCGGTCGTAGAAGCCTTTGGGAAAGCCGGTCCCCGAGCTGACCAGAACGGCGACCGCCGGCGCCTCGGCGGAGACCAGCCGCATCGACAAGGGATAGCCGTCGGAGGCTTCGGCGATGAAGTCGCGGATGACGGGGTCGCGCATCTGACGTCCGTAGTTATTCGCAACGAACCTAACCGATTGACGCGGCGTCAGGTCAAGCGCTCTTGGAGCGGACGCCGTCCTCGGCTAAAGCCCGCGCCTTCTCCTGTTTTCCGGGCCTTCTCGCCATGACCGATCTTCCCGACCGCCTCTGCGTCGATCCCGACAGCCCGTTCCACGACGCCGACCTGCTGGCAAAGGGGATCGGCGTCCGCTTCAAGGGCGAGGAAAAGACAAATGTCGAGGAATACTGCATCTCGGAAGGCTGGGTCCGTCTGGCCGTCGGCAACCGCGTCGATCGCCGCGGCAAGGCCCTGACCGTCAAGCTGCAGGGTCCGGTCGAGGCCTGGGTCAAGGGCGAGTAGGTCTGCCGGCGCTTATGGCGCCGTCGAAAAAACTCTGACGCGGACCGCTTGTTCGCTCCCTCCGCAGGGTTCAGGTTCCGGCACCTTATGAGTCCCGGAGCCATCATGCGCCTGTCCGTTCGTCTTCTCGCCGCCAGCGCCCTGGCCCTGACCCTCGCCGCGGCCCCCGCCGCAGCGCAGGACGCCGCGACCATTGCGCGGGCCGAGACCATCCGCGACGCGGCGCTGAATCAGAACATCGCCATGGACTACGTCACCCAACTGACCACCCGCTTCGGCGCGCGGCCGGCGGGGTCGAAGTCCGAGCAGGACGCCTCGGCCTGGGCGGCGGACTACATGCGGGGCCAGGGCTTCCAGAATGTGCGGATCGAACAGTTCCCGCTGGTCGGCTGGGAGCGGGGCGAGGAGAGCGGCTCGATCGTCGGCACCCGGCCGCAGCGTCTGGTGCTCGCCGCGCTCGGCCATTCGCCGGGTACCAATGGGGTGATCGAGGCCGATGTCGTGCGGTTCGACAGCCTCGAGGCGCTGAACGCCGCCCCGGCCGGATCGCTGACCGGCAAGATTGCCTATGTCGACGCCGGCCAGATGGTGCGGATGCAGGACGGCTCGGGCTATGGCCCGCTGACGCGCATCCGGGGTGCCGGCCCCGCCGCCGCCGCAGCCAAGGGAGCCGTGGCCTTCATCATGCGCTCGGTCGGTTCGGACGAGCACCGCATGCCGCACACCGGCACCACCCGTTATGTCGATGGGGTCGTGCCCCTGCCGGGCTTCGCCCTGGCCGCGCCGGACGCCGACACGGTCTCGCGTCTGATCGCCATGGGCGAGACCGTGCGCCTGCGCCTGTCCTCGACGGCCCACACCTATCAGACGGTCAGCCAGAACGTGAT
>VFBG01000321.1 GCA_006515835.1 bacterium | reverse complement strand
CGTCTTTCAGCCCGGCGATCCATTCCGTGACGGCATCTTCGGGAAACATGGCCACCTCGGACGGGCAAGCCGGCCGGCATGAGCCGCCGGTGTAGGCAAATCAACGAAAAGAATAGCACGCCAGCCGGAGGTGTCAAACTGCCCTCGTCGCTCGAAAAAAATCCGCACGGCGCTGTCCCCTCCGAAGGCCGTTTGACGAGTCACTGGTGGAACGACATTCATTCCTTCTTCCAGAGGCACTGATCCATGCTGAAACAACACTCGATTTTCAACGGCCTGAAGAGCTGGTGCCGGTCCTGGTCCGGGGCGGATCGTCGCTTCGGTCAACCGCAGCGCCAGCGCACCCGCCTGGCAGTCGAACTCCTCGAAGTGCGCGAGTTGATGACGGCCGACGTGCTGCCCGCCCTGGTGCGGCTATACGGTCGAGGTGGCCGCCGCCACGCTGGACGTGTGCGTCCCCCATTTCGGTTCGGGCCATGGCGCTGACGGCGGCCTGGTGACGCCCGACTTCGCGCTGGCCGACGTGGACGCTTCGCGCTATTCGGCCGTCATGTTTGTCGGCGGTTGGGGCGCCTCGCAATATCAGTATGCCTTTGAAGGCACCTATGCCAACCCAGCCTACAACGGCACGGGCGAGGTTCGCACGGCCGTCAATCAGCTCATCAACGACTTCGTCGATCAAGACAAGTACGTCGCCGCCCTGTGTACCGGGGTGTCGATCCTGGCCTGGGCGCGGGTGGACGGTGCCAGCCTGCTTGAAGGCCGCAGCGTCGCGGGCTATGCCGGCTATATGCCGGGCTGGATCGGCGGCGACGGCGCCTATCACGGCGGCACGCTCACCAGCTGGCACGTCGAAGCCAACGGCGGCACGATGTTCGCCTCGGGCGCGCTCGGCGACCCGACCAGCTACACGGACGACGTTTGGGAAGACGGCAACATCCTGACCGCCGAGGATTACCGCAGCGGCTACCTGCTGGGCCAGGTGCTCGCCGGCCGCCTGG
>VFBG01000320.1 GCA_006515835.1 bacterium | reverse complement strand
CCCGGGCGTGAAGCTGGGGATGACGGCGCGGATCCTGAAGCCCAGCGAGGCGGGCGCCGACCGGCTGGTCAACGCCATCGGGGCTCATCTGGTCTATCCGGGCGACCTGATCGTCATCGACAGCGGCACGGCCACGACGTTCGACGTCATAGCCGCCGATGGGGCGTTCGAGGGTGGCATCATCGCGCCGGGTGTGAACCTGAGCCTTCAGGCCCTGCACGAGGCGGCGGCCATGCTGCCGCGAATCGCCATCCAGAAACCCGAGAGGGTAATCGGCAAGGACACCGTCTCGAACATGCAGTCCGGCGTCTTCTGGGGCTACATCGCCCTGATTGATGGGCTGGTGGCGCGCATCAAGGACGAGTGGGGCAAGCCCATGACGGTGATCGGAACCGGCGGCGTCGCCAGCCTGTTTGAAGGCGCAACAACATCCATCGACCGGTTCGACCCGGACCTGACCATTCGCGGCCTGCTCGAAATCTGGCACCGCAATACCCATATGAGTGAATGACCAAAAACAAGAACACTGAAAACGAACTCGTCTTTCGGCGATCCCTCGACGCCCGGCGTCGACATCATCGTGCCGGACCCCGTCTTCCTGGAAGGCGAAGAGATCATCGGCATCGTCCTGACCCATGCGCACGAGGACCATATCGGCGCGCTTGGCTGGCTGTGGCCGCGCATCAAGGCACCGCTGTATGCCACGCCGTTCACCGCCTATCTGATCCGCGAGAAGCTGCGCGACGCCGGCATTCTGGATCAGGTGAAGCTGCACGAGGTGCCGCTGGGCGGCACTATCCATCTGGGCCCGTTCGAGGTCGAGATGGTGACCATCACCCACTCGATCGCCGAGCCGAACGGCCTGGCCATCAAGACGCCGCTGGGCGTCATCCTGCACACCGGCGATTGGAAACTGGACAACGATCCGGTCGTGGGCGAGCGCACCGACGTCGACACTATCAAGCGCCTCGGCGACGAGGGCGTGCTGGCGATGGTGTGTGACAGCACCAACGTCTTCGTCGACGGGGTGGCGGGGTCCGAGGGCGACGTGCGGACCGCGCTGGCTGATCTGATCAAGGGGCTGAAAGGGCGCGTGGCCGTGGGCTGCTTCGCCTCGAACGTGGCGCGGATGGACAGT
>VFBG01000024.1 GCA_006515835.1 bacterium | reverse complement strand
GTGCCCGGCATGGCTGCTCGGGAAGTCGCCGTCGCTGCCCTGGGCACCGTCTATGCTGTCGCCGATCCCGAGAGCGCGACCAGCCTGCTGGGCGCGACGCTGGCGGCGCAGTGGTCTCTGGCCACGGGTCTGGCCTTCCTCGCCTGGTATGTCTTTGCGCCCCAGTGCGTGGCGACGCTGGGCGTGGTCAAGCGTGAGCTGAACTCGTGGAAATGGATGTGGGTGATGGTCGTCTATATGTTCGGCCTGGCCTATCTGGCAGCCTGGATTGTCTATCGGATCGCGTTGGCGATGGGCGGCGGGTAGGAGCGACCTGCTTCGCCTCATCCGCTCGGACTGGTCCTGCGAAGCCTCCTGGGGCGAAGCAGGATGGTGCCGGCTGCAGGAATCGAACCCGCGACATCCAGTTTACAAAACTGGCGCTCTACCAACTGAGCTAAGCCGGCCACCGCCTTGACGGGCGGCCCTTATGCTGGCGCAGGGCGGACGACGTCAAGACAGGTCAGCCATGCCATTCTCCTTCGCCCAGATCGCGCCCATCCTGCTACTGACGGCGTCGAACATCTTCATGACCCTCGCCTGGTACGGCCATTTGAAGTTTGGCTCCAAGCCTCTGTGGCTGGTGGTCATCGTGGCCTGGGGCATCGCCTTCTTCGAATACTGCCTGGCGGTGCCCGCCAACCGGATCGGCCATCAGGTCTATTCCGCGGCCGAGCTGAAGACGATGCAGGAGGTCATTACCCTGATTGTGTTCGCGGTCTTCTCGGTGACCTTCCTCGGAGAGAAGCTCACGATGAATCATGCGGTCGGTTTCGCCCTGATCGTCGCCGGGGCATGGTTCGTGTTCCGCGGCCCGCTTTAGCGGTCCGGCTCCGCCAGCAGGGCCAGCAGGGCGAAACTGGCGAGCCAGTGCTCGCCCATATAGTCGCCGGTCACATGGGGCAGGGCGGCATCGAGGTGGACCGCCGCGGCCTCAAGGACGATCGGGCGCCGGGGATCATCTGCCGGCAGGGCCGAGGCTATTTCCCGCCAGCACCAGGCCCGGCTCAGGTTCAGGCCGTCCAGATGGGCGATCTTGCCGTCGGACCGGTCGCTGACCCGGGCGGGCTGGAACAGGGTTGCGGGCTGGCGCTCTGACAGCTGCGGCAGGAAAACGTTGAACCAGCCGGCGAACACGTCCGGCGCCAGCGTGCGGCGCATCAGGGCGGCCTCCATCAGGGCAGGGGACAGGAACTCATCCTGCGACGGCTCCCACGCCTGACAGTCACGGTCGCCCGAATGCCAGAGGCGGGCGCGGTCGCGGCAGAGGACGGCGACGCCGTCGTCCCCGACCTGCTCGGCGTAGTCCAGCGTCAGCCGGAGGGCGAAGGCCGTGTTGTAGTGGGTCCCGACCCGCACCGGGTAGCTGGCCAGCGGCAGGAAACCCCTGAACCGCCTGGCAAAGGCCTGAGAGAGCGGCCGCAGGGTGTCGGCATAAGCGCTCTCGTGCCGCTCCAGCTCGGCGGCCAGCATCAGGAGCCAGGCCCAGCCGTAGGGGCGCTCGAAGCCACGGCTGCCCGGGCGATCCAGATAGGCGGTTTCCACGGCGACGTTTTCCGGCGTGAACAGTTCGTCGGCCAGTGCGCGGATCGCGGCGGCCTCGGGCATGCCTGGATAGAGACGCACCAGGGTGAACAGGGTCCACCAGCCGTGGACGCAGGAATGCCAGTCGAAACTGCCGAAGAAGATCGGATGAAGGGCGCGCGGACCCTGCACGTCTTCCGGCCCGAACAGAACGTGATCCATCTTGTTTGGGTACTCGCGTGTCACATGGCCGAGGGCGGCGGCGGCGAAACGCGAGGCAGTCGCTGCGTCGAGGGTATGGGTCATCGTCAGAACCGGAAGGCCAGGAAGTACATCAGCGCCATATTCACTCCGAGCAGGATCAAGGCGGTCGGAAGCTGGGCTCGGATGACGCCGTTCAGGGCTGAGTTCCGGTCAGGCAGTTCCAGAAGATTGGCCGGTACGACGTTGAAATTGGCCGCCATCGGAGTCATCAGCGTGCCGCAGAAGCCGGCCAGCATGCCGATGGCGC
This sequence comes from bacterium, assembly GCA_006515835.1. Lineage (GTDB taxonomy): Bacteria > Pseudomonadota > Alphaproteobacteria > Caulobacterales > Caulobacteraceae > Brevundimonas. The sequence continues at coordinate 8,985 of VFBG01000024.1, read as the reverse complement.
AGACGATGGCCGGATCACCGCCGAACTGGCCGACCACGAACGGCAGACCGATGGCGGCGGTCATCACCGGGAAGGCGGCGAAGGCGTTGCCCATGATGATGGTGAAAAGCGCCATGCCGAGGCAGTAGGCCGTCACGGCCAGCAGGGGCGAGCTCATGGGAACCGCCTGTGTGACCAGTTCCCCGACCACGCCGCCGACATCCGCCGCGAGGAAGACCGCACCGAGCGAGGCGAGCATCTGCGGCAACAGGGCGGCCCAGCCAATGGAATCCATCAGCCGCCGTCCCTCCTGCACCGGTGCCATGACGGGCGGGCGGAGCCACGCCATGGCGGCGACGAGCGCGAGGACGCAGCCGAGTCCCAGAGCGATCAGCGTCGTCTGGGTCGATGAGACCAGCCAGCCGCCCCAGCTCGTGTGTTTCGCCGCAAGCGTGCCGCCGACGGCGATCAGGGGCACGATCAGCGCCGGAATGAACAGGGCGTTGCGTCGCCGCGCCGCGCTCTCGCGCCGCTCTTCCAGCGTCGTGGTGGATGGCTGTCCGACGCCCAGCTTCTTCAGCCCTCCAAGAGCGACGAGCGCCAGCACCAACAAGCCGTTGCCAAGTCCGCCCAGCCAGGAGCCGAACAGCATCGAGGCCGCGATCAGGCCCCAGAACAGGGCGCTGCGAATGCGCGTCGGGTGCTCGTTGTCACGCAGGGTCAGAATGGCGAAGGCCAGGAACATCAGGCCAACGAGGATGTAGGCGTGCTCAAGCGTGATCATTGACCCGCCTCCGCGTCACGCGCGGCGAGGTCGCGTCGAATCTCCCGATCAAACAGCAGCAGTCGCGCGCCATGGATGGCGAAGGCGGCGATGGCGGTGGGGATGGCCCAGACCGATAGCTGCAGCGGTTCGACGATGATCCCCGCCTGTTCGAGGAAACCGACCATCAGCACGATCGAACCGATCGCGATGAAGATGTCCTCGCCGAAGAACAGGCCGATGTTGTCAGTGGCGGCGGACATGCCGCGGATGCGGAAGCGGATCCTGTCGGGCAGGTCGCCGCCCGCCTGGACCTCGGCTGCTCCCTCGGCCATGGGCGCAACGAGCGGCCGGACCATCTGCGGGTGGCCTCCGAGCGAGGTCAGTCCGAGCGCTGAGGTGGCCTGGCGGACGAACAGATAGCTGAGCAGCAGGCGTCCCGCCGTGGCGGCCTTGACCTGGGCAATAAGCATCCGGGCGCGCTCTTGCAGGCCCGCCCGCTCCAGCAAGCCAATGACGGGCAGGATCAGCCAGGTGATGTGGAAATACCGGTTGTCGTTGAACGCATCTCCGAAGGCCGCCAGCGTGTCCACGCCCGCCTGCGCCAGCGCCCGGACGTCGACCCCTGGCGCCATTGCGGCGGTCACGCCGGTGACGATGGCGGCGATCAATATGACCAGCAGCGGATTGATCCGGGCGACAAAGCCCGCGACCACGACCGCTATTCCCAGAAGCACGAGCATCGGATTCTCCCCCTTCGACGATGGTTGCGCCGAACGCCCGGTTCAGGAAGCCTTTTTCGCGCCGAAGCCGCCGCCGCCCGGTGTTTCGATGGCGAAGATGTCGCCTACGCCCATCTCCACTTCGGCCGTGGCACCGAGCGGCTCGATAGAGCCATCGGCTCGTTCGACCCTGTTGACCCCGACCGCCCCGCTTTCTCCGCCGGCCAGACCGAAAGGGGCCGTTCGCCGGTGATTGGACAGGATCGCTGCAGTCAGCGGTTCAAGGAAGCGCACCCGGCGAACCGCGCCGTCGCCGCCCCGGTTGGCCCCGTCCCCGCCCGAGCCGCGCCGGATGGAGAATTCCTCCAGCAGCACAGGGAAGCGCGTCTCCAGCACCTCGGGATCGGTCAGACGGCTGTTGGTCATATGGGTCTGGACCGCCGCGGTTCCATCGAATCCGGGTCCGGCGCCCGAGCCGCCGGCGATGGTCTCGTAATACTGGCGCGTCTCGTCGCCGAAGGTGAAATTGTTCATCGTCCCCTGGCTGGCCGCAAGCACGCCGAGCGCGCCGTACAGGCAGTCGACCACGGCCTGACTGGTCTCCACGTTTCCGGCCACGACGGCCGCCGGATAGCGCGGGTTCAACATCGAACCCTCTGGCACGATCAGCCGGATCGGCTTCAGACAGCCTTCGTTCAGCGGAATGGCGTCGTCCACGAGCGTGCGGAAGACGTACAGGGTCGCCGCCCGCGCGATCGATAGTGGGGCATTGAAATTGTTCGGCAGCTGGTCGCTCGTGCCGGTGAAGTCGACGACAGCGCTGCGGGCCTCGGGGTCGACATCGATCCGCACCCGGATGACGGCACCGTCGTCCATCTCCAGGGCAAACGATCCCGGCTTCAGCGCTGCGATGGCGCGCCTTACGGCCTCTTCGGCATTGTCCTGGACGTGGCCCATATAGGCGGCGACCACGGGCCGGCCGAACTCAGCGACCATCCGGGTCAACTCATCACCGCCCCGGGCGCAGGAGGCGACCTGTGCTTTCAGGTCGGCCATGTTCTGATCGACATTCCGCGACGGATCGCGGCCCGAGGCGAACAGGGCTCGGGTCTCGACGTCCCGGAGCCGCCCCGCATCGATCAGCAAGAAGTCGTCGATCAGGACGCCTTCCTCCTCGACCGTCCGTGAGGCGGGGGGCATCGAACCCGGAGTGATCCCGCCGACATCAGCGTGATGGCCGCGCGAGGCGACAAAGAAGGCGGGCGCGTCGTCGGCGTCGAGGAAGACCGGCATGATGACGGTGATATCGGGCAGGTGGGTGCCGCCGTTGTAGGGGGCATTCAGCATATAGACGTCGCCGCGCTGCATGCCGCGTCCATCCAGGCAGCCGCCCCGTGAAGCGATGACCGTGCGGATGCTCTCGCCCATCGAGCCTAGGTGGACCGGGATGTGCGGGGCGTTGGCGATCAGGGCGCCGGTCGCGTCGAAGATGGCGCAGGAGAAGTCGAGCCGCTCCTTGATGTTCACGGAATAGGCCGTGGCCCGCAGCGCCTCGCCCATCTGTTCGGCGCAGGCCATGAAGCGGCTGTTGAACACCTCCAGCATGATCGGATCGACGTCCGTGCCCATGGCCGTGCGGGCGGGGAGGGCGACGGTGCGCTCAAGGATCAGGTTCCGGGCCGCGTCCGCTGAAGCGCGCCAGCCGGGTTCGACTATGGTGGTGCCGGTATCCTCGAGGATGATCGCGGGTCCATCGACCGCGGCGTTCGGTGCGAAGTCAGCGCGGCGATAGACGGGCGCATTGTGGCCGGCGCCTGCCATGTGCACCGGGACCCGCGTCAGGGAGTCCGGGGCCTGGCCCGGTGCGCCGACCATGAAAGCCGACGGCACCTGACCGGAGGCCGCGACAGCTTCGGCTTCCAGAGTCTCGACCATCAGGGCCTTGTCCTCCGCGAAGAAGCCGAACCGGAGCCGGTGCAGGGTCTCGAAGGCCGCACGCATCTGGTTCGCCGCGCCGAATGGAACGACCACAGGGGTGTCGGACCCAGCGAATTTGATTTCGGCGCGGATCAGGGTCGTCAGGGCGGCATCGGCGAACCCCTGCGCGATCAGGTCGCCGCGCGCCTGGTGGTCCAGCGCCTTGACGCGTTCAGCCAAGGCGGCGTCGGCGGCAGCTTCCAGCGGAACGGCTACCGTTGCCTGCCGGATGGCCCGCACCTCGGCCAGGCCCATGCCGTAGGCCGACAGCACGCCGGCGAAAGGATGGAGCATGACGCGGGTCATGCCGAGCGCATCTGCGACCAGGCAGGCATGCTGTCCGCCCGCACCGCCGAAGCAGTTCAGCACATAGCGGGTGACGTCATAGCCGCGCTGGATTGAGACCGACTTGATCGCCTCGGCCATGTTCTGGACGGCGATGGTAATGAAGCCTTCCGCCAGGGCCTCCGGCGTCGTTTTGCGGCCCGTCGCGCGAAACACCTCGTCGGCCAACGCTTCGAACCCGGTCTTCACGGCCTCCGCATCAAGCGGCTGGTCGCCGTTCGGGCCGAAAACCGCCGGGAACTGGTCGGGCCGAAGCTTGCCCAGCATGACGTTGCAGTCGGTCACCGTCAGAGGCCCGCCCCGGCGATAGGCGGCCGGTCCCGGCACGGCACCGGCCGACTCCGGCCCCACACGCAGCCGCGATCCGTCGAAGCGGCAGATCGAACCGCCGCCCGCCGCCACCGTATGGATGCCGAGCATGGGTGCCCTCAGCCGCACGCCCGCCACCACGGCGTCGGAGGTCCGCTCATAGTCGCCGGCGAAGTGGGACACGTCGGTCGAGGTGCCGCCCATGTCGAAACCGATCACTCGGTCGAAGCCTGCCGCGCGTGCCGTTTCGGCCATGCCGACCACGCCGCCCGCGGGTCCGGAAAGGATGGCGTCCTTGCCTCGGAAGGCTTCGGCCGCCGTGAGTCCGCCGCTGGACTGCATGAACAGCAGCGGGGTCGAGGCTCCCAGATCAGCGCCAACCCGATCCACATAAGCTCGAAGAATCGGCGAGAGGTAGGCGTCCGCCACCGTGGTGTCGGCGCGCCCGATCAGCTTGATCAGCGCTCCGATCTCATGACTGACCGAGATCTGTTCGAAGCCGATTTCGCGGGCCATGGCCGCCAGCCGCCGCTCGTGGTCGGTGAAGTGCCAGCCGTGGACCAGAACGATGGCGATGGCCCGGAAGCCGGCGGCGCGCGTCGCCATCAGGTCCGCCCGCGCCAGGCCCTCGTCAAGCGCGCGGTCGATGGTGCCGTCAGCCCGCACCCGTTCATCGATCTCGATGACCCGGTCACAGAGCTGGTCATTCAATATGATCTGGCGTGCGAACAGGTCAGGCCGGCTCTGCCAGCCGATGCGCAGCGCGTCGCCGAAGCCGCGGGTAATGGCAAGGGCGACAGGCTCGCCCTTCCGCTCAAGCAGGGCATTGGTGGCGACCGTGGTGCCCATGCGGACTTCAGCGACAAGGCCGGCGGGGAGGGAACCGGTCGCGATGTCGAGAATCCTCCGCACGCCCTCGACCGCGGCATCGGCATATTGTTCGGGATTGTCCGACAGCAGTTTGCGGGTCTGAAGCGATCCGTCCGGCGCGCGGGCGACGATGTCGGTGAAGGTGCCGCCCCGGTCGATCCAGAAGCGCCAGCCCGTCGCCGTCCCGGTCTGCGCTGCGGTCATGAAGGTGCTCCGACTCGTTCCACGGGATCAGCTTATCGCAGACTTCGCGGCGTCTGTTCGGCTAGAGGTCTGTCGCAAGACCGCGCCGGTTGCTAGATCGACCGGACCACGCCAAGGACGCGCCATGACCGACACGATCGAACTGTCCCACTGGATCAACGGCGAGCGTGTCTCCGCGGACCGGCCGGGCGAAAGCCTCAATCCGTCGGACACCCGGGAAGTCGTCGCCCGCACGCCGGATGGCGGCGAGGCTGAAGTCAATGCAGCGGTAGCGGCGGCCAAGGAAGCCTTCACGGGCTGGTCAGAGGCGTCTCCGGAAATCCGGTCCGACGAGCTCGACCGTGCCGGGACCCTTGTCATGGAGCGGCGCGAAGCGCTGGGTCGGCTGCTGTCGCGCGAGGAAGGCAAGACCCTCGCTGAGGGGATCGGCGAGACTGTCCGCGCCGGCCGGGTGCTGAAATATTTCGCAGGTGAGGCCCTGCGAGTTCACGGCCAGAACCTGGCCTCCGTCCGCCCGGGCGTGGAGATACAGACCTATCGCCAGGCGGTCGGCGTCTATGGCTTGATCACGCCGTGGAACTTCCCCATCGCCATCCCGGCGTGGAAGGCCGCTCCGGCACTGGCTTTCGGCAATACGGTAGTGATGAAGCCTGCGGGGCCGACGCCCGCCACGGCCGAAGCGCTGGTCGCCATCCTACATGAGGCGGGCCTGCCCAAGGGCGTGCTCAATCTGGTCATCGGGCGTGGCCGGGTCGGTCAGGCGATCGTCGACCATCCGGACGTGGCCGGCCTCAGCTTCACCGGCTCCCAGGGCGTCGGTGCCGGCGTGGCCGCGGGGGCGGTGAAACGGCAGGCGCGGGTCCAGCTGGAGATGGGCGGCAAGAACCCACTCATTGTTCTGGATGACGCCGATCTCGACCGGGCGGTGCAGATCGCCCTCGACGGCTCCTTCTTCGCCACAGGCCAGCGCTGCACGGCCTCCAGCCGTTTGATCGTCCAGGACGGGATCCATGACCGCTTCGTCGCCGCCCTGGCCGAGCGGGTCGCGGCCCTGCGCGTCGGCGATGCGCTGGACCCGCAGACCCAGATGGGCCCGGCCGTGTCCGAGGACCAGATGGAGACCTCCTATCGCTACATCGAGGTGGCGCGCGGCGAGGGCGGCCGGGTGGTTACGGGCGGCGAGCGGCTGCAGATGGAAAAGCCGGGCTGGTACGTCCAGCCGACCCTGATCGCCGATACCGAGGCCGGCATGCGGATCAACAATGAAGAGATCTTCGGCCCGGTCGCCTCGACCATCCGCGTCAAGGACTATGAGCAGGCGCTGGAGATCGCCAATGGCGTCGAGTTCGGCCTCTCGGCCGGCATCGTCACCAGCTCGCTGAAGCATGCCCGCGACTTCCAGCGGCGGGCGAAGGCGGGGATGACCATGGTCAATCTGCCGACCGCCGGCGTCGACTATCACGTCCCGTTCGGCGGCTCGAAATCGTCCAGCTACGGTGCCCGGGAGCAGGGGTTCGCGGCGGTGGAGTTCTTCACCCAGACCAAGACGAGCTATTCGGCGGGCTGACAGCCGGCCGTCCGCAGTCTTGCGGCGGCCCGGATCGGCGGTGGCGGAGAGGGTGGGATTCGAACCCACGGTGCCCGCAAAGGCACGCCGCATTTCGAGTGCGGTACATTCGACCACTCTGCCACCTCTCCGCGGTGCCGTAGGACGCTTGGTCGAGCGAGCGGCTTCTCTAATGGGCGACGGCCTGCGCCGCAAGCGGCCTGTCCAGAAATCGCTTCAACGCTGCGCGGGCAGGGGAAGTCCAAGGGCCTCGCCGGTCGCCAGGTCGCCGTCGATGACGCGGAAAAGCTCGGCAGGGCGGCCACCGGTGGTGGCGGAGAGACGGCCCGTCGGCTCGACCAGGCCGGTGCGTTCGACGCCGCGGCGGAAATTCTGTTTGTGCAGCGACAGGCCCGTCACGGCCTCGGCGGCGATCTGGAGGTCGGACAGGGTAAAGGTCGCGGGCATCAGGTCGAAGAGTACCGGGCGATATTTCAGCTTGCTGCGCAACCGGCCGAGGCCGGTGGCAAGGATGCGGCGGTGGTCCGAGGCCATGGCGCGGCCGGGTGCCGTTCGGAGCGGCGGTCGGTCCTGGTCGCGAGCGGCCTCCGCGACCAGGCCGGCCTCGTAAAGCAACTCATAGCGGTCGAGGACGCGGCCTTCATTCCAGCGATGGGAAGGGGCCGAGGCGAACAGGGTCTCGATCCGGGCCAGGCGGCGGGCATCGCCGGCGGCCCAGGCGGTCAGGTCGGCGATCAGCGGGGCAAGGCACGCCGTGGGCCCGTCGCGTCGGTCCTCCCAGGGGAAGATGTCCAGAACCGGGGTCCAACGGGCCTCGGCCTGGGCGGCGTCGGCTGTCAGGGCGAGGTAGCCGACCGAGACCTCCCGGCGACGCTCGGGACCCGGCGTGGCGCGAGGACTGGCCCGGCCGAGGTCGCCGAAGGTGTAGAGCTGTTCGACGAAGCCAAGGCGAAAGCCGGTCTGGGCGGTGACGAAGTCGCGTAGCGCCCGTTCGAAGGTGCGGTCGCGGGCCGGGTCGAACGGACCGAAAGGCAGGGCGGCGTCGCCGTCTTCGCCCGGCGTGGTCAGGACGCAGGCCTTTCGGTCGCGCAGGGCGATAACAACCGCCGAGAGGCCGATGCGTACGCCCTGTTCAGACGGCGCGCCCATCGCCTATTCCGTGTGCCAGGCGTCGGCGGCAGGCACCAGGCCGACGGCCTCGGCGAGAACGCGGTAGCGTTCGAGGTAGCGCTGCTGGGCGACGGGGGCGGGCAGGGGGTCGATGATGAGGTCGTAGCCGGGGGGCGGTGACCCGAACAGGGTCAGGCCTTCCTTCTTGCTGAAGCCCGCCAGTTGCGTGGCCTCGAAATAGGCGCAGGCCACGTCGGCCTTCTTGATCAGGGTCTTGATCTCGACGGGGTTCTTCGGCGGGAGGCCGAAGCGGAGATGAATTGCACCTTCCAGCCGGGCCTCGAAGGCCTTGTAGTTGACGCCCAGCGCCGCCTTGAACGGCGAGATCATGTCGCCGATGACGTATTCGGAGGCGTCGTGCAGCAGGGCGGCGAGCCGCCATTTCGGCTCAAGCCCCGGCTTGATGTGGGCAGCGATCTCCTCGACGACGCAGGAGTGCTGGGCGACCGAGAAGGCATGTTCGCCGATGGTCTGGCCGTTCCAGCGGGCGACGCGGGCCAGGCCGTGGGCGATGTCCTCGATCTCGATGTCGAAGGGCGAGGGGTCGAGCAGGTCTAGGCGGCGGCCGGACAGCATGCGCTGCCAGGCACGGGGCACTTTAGCGGAGGGGCGGGACGTAACGGCCAAGGATCAATCCTGCTTGCTGGGCAGGGTTGGTGACGCATCAGGACGTCACGATCAAGGCCGGAGGCGGCCGTTATTCCCCGGCGTTGAGCGCGACGAGGTCTCTGGCGTCCTCGAACGCGCGTTCGCGATTGCGGTCGCGGGAGCGGACCGTGGCGACCACCAGCGGGCCGCCGACAGGGCCGCGGGCCTCGTAGCCGACCAGCCGCCAGCCCGATTCAGATGCGCGGTTGTCGGTCAGCATCCAGCTGACGCGGGTGGCCTCGCCCGAAGCGGCAGCGCGGATTTCGGCGGCGTCGTCCTGGGCGTTGATGCTGACATCGCCCTCACGGCCGGAGGCTGAAACGCGGGCCGTGCCGTCGCTGTCGTCGGCATCGATGTGGAAGCCGCCGATGCGGACGCTGGCCTTGTCGCCCCGGGTCTCGATGCTCATGCCGGGAAGGCGGACCGTGGCG
>VFBG01000023.1 GCA_006515835.1 bacterium | reverse complement strand
GGCGGTGGCGGCTGCCGTGCGCGGACCGCGACGCTCGGATGCGGCCTACTATCCGCTGGCGGTGGTCAACAGCGTCATCGGCGGCGGTCAGAACGGACACCTGTTCCAGGAGATCCGGGCCAAGCGCGGCCTGTCCTATGGGGCCAACTCCTCGCTCGGCGCGCGGGTCGACGGCGGCCTGCTGAGCGCCGCGACCCAGACCAAGAACGAAAGCGCCGCCGAAGTGGTCGATCTGGTCCTGGCCGAGTTCGACCGGCTGAGGACTGAGGCGGTGACGGAGCAGGCGGTGACCGACCGCGAGACCTTCATCACCGGCGGCTTCTCGCGCGCGCTGGAAACGACCGGCGGTCTGGGCGGGGTGCTGGCCGACGCGGTTACCTACGGCCTGCCGCTGACGGAGATCGAGACCTATCCGCAGCGGATCGCCGCGACCACGCCGGACGGCGTGATGGCGGCGGCCCAGGCTGTGAGTGCGGACGAAGCCTATGTGGTGGTGGTCGGCCAGGCCTCGATGTTCATCGACGCCCTGCGGGCCGCGCATCCGGACGTGGTGGTGATCCCGGCGGCGGAGCTGGACCTGAACAGTCCGACGTTGGGGCTCTAGGGAGTGGCGAGTGGTTAGTGGCCAGTGGCGAGTGATCGAGGCGGTGTCTGGCTTTCGTGCTGGATGCGTCTGCCAACCACTAGCCACTAGCCACTAGCCACTAGCCACTAGTCACTAGCCACTACTTCGCCCGGAACGCCGCGACCGCCTCGACCGTCTGGCGCACATTGGCCTCGATGCCGGCCCAGTCGCCGGCCTTGACGGCGGCGTCGGTGACCAGTTTCGAGCCCATGCCGGCGGCGACGATGCCGGCGCCGAACCATTTGGCGATGCTTGCCGCGTCGGGATCGACCCCGCCCGTGGGCATGATCTTCGTCCAGGGCATGGGGCCCATAACCGCCTTGACGAAGTCGGGGCCGCCGACGGATGCGCCGGGGAACAGCTTGACGATCTCGCAGCCCAGTTCATGGGCCTGGCCGATCTCGGTGACTGAGCCGCAGCCGGGGAAATAGGCCGTCATGCGCCGGTTGCAGACGCGGGCGACGTCAGGGATCAGGCAGGGGCTAACCACGAACCGGGCACCGCGGTTGAGGTAGAGGCTGGCGGTGCCCGCATCGACCACCGAACCGATGCCGAGGATGATGTGGGGGTCGGTCTTCTGCAGCTCGCGCGCGATCTCGCCGAACAGGTCGCAGGCGAAGTCGCCGCGATTGGTGAACTCGATCACCGGCGCGCCGCCGCGGGCGCAGGCGCGGATGACGTTCAGGCAGACCTGCGGATCAGGATGGTAGAAGACCGGTGCCACCCCCTGGGTCTCCAGGGCGGTCAGGACGGCGAGGCGGTCGTGGCGCATGGTCTGATTTCCTCCGCCGGTCGCTCCGGCAGCCTACCATGCTTATCCCACCCGCCGCATGCCGGGAAAGCGCCGGGGCGGGCAGGGATGGAACTTTGTGTTTCGAAAGCCGGTGGGCCGGGTCAGGCCGCTTTTCGCTTGGCGCCACAGAGGTCGCAGAACTCACGCCCCGTCCTCTTGCGGTCAGGGCGCCAGCGATGACGGCGGCAACGAAGCTGACGGATCAAGCGGGAAAGGGTGCGGAACATCAAACTCAACACGACGCGACGGACCGCCAGGACATCTGACCGGATGAGTGCAATCACAACCATTCGTCGTTGTCGTCAAGCTTTGAATCAAGCGTACGGTAACGCACCGTCCTTGCGGACTTCGACGCAGTTCGCGGATTCCGCGAGCGACCATCGTTATACGGCGGCCCGCGCCAGACCGGTAAGTCGCTTCACCATTCCGCTTTCGGGATCAAAAAGCGGATCCAGCACGGTGAAATGGTTCAGCCCCGACAAGGCCTCGTAACGCGTGTCGACGCCCTGACCGCCCCAGTGATTGGCCATCATGCGGGACTGGCGCAGGAACTCGGCGCTCTCGTCGGCCCCCACGATGCAGTCCAGCACCGTGCCGCCGGGGGTGGAGCCATTGGGAACCGGCCAGTGGATCGGCGACAGGGCGGCAGCTTCGCGGTCGTCGAGATCGAGGGCCTTGTTCAGCGACGTCGGAATCAGGGGCGCGAGGTCGAAGACGCCGCTGATGGCTACGGCGGCCGAGGCGCGGCCCTCGCTGAGCATACAGGCTGCCATGTGCCCGCCGGCCGAGTGGCCGAAGACGACGGGGCGGACGCCGGTGCGCTCGCGCACGGTCTCCACGGCCACGCGGACCTGACGCAGTATGGTCCCGAGACGGACGTCCGGGCAGAGGTCGTAGGACGGGATGGCGAGACTGACGCCATGGACAGCCAACGCGGGCGCGATGCCGGAGAACCAGCCCTTGTCCAGCGCCTGCCAGTAGCCGCCGTGCAGGAAGACGGCCACGGGCGCGCCGGGTCCGGCGTCGAACAGATCCATGACCTCACGCGGGCCGCGGCCGTAGGCGATTTCGAGCGGCGGATGAGCCGCACGGGCGACCTCCGCGGTCTCTCGCCAGCGCCGCATGACGTCCGGATGGTCGGGCACGAGGGCGCGGTTGTTGTACTGGGCTTCCCAGCCAACGATTTTTGGGTCGATCTCGCCTGACACGCATCCATCCGCTAGACACCGTCCAACACCCGGAAGGACCCCCGCCATGATGACCGCCATCTTCGTCTTCATCAAATGCGAGCTGGGCCACGCCAACGATGTGGCCGCCGATATGGTGGACAATGTCGAATACGTCTCGGAGGTCTATTCGACCTCGGGCCAGTACGACCTGCTGGCCAAATTCCAGCTGCCCAGGGACATGGACATCGGGACCTTCGTGACCAAGTCGGTGCAGACCCGGGCCAACATCCGCGACACCTTTACGGTCATCACGTTTTCCCCGTTCCTGCCGGGCGGGAGCTGACGCTACGTCATCCCGGAATCGCTGCTAACGTCGCGCGACGGAGGCTGACATGACCGATCTTGATGCATTCCGCGCGGAGACCCGCGCCTGGCTTGAAGCCAACTGCCCTGCGGAATGCCGCGGGCCGGTGGAGAGCGACGAGGACCGGGTCTGGGGCGGGCGCAACGCCGTATTCCCGACCCCCGCGCACAAGGTCTGGCTGGACCGGATGGGCGCCAGGGGCTGGACCGCGCCGGAGTGGCCGACCGAATATGGCGGCGGCGGTCTGACCCGTGAACAGGCCAAGGTGCTGGGCTCCGAGATGCGGCGCATCGACGCCCAGGCGCCGCTGGCCAGTTTCGGGGTCTGGATGTTGGGGCCGGCGCTGCTGCAGTTCGGGACCGAAGAGCAGAAGCAGCGCTTCCTGCCCGAGATTGTGCGCGGCGAAATCCGCTGGTGCCAGGGCTATTCCGAGCCGGGCGCGGGGTCCGACCTGGCGGCGATCCAGACGCGGGCCGAGGATCGGGGCGACCACTGGATCGTCAACGGCCAGAAGGTCTGGACGTCCTATGCCGACAAGGCGGACTGGATCTTCTGTCTGGTGCGGACCGACCCTGAGGCGCCGAAGCATCTGGGCATTTCGTTCGTCCTGTTCGACATGGCGACCAAGGGCGTCTCGACCCGGCCGATCACCCTGATCAGCGGCAAGAGCCCGTTCTGCGAGACCTTCTTCGACGATGTGCGGGTGGAGAAGGCCAATCTGGTCGGCACGCTGAACCGCGGCTGGGACGTGGCCAAACATCTGCTGGCGCATGAGCGAACCATGATCGGGGCCATGGGCGAGGTCGGGGGCGGGCGGCCGCTGGGCCAGGTCGCGACCGGATCGATCGGAGTGGATGACGACGGGCGGCTGGACGAGCCGATGCTCCGTGCACGGATCGCCGAGATGGAGGTCGACGCCGCCGCCTTCCGGCTGGCGATGGAGCGAACCGGCGATCAGGTGAAGGCGGGACAGGCCCATCCGGCCATCGCCTCGATGCTGAAATACTACGGATCGGAGCTGAACAAGCGCCGGCACGAGCTGCTGATGGCCGCGGGCGGGTCGGACGCGCTGGAGTGGGAGAGCGAGCGCTCGCGCGGCGGCAAGGCGGCCCGCGAATGGCTGCGGACCAAGGCCAACTCCATCGAGGGCGGGACCTCGGAGGTTCAGTTGAACATCATCGCCAAACATCTGCTTCAGCTTCCGGGAGCCTGAGCCCATGCCCCTGATTCTGACCGAAGAGCAGACCATGCTGAAGGAGGCCGCGGACGGCTTCCTGAACGAACATGCGCCGCTCGCCCATCTGAGGAAGCTGCGCGACTCGAAGGACGCCGACGGCGTGTCGCGCGACCTGTGGCGGGCCTTTGGCGAGATGGGTTTCGCGGGGGTCATCATCCCCGAGGAGCACGGCGGCTCTGGCCTCGGCGCGGTCGAGGCGGGCGTGATGGCCGAGGCGCTGGGGCGGACGCTGACGCCGTCGCCCTTCCTCGGCTCGGGGGTGCTGTCGGCGAAGGTGCTCGTTGATGGCGGTTCGGCAGAGCAGCAGGCGGCCTGGCTGCCCCGGATCGCATCTGGCGAGGCGGTTGTTTCGCTGGCGGTGGACGAGGGCGCAAAACATGCACCGTCGCGGATCGCGACGGTGGCCGAGCGGTCGGGCAACGGCTTCAAACTGAACGGGGCCAAGGGGTTCGTGCTGGACGGCCATGTCGCCGATGCGTTGATCGTGGCGGCCCTGACGGAGAACGGGCTGTCGCTGTTCCTTGTCGATCCCAAGACGGCGGGGGTCGGGATCGAACGGACGGTCATGGTCGATGCGCACAATGCGGCGCGGGTGACGCTGACGGATGTCGAGGTCGACGCTGACGCGGTGATCGGATCGGTGGATGGCGGCGAGCCTCTGCTGGAGGGAGCACTGAATCTCGGCAGAGCCTGCGCGGCGGCGTCGCTGAACGGGGCAGGGGACCAGGCCTTCCAGACGACGATGGCCTACCTGCGGACCCGCAAACAGTTCGGCAAACTCATCGGCGAGTTCCAGGCGCTGCAGCATCGCTCGGCGCATCTGTTTTCGGAGATCGAGATCGCGCGGGCGGCGGTGATGGGGGCGCTGACGGCGCTGGACGCCGGGCGGCCGGACGCCGGCCTGATCGTCTCGGTGGCCAAGGCAAAGGCCGGACGCGTCGCCGAACTGGCGGTGCAAGAGGCGGTGCAGATGCACGGCGGCGTCGGCATGACCGATGAATACGATGTCGGCCTGTTCATGAAGCGGGTGCGGGTGCTGAACGAGCTGCTCGGGGACGCGGGATTCCATCAGGAGCGGATGGCGCGGGCGCAGGGGTTCTGACCCGTTCAGGCGCTTCCGGTGCACGCCGGAGTGGTCAACCGGTGCGGCCTGTCCTAGATCGAGGGGCAGGGAGACTCTGACCATGACGACGCGATCCAACGCGCCTCAGTATCTGAGCGGCTTCGGCAATCATTTCGCGACCGAGGCCGTGCCCGGCGCTCTGCCTGAGGGCCGGAACTCGCCGCAACGGGCACCGATGGGGCTGTATGCGGAGCAGCTGTCGGGAACGGCCTTCACCGCGCCGCGGAGCGAGAACCGGCGGTCGTGGCTGTACCGGTTGCGGCCCTCGGCCCAGCATCCTGCCTACAGGCCGTTCGCCCAGGGGCTGGTGCGGACCGGACCGTTCCATGACGCGCCTCCGTCGCCGAACCGGATGCGGTGGGATCCGCTGCCGATCCCGACCCAACCGACCGACTGGGTCGAGGGGCTGGTGACTTACGGCGGAACCGGGGATGCGGAGGCGCTGTCGGGCGTGGGCATCCACCTGTATGCGGCCAACCGGTCGATGGTCGACCGGGTCTTCTACTGCGCCGACGGCGAGCTGCTGATCGTGCCTCAGTCGGGCGATCAGGCCTTCGTTACCGAGATGGGGCGGATCGACGCCCGGCCCGGCGAGATCGTGGTCATTCCGCGCGGCGTGCGGTTCCGGGTCGAGTGTTCGGGACCGATCCGCGGTACGGCGCGCTGTTCCGCCTGCCGGATCTCGGCCCGATCGGCTCGAACGGCCTGGCCAATCATCGCGACTTCCAGACGCCCGTGGCGGCGTTCGAGGACGTCGACCGGCCGACCGAGTGCGTGCAGAAATACGGAGGGCGGCTGTGGTCCACGACCTTCCCGCACTCGCCGCTGGATGTGGTTGGCTGGCATGGGAACTACGCGCCGTACAAATACGATACCGCGCGTTTCAACACGATCGGCACGGTCAGTTTCGACCATCCGGACCCGTCGATCTTCACGGTCCTGACCTCACCCTCGGACACTCCGGGGACGGCCAACTGCGACTTCGTCATCTTCCCGCCGCGCTGGATGGTGGGCGAGGACACCTTCCGGCCGCCGTGGTTCCACCGGAACGTCATGAGCGAGTTCATGGGGCTGGTGATCGGCGAATATGACGCCAAGGAGGGCGGGTTCGCCCCGGGCGGGGCGAGCCTGCACAATTGCATGAGCGGGCACGGGCCGGACCAGGCCAGCTATGACAAGGCGGTCGCCGCCGAGCTCAGGCCGGTGAAGATCGAGAACACCCTGGCCTTCATGTTCGAAACCCGGGCGCCGATCCGGACCACGGAATGGGCGCAAACCAGTCCGACGATGCAGCTGGACTACGATGACGTCTGGACCGGTTTCGAAAAAGGCCAAGTGACATGAAGCGCATACTGATCGTGGCGGCGGGGTTGATGGCGGCTTGCCAGCCCCTTCCGGCGAACGACGGCAAGTCCGACCTCGCCGAGGCGACGCCGGTGGCGCAGTCCGTCGCGGGCAGCGAGGATGCGGCGGCCTGCGCCCGGGCTGGCGGCAAGATGCTGCCGCAGGGACGGATGCAGTCCGTGCGCTGCGTGATCACCTATGCCGACGCCGGCCAGCGCTGCACCGACGGCAACGACTGCGCGGGCGACTGTCGCGTCGAGGACGTGGCCAATGCGCCTGCCGCGGGCACGAACGCTGTTGGCCAGTGCCAGGTCAACAGCAGCCGGTTCGGCTGCTACACCACGGTCGAGGGCGGCAAGGCCGAGGCCACGATCTGCGTCGACTGACATCCCTGCATCCGGCCCTTCGCCGCGGACGTTTCTGAACCCATGAGCCTGACCGAGATTGCCGCCCTTCTGGGCCTGAACCTGGCCCTGATCATCGTGGTGATGATCGGGCTGTGGGCCCTGTCCCTGCGCCTGAAGGACGTAAGCTTCATCGATGCCGTCTGGCCGATGGGGATGCTGTTGCTCGCGCTGGCGACCTTCCCGCGGACCGAGGGCGATCCGACGCGGAAATGGCTGCTGCTCTGGCTGGTCGGAGTCTGGGCCTTGCGGCTGGGCTGGCACCTGTACCGGCGCTGGCGGATGCAGGGGGCGGACGGCCGCTACCTCGATCTGCTCGGGCGGATGGAGAAGAACCGGGGCTGGGGGTTTGCGAAGACGGGCCTGCTGGTGGTGTTCGTGCCGCAGGCGGTGCTGGCCTGGCTGACCTCGCTGCCGGTGCAACTGGGCCAGGTCGCGATCGAACCGGCTGTGGGCTGGATCGGCTGGGCCGGGGCCGTGCTGGCGGTGATCGGCATCGGCTTCGAGAGCATCGGCGACGCACAGCTTGCGGCGTTCAAGAAGGATCCCGCCAACAAGGGTCAGGTCATGGACAAGGGTCTGTGGCGCTGGACCCGGCACCCCAACTATTTCGGCGACGCCTGCGTCTGGTGGGGCCTTTATCTGATCGCCGCCGAGACCGGGCCGGGCCTGTGGGCGATCGCCGGGCCGCTGTTCCTGACCTTCACCCTGACCAAATGGTCGGGGATCGGCATCACGGAAAAGGCCATTCACGGCACCCGGCCGGGCTATGCAGACTATGTGCGCCGGACCAGCGCCTTCATTCCCTGGCCGCCAAAAAAGGTTTGATCGCTGGTACGCGGCCAACGGAAAACCCCCGCCGCGAGCGCGACGGGGGCTGACCGTTCTGAATAGCATCCGGGGGTCATGACCCCCCGAATCCGTCCCGATTAGTTGTTCGGGTTGGCCGGCGTGGCGCTCGGCGAGGTGTTCGGCGTGTTCTCGGTGGTCATGCCGCCGTCGGCGTTGCCAGCCTGTTGTTCGATGCGGTCGGCTTCGGCGTTGAGGGCCGTTTCAGCGGCTTCGGTCGGAGCGGCGGCAGCCTGCGCTTCCAGAGCATCCGCTTGAACTTCGGCGGTCTTGTCGGCGGCGCTTTCACCGCAGGCGGCGAGGCCGGCGAAGGCGAAGGTGGCGGCGGCGGCGATGATGAGTTTACGCATGAGGATATCCTTCCAGAGTGGAAACCTCATAACTCCGCCGCACCGATCGGGTTCACGGGGGCGTGAGAAAAATGTGTTGGAACCTCAGGTCTCTGCGGAGAAGGCGACCCGGGCGGCGCCCAACAGGGCGGCGTGTTTGTGCAGGATCACGTGCGTCGGGATGGCCGCCATATAGTCCTGGAACCGACCTTTGCGCTCGAACCGCTCGCGGAAAGGGCTGGCCTTGAGGAAGGGCAGGATACGGGGCGCGATGCCGCCGGCGATATAGACGCCGCCCCGCGCGCCGGTGGTCAGGGCGATATCTCCGGACACGGCGCCGAGGATCGCGCAGAACCTGGCCAGGGTGGCTCCGCAGTGGCTGTTGGGGTTCTCAAGCGCCTCGGCTGTGATCTGGGCCGGATCGTCGATGTGGCTTTCACGGCCGTCGATTTCGGCAAGGGCGCGGTGCATGTTGAGCAGCCCCGGGCCGCAGATCAGCCGCTCGATCGATACGCGTTCATAACGGCGGCGCAGGATGCGCAGGATCTCGTCCTCGACGGCGGCGCCCGGGGCGAAACAGGCATGACCGCCCTCTGAAGGCATGGCGACGGCGTTTCCGTAGATGTCGCGGGCCAGGGCCGAGACCCCGAAGCCGGTGCCAGGGCCGAGCACAGCGATGGCGGCGTGGGGGTCGCCCGCGTCGGGACCACCGAGCGAGGCCAGATCCGGACCGGTGACAAGAGGCGCGCCCCAGGCAAGGGCCTCGAAGTCATTGATCAGGCGGACGGGATTCAGGCCAAGGGTTGCGAGCTCGGCCTCCGACACCCGCCAGGGCGAGTTGGTCAGGTCGATCTCACCGTTCGTGACAGGACCGGCGACGGCCAGAACGCCGCCGGTCGGCTTGACGTCACAGCCGTCGATGAAGGCCTTTACGCCGCCGAGAAAGGTCGGATGCTCCGACGCCGGGAAGCTCTGGTGGTGTTCCAGCACGACCCGACCCTCGACCATGTGCGCCAGGGCAAAGCGGGCGTTGGTTCCGCCGACGTCGCCGACGAGAAGGGTCCGGTCCCAGGCCACGGTCATGACGGCATTCCTGTCATCAGGCGTCGACCGTGCGGTCGACGAGATTGGCGTCCGGCGGCGCATCGGCGTGGCCGTTCGGCGCGGTCGGTGCGGCGAAGCAGATCGAGGCGCCGGTCTCTGCGGTGCTCACGGCCTCGCGGAAGGCACCGAACAGTTCGCGGCCATAGCCCCAGGCCGCGCCCGTGGCATGGGCGGACGTGCGGACCGCGGCGGGACGGGCGGCGAGATCGGGGACGCCGACGGTGGTCAGGACTCCGGCCTCGGCGTCGAGGCGGATGATGTCACCGTCGCGCACATGGGCCAGCGGCCCGCCGGCGAGGGCCTCGGGCGAGACATGGATGGCGGCGGGCGTCTTGCCCGAGGCGCCGGACATACGGCCGTCGGTGACGAAGGCGACCTTGAAGCCCTTGTCCTGAAGCACGGACAGGGCCGGCGAGAGGCTGTGCAGTTCGGGCATGCCGTTGGCGCGAGGTCCCTGGAAGCGCAGGACCACGATCACGTCACGGTTTAGCTGTCCGTCCTTGAAGGCCTGCAGGGCGTCTTCCTGGGTTTCGAAGACGGCGGCGGGTGCCTCGACGATGCGGTTCTCCGGCTTGACGGCCGAGACCTTGATCACAGCCCGGCCGAGGTCGCCCTGGACGAGGCGAAGACCGCCCTCCTGGTCGAAGGGGTCAGACGCGGGACGGAGAATGTCCGTGTCCAGACTTTCCTTGACGCCGTCCTTCCAGACCAGCTCGCCGTCGATCAGCATCGGCTCCTGGAAATAGTGGTGAATGCCCTCGCCCATGACGGTGACGACGTCGGAATGGATATGGCCCGCCTCGGCCAGTTCGCGGGCGACGAAGGCGACCCCACCGGCGGCCTGAAAGGCATTCACATCGGCCGAGCCGTTGGGATAGACGCGGGCCAGAAGCGGGGTGACCGAGGAGAGCTGGTCCATGTCGGTCCAGTCGATCAGGACCCCGGCCGCGCGCGCCATGGCGACCAGGTGGATGGCATGGTTGGTCGAGCCGCCGGTGGCCAGCAGGGCGACGATCATGTTGACCACCGACTTCTCGGAAATGACGTCGGCCATCCGGCCCTGACCGGTGCGGGCCAGTTCGACCGCCCGCTTCGCCGCCGCAGCCGTCAGGGCGTCGCGCAGGCCGGTCTCGGGGTGGACGAAGGCGGTCGAGGGCAGGTGCAGGCCGCCCAGCTCCATCATCATCTGGTTGGAGTTGGCGGTGCCGTAGAAGGTGCAGGTGCCCGGCGAATGGTAGGAGCCGATCTCGCTCTCCAGCAGAACGGACCGACTCACCTGGCCCTGGGCGTACTCGGCGCGGACGCGGGCCTTTTCGAAATTGGGAATGCCGGAGGGCATGGGTCCGGCGGGGGCGAAGACGACGGGCAGATGGCCGAAGGCCAGCGACCCCATGAACAGGCCGGGCACGATCTTGTCGCAGACGCCGAGGCAGACGACGGAGTCGAAGGCGTCATGGGTCAGGGCCACGGCGGTGGACATGGCGATGACGTCGCGGCTGAACAGCGACAGGTCCATGCCCGGGCGCCCTTGCGTGACGCCGTCGCACATGGCTGGCGTGGCGCCGGCGACCTGGGCGGTGGCGTTCACCTCGCGCACGGCGTCGCGGATGATCTGCGGGAACCGCTCGAACGGCTGATGCGCCGAGAGCATGTCGTTATAGGCGGTGACCACGCCGACATTGGGTTGGGTCCCCGACATGGCGTTGAGCTTGTCCTTCACCGGGGCACCGGCGAAGGCATGGGCCCAGTTGGCGCAGCTGAGCTTGGCGCGGCCGACTCCGGAGGAGCCGGCGGCGTCCATGCGGCGGAGGTAGTCGGCGCGGGTCGACTTCGAGCGCTCGACGATGCGGGCGGTGACCTCGGCCACGACGGGATGGAGTCTCGACATTACGCTTTCTCCGTCCACAGAACGTCGAGCGGGACGTCGGCTGCGATGAGGGCGGCAATCGGCTGCACAGCCGGGTCGCCGGCGGCTTCGCGCTCGAACACGGCCCGTTTGGCGGCGCCGGAGATGGCGAGCACAACGCGGCGCGCGCTCATCAGATACGGCAGGTTTATGGTCAGACGCTCGAGGCTGGGTGCCGCGCCGTCGCGTCCATGGGGGACGCCCAGAACGGTCGGCCGGAGCGCGGGCGCGAGCAGGGTCTTCAGGGTCGGGCTGTCGGGGAACATGGAGCAGATATGGCCATCCTCTCCCATGCCGAGAAGGACGGCGTCGAAACCTTGTCCATCGAGTTCCGCCGCAAGGCTGTGAGCCGCGAGCGCAGCAGCCCGGTCGACAGTGATTGCGGGCCGATAGAGTGGAATGAATTCCGCGCCTGCGGCCTCGTGCCGAAGCAAGGTCCGCTTCAGCAGAGCGGCATTGGAGTCAGGATGGTCTTCCGGCACGTAGCGCTCGTCGACGAGCGTGACGAATGTATGTTGCCAGGCCTCAATTGTCCGGCGCTTCGCCAGCCGCTCATAGATCGGCGTCGGCGTCGATCCACCGGAGCCGGCGAAGCTGGCCCATCCGGTTTGCTGGCGTTGGCCGTTATCCAGCGCATCGACAATGATGTCCTGGGCCGCGTCAGCCCAGTCGGCGACATTGCTGAATGTCTGGATACGCGGAATGTCACCCATGGCCGGTGTTCCACGCGCGGCCGCCGCGCTCAAGCAGCAGATCAGCCTCGGGCGGCCCCCAGGTTCCGGCGGCGTATTCCTTCGGCTTGAAGGCCGCGCCGCGCCAGGCGTCCGAAACCTCGTCAACCCATTTCCAGGCCTGCTCCGCCTCGTCACGACGGACGAACAGGGTGGAATCCCCGGACAGGGCGTCGAGCAGCAGTCGCTCATAGGCGATGCGACGGCGGGGCGGTTTCGCGTCCTTGTCGCCCTGGCCCCAGGACAGGGACATCTGGATCGGCTGCAGCTTCATCTGCGGGTCGAGCCCCGGCTTCTTGTTCATCACCGACAGGGCGATGTCTTCCTCGGGCTGGAGTTCGATCACCAGACGGTTGGCGGCGATCTCGCCGCGTGCGCCGTGGTCGAAGATGGAGTGGGGCACGGGCTTGAACTGGATGACGATCTCGGTCCGCTTCTCGGCCAGCCGCTTGCCGGTGCGCAGGAAGAAGGGCGTGCCGGCCCAGCGCCAGTTGTCGATGTCGACTCGGACGGCAACGAAGGTCTCGGTGTCGGACGCCTGGCCGCGTTCCTCGCTGTAGGGTTTGGCCGGCTTGCCCTCGCTGGTTCCGGCGACGTATTGGCCGCGCACGGTGACCCGTTCCGCCTCATGCTCCGTGATCGGACGGAGTGAGCGAATGACCTTCACCTTCTCGTTGCGCACCGAGTCCGGATCGAGGTCGGACGGCGGCTCCATGGCGACGAGGCAGAGCAGCTGGAGCATGTGGTTCTGCAACATGTCTCGCAGGGCGCCGTACTCGTCGTAATAGGGCCAGCGGTCGCCGACGCCGACGGTTTCGCCCACGGTGATCTGCACGTGGTCGATCGAAAGGCTGTTCCACAGCGGCTCGAAGATGGTGTTGCCGAAGCGCAGGGCGATCAGGTTCTGGACCGTCTCCTTGCCCAGGTAGTGGTCGATGCGGAAGACCTGGTCCTCGGAGAAGGCGTGGGCGACGGCGTCGTCGATCTGGAGGAAGGACTGCAGATCGCGGCCGACGGGCTTTTCCAGCACCACCCGGTCGGTCGCCTCGGCCAGGCCGGCGGCCTTCAGTGCCGTGACGATGCGGCCGTAGAGCGAGGGCGATACGGCGAGGAAGCTGGTCACCCCGCCGTCGCCGACCTTGTCCTTGAGCGGCTTCAGGCTGGCGGGATCGGTGGCGTCGACGGGCAGATAGTCGAGCCGGGCGTCGAGCCTGGCCCAGGCGTCCTCCGTCCAGGCGTCGTCGGCCTTCGCCTTGCCCTCGACCGCAGCCCGGACCTTGCTGACATACTCATCGCGACTCTCGTCGGACCGCGCGGCACCAATGATCTTCAGGCCGTCGGGCAGAAGGCCGTCGTATTCCAGGAAATAGAGCGAAGGCAGCAGCATCCGCATGGCGAGGTCGCCGCCGCCGCCGAACAGCACCAGGGCCGCCATGCACTTTTCTCCATTCAGGTCCCGGCTGGACCGGGAGATTGTCTGGCCGCTTCCGCGCGCCGCGCCAAGACGTCGAGGACATCCTGAAACACCATGTGACGCGACCGAAGCAGCACCAACAAGTGATAGACCAGATCTGCGGCCTCCGCCGCCAGTTCCGAATCCGGGCCTGCGACGCCGGCAAGGGCGGTCTCGACACCCTCTTCGCCGACCTTCTGGGCGACGCGTTTGACGCCCTCGGCGAGCAGGCGGGCTGTCCAGCTTTCGGAAGGGTCGGCGGCGGCGCGCTCGGCGATGGTGGCTTCCAGCCGGGCAATACGACCGAGGCCGGGAGCGTCCTCTTCGCCGAAGCAGCTGATGCGGTTCAGGTGGCAGGCGTTGCCGACGGGGCGGACCTTGAGCACCAGCGCGTCGCCGTCGCAGTCGGGGGTGATGGAGACGACATGCAGCCGGTCGCCCGAGGTCTCGCCCTTGCGCCAGCGACCGCCGCGCGAGCGGGAGAAGAAGGTGGCTTCGTTGGAGGCCACCGTCTCGTCGAGGGCGGCGCGGTCCATCCAGGCGAGGATCAGCACCTGCAGGGTGGCGGCGTCCTGGACGACGACGGGGATGAGGCCGCCGGACTTGTCGAAGTCGAGGGTGGAGGGATCGATCACAGTCTCATCTCCTGCCCGGCGTCCGAGAGGAACGCCTTGAGATCGGGAATGGCCAGGGTGCCGGTGTGGAAGACGCTGGCGGCGAGGGCACCGGAGACGTCGGCCTGTTCAAACACATCGAGGAAATGCGAGGCCGCGCCGGCGCCGCCTGAGGCTACGAGAGGGACGGTCAGAAGGGCGCGGGCGGCGGCGAGTTGTGCGATGTCATAGCCGCGGCGGACGCCGTCCTCGTCCATGCAGTTGAGCACGATCTCGCCGGCGCCGAGGGTCTGGGCTTCGACGATCCAGTCCATGGTGCGGCGGCCGGCGGCGCGGCTGGCGTCAGGATCACCGGTGTACTGATGAACGACCCAGTCCTCGCCGGAACGTTTCGAATCCACGCCGACGACCACGCACTGGCTGCCGAGGCGGTCGGCCATCTCGGCGATCAGTTCGGGGCGTTCAAGCGCCGGAGAGTTGATCGAGACCTTGTCGGCGCCGTGGTCGAGGCAACGGGCGGCCTGATCGACCGAGCGGATGCCGCCGGCGACGCTGAAGGGGATGTCGAGCAGGCGGGCGATGTCGCGCACCCAGCCGTAGTCGAGGGTGCGGCCCTCTGGGCTGGCGGTGATGTCGTAGAAGACCAGTTCGTCGGCGCCGTGATCGCGGTAACGCGCGGCGAGGTCGGCGGCGTCGCCCATGTCGGTATGACCCTGGAAGCGAACGCCCTTGACCACCCGGCCGTCCTTGACGTCGAGACAGGGGATGATGCGGCGCGCGGTCATGCGGCCAAGGCCTCTTCGAGGGTGAAGCGGTTTTCGTAGAGGGCGCGGCCGACGATGGCCCCGTCGCAGCCGAGGGCGGCGGCGGCGGACAGGTCGGCGACGGTCGCCACGCCGCCCGAGGCCTGGACCTTCAGGTCAGGACGGCGGCGGATGATCTCGCCCAGCAGGTCGAGATTGGGGCCGGTCAGGGCACCGTCGCGGCCGACGTCGGTGACCAGCAGATGGCGGGCGAGGTTTGGCGGATAGCGGTCCAGCGCGGTCCAGAGGTCGACGCCGGCCGCCTCGGTCCAGCCCTTGAGGGCCGGGACCCAGCGGTCGCCATCCGCCTTGACGTCGATGGCCAGGGTGATGCGGTCGGGGCCGAAACGGCGCAGCCAGTCGGCCACGGTCTCCGGCTGCGACACCGCGAGAGAGCCGACCACGACCCGGGCGACGCCGGCGTCGATCAGGGCGGCGACGTCGTCGGCCGAACGGACGCCGCCGCCGGACTGGATGCGGATGTCGATGGATCGGGCGAGGTCGCCGATGAGGGCATGCTGGACCGCGCGGCCGGCTTCGGCGCCGTCGAGGTCGACGATATGGGCCCAGCTCGCGCCGGCGGCGGCGAAGGCGGCAAGGCGGGCGGCGGGCTGGTCATCGTAGCGGGTGACGGCGTCAAACCGGCCGTGCATCAGTCGCACGCAGATCCCGTTCTTCAGGTCGATGGCGGGATAGACGATCACGCGGGAAGCTCCAGGAAATTGCGCAGGATTCGGGCCCCGGCGGCGGCCGAGCGCTCGGGGTGGAACTGGCAGCCCCAGCGGTTGGCGCTGCGGACCATGGCGGGCACCGGGCCGCCGTAGTCGGCGCGGGCGAGGGTGGCGGGGCCGTCGGGGCAGACGAAGCCATGGACGAAATAGGCGTATGCGCCGTCCGGGACACCCTCGAGCAGGGGATCGGCCCGGTTGGCCTTCAGGCGCGACCAGCCCATGTGCGGCACGGTCAGACCCGGGCCGGGCTCAAGGCGGCGAACGGCACCGGGGATCAGGCCGAGCAGGGGGACGGGTTGGCCCTCCTCGCTGGTCTCGAACAACAGTTGCTGGCCGAGGCAGACGCCGAGCAGGGGGCGGGAGAAGGCGCGGATGGGATCCACGAGACCGAGCGTCGTTAGACGGGCCATGGCGTAGGCCGCGGCACCGACGCCAGGCAGGATCAGCCGTTCGGCTTCCGAGACCGCCAGCGGGTCGTCGGTCAGGCGCACGGTCGCGCCCAGCCGCTCCAGTGCGAACCGGACCGAGGCGGTGTTGCCGGCGCCGTAGGCGAGGACGGTGACCTCGGTCACAGCACGCCCTTGGTGCTGGGCACGGCGTCGCCCTCGATGCGGATGGCCTGGCGCAGGGCGCGGCCAAAGGCCTTGTAGACGGCCTCGGTCTTGTGGTGGTCGTCGTCGCCGGTGACCGAGACATGGACGGCCGCGCCCATGGCTTCGGCCAGTGAGCGGAAGACGTGGGCGGTCAGGTCGGTGCGGTAGTCGCCGATGAAGGGGGTCGCGAAGGTTCCTTCGAAGACGGGGAATGGTCGGCCCGACAGGTCGATGGAGACGGCCGCATTGGCCTCGTCCATGGGCAGGACGAAGCCGTAGCGGGCGATGCCGCGGCGTTCGCCGAGCGCCTGTTTAAGCGCCTGTCCGAGAGCGATGGCCGAGTCCTCGATGGTGTGGTGCGGATCGGTGTGCAGGTCGCCTTCGCAGGCCAGCCGCAGGGAAAAGCCGCCGTGGGCGGCGACCTGTTCCAGCATGTGATCGAAGAAGCCGACACCGGTGGCGATGGAGACGGGGCCGGTCGCGTCGAGGTCGACGGCACAGACAATGCGGGTCTCTTTCGTGTCGCGCACGGCCTGCCCTGTGCGGTGGGCGCGGCCGGATGCGATGCCGATACCGAGGGCGGCGAGCAGCCGGTCGTTGACCTCTGCCTTCGCCGAGACGGGCAGGCGCAGCCGGTCGCCGGCGCGTTCGGCGGCGAGACCGAAGCGGGCGAGGGCGGCGAGAAGTGCATCCGGGTCGGCGGGGCGGGCCATGATCACGGGGCCGAAGCCCGGCTCGATCTTCATGTCGCGGGAGAGGGCCTTGGTCAGCCGGTCGCGCGCCGACCGGACGAGGCCGATGCGCGCGGTCGTCTCCATCATCCGGGAGGGGTCCAGCGCCTGCAGGGCGAGACGGAT
>VFBG01000319.1:484-1080 GCA_006515835.1 bacterium | reverse complement strand
GGCGCGGGGCGCTCCGGTGGTCGCCGACGGCGCGGTCTATTTCGCGGCGGGCATCTGGCCGTTCATGGGGATCTTCGTCCATGCGCTCGATGCCGAGACTGGCAAGCTGATCTGGACCAACGACGGCGACGGTTCGACGTATCGTCTTCAGCCTCACCATGCCGATTCCTTCGCCGGAGTGGCGCCGCAAGGGACGCTGGCCGTGGCCGGCGACAAACTGCTGGTTTCCGGCGGCCGATCCGTGCCGGCTTGCTTCGAGCGCAGGACGGGCAAGCTGGTCCATTTTCGGCTGGCGGACAATGGCATCGGCGGCTGGGATGTGGCGGCACGGGGTGGAGTTTACGTCAATGGCGGCGTCGCTTTCGAGCTGGCTACCGGCGACCGCCTGGGGCAAGTGGGCCAACCGGCGCTGTTGCACGACGACTACTTGATTGCCTGCGCGGATCGCCAGTGTCACGTCTATGACATGCCAGGCATCGCTCAGGGACCTCCGGTCGAACGACGCTGGGAGTGGGCGACCGCACGGCTGACTCCGAGTCGGTCGATTCCGATTCCACCTCCGACCGCGCTGGCGCGGGACGGACAGCGCCTGTACC
>VFBG01000319.1:0-427 GCA_006515835.1 bacterium | reverse complement strand
TGCCGTTGTCGGCGAATGGCGAATGCAGCTGGCGCGCTGAAATCGAAGGCACGCCGCTGCACTTGCTGACGGCGGACGGCAAGCTGTACGTGTCCACCCGGCAGGGCCGTATTTACTGCTTCGGCCCGGAAGCTCTCAAACCCAGAAAATATCCGTTTGAAACCGCGCCGGGTGAGGATCGCGACCGTTGGACGGCGAAAGCCGCCGAAATCCTGGCGACTACGAAAGTCCGTTCGGGGTGGTGCCTGGCGTGGGGCGCAGGTTCGGGCCGTCTCGTCACCGAACTGGCCCGGCAGAGCAGCCTGCGGATCGTGGCGGTCGAAGCCGATGCCGTTAAGGCCGATGACCTGCGCGAACGCCTGATCCGCGAAGGCATCCTGCCGGATCGGCTGGCGCTGCTGGTGGGCACGCCGGATTCGCTGACGCT
>VFBG01000203.1 GCA_006515835.1 bacterium | reverse complement strand
GATGTCGCGGTCCTCGGCCCGGCCCAACTCGGCCAGCCTCAGGCGCGATGTCGCGGCGGAGGAGGCCACGTCCTTATCCGCCATGCCGTCTGGGATCGCTTTTCAGCCGGATGTGGTTGAGCACCCGCTTGACGCCGCTGATGTCGCGGGCATGGGCGATGACCCGGTCCATCTCGGCCTGGTTCTGGGCGATGCCCAGCAGGTAGATCACCGAATCGGTCACATCGACGACGTAGTTGATGTTGCGCACCTCGGAATCGGTCAGCAGGCGGGCTTTCAGCTTCTGCTGCATCCAGACGTCGTTGGCCTGATCGAGCGCGGGCGCACCCTCGGGATGGACCTTAAGCTCGTTCAGCACCTCCTTGACGCCGGTCACCTGCCAGCTCAGCCGCACCGCGTCGGCGCGGGCCTGCTCGGTGGTGACCAGGCCGGTCAGCATGACGCGGCCCTCGCTGATGTTCAGGGTGACCTGGCGGAACATCTCCACGTCGCGCTCGAACCACAGGCGATTGATCTCGATGCGGATTTTCGCGTCGTCAAGGGCGCCTTCCAGCCCGCGTTCCTCGGCGGCGGCGACACCGGCGGTGGCCCCCGCTCCGATCACCGTCGCGGCGCAGCCGGACACGGCACCGCCCAGCAGGGCCACCATCATCACTTTCAGCAGCGGTCGAACACGGATCACGTCTGGGGTCCTCCTCGGATTGACTCGGTCCAGTCTAGCAGGCCTCGGGCCTCCAGGCATCGGGGATGTGGCGGGGCAGCCGCCCCGGAGCCATCAGTATGGCGTCGAAGCGGATATCGCATCCGGTCAGATCGGGGTGCCGGGCCAGGAAGGCGCTGGCCGCCCGCTCGATGCGGCGGCGCTGGGCAGGGCCGAGGGACTCCGCCGCCTCGGTCGGACTGGGCCGGCTCTTGACCTCGACGAAGGCGACGATCTTGCCGCGCCGCGCCACGATATCGACCTCGCCCGCCCCCGAGCCGCGCCGGCCCGCCAGTCCCCGGGCCAGGATGCGGTAGAACTTGAGCCGCAGCCAGACCGCCGCCAGAGTCTCGGCCATCTTGCCGCGGTGGCGGGCCTGCTGGCGTTCATGGGATTTCATTCCTCGTTGCCCCCGCGGAACAGTCTGAGCGCCATGGCGTAGACCTCGCGGCGGGGGTGCCCGGTCTCGGCCGCCACCAGGGCGGCGGCGTCCTTGAGCGAGGCTCCGGCGGAAATGGCGGCATTCAGCCGGATTTCCACCTGATCCGGGGCGATGGAGGGGGCCTCGCCGGGGCCGGAGACCACGATCACCACCTCGCCCCGCGGCGGAACCGCGTCGTAACGGGCGGCCAGCTCGCTCAGGGTGCCGCGACCGACCTCCTCGTGCATCTTGGTCAGCTCGCGGGCCAGGGCGGCCGGGCGGTCGCCCAGCACGGCGGCCATGTCGGCCAGGGTGTCGGCGGCGCGGTGGGGTGATTCGAAGAACACCAGGGTGGCGGGCACCCTCTCCAGTTCCTTGAGGGCGGCGCGGCGGGCGGTAGCCCTGGACGGCAGAAAACCGGCGAACAGGAAGCGGTCGGCGGGCAATCCCGACAGTTGCAACCCGGCCAGCGCGGCCGAGGCGCCGGGCAGGGCGGTGACATTGATGCCGCGCTCGACACAGTCGCGGACCAGCCGGAAACCGGGGTCGGAGACCAGCGGCGTTCCGGCGTCGGAGACCAGGGCGACGACCGCGCCGGCCTCCAGCCTGGCGATCAGGGCGGGCCGCGCCTTGTCGGCGTTGTGGTCGTGATAGGGGGTCAGATCGGCCTTCAGTCCCAGCAATTGCAGCAGCCGGCCGGTGACGCGGGTATCCTCGCAGGCCACCAGGTCGGCATGGGCCAGCACGTCCAGCGCACGGAGCGTGATGTCGCGCAGGTTGCCGATGGGGGTGGCGATCAGATAGAGGCCCGGGGCCGGCCGATGTCCCCCCGGTTTACTTCCGTCCGGCCTCGGTCTACCCTCTGCCGGGTGGACGGTGGCGATCGTTTCGCCGTCCGCCGCCTCAGTCAGGGAGGGTTTGCTTGCGCCGGTTCGCATTCCGGTGGCGTCTTGTCGCTGCCGTGCCATTGATCGCCATGTGTCTGGGGGTGTCGGGCTGTCAACAACCGGCAGAGTTACCACCTTGGGCCGGCGGAACCAAGCCCGCATCCCAACCGGTGGCCCCGCCGGCGTCTCCAGCGGCCGCCTCCGCCAAACCGGGCGCGGCGGGCAAGGCGGTTCCGGCTCCGATGCCGTCGCCATCGTCCGCTCCGACGGTTGTTCCCGCCGTTCCGGCCCCTCCCGTCGAGCAGGCATCCGTTGCGCCACCGGTCCAGCCGTTTCCGCCGGGTC
>VFBG01000202.1:2423-2956 GCA_006515835.1 bacterium | reverse complement strand
GACGATGTCGGCCTCGGTGACGGTCTTGGCGAAGATGGCCGACTGACCGACCGACAGTTCCTCGAAATACATTCCGTTCAGGGATTCGCCGCTCATTACTGCTCTCCATGGCGTTGTTGGGGGGCGTTGTTGGTGCTGCATCGCAGCACGAAAGTGGGCGGAGTATAGACTCGACCATGAAACCGGGAAACGGAATTGTTCTGAAGTGGGAATGCTCGGCTGCCCTTGCCAAGCGGCCGCCGCTGTGGCGGTATGAAGCCATGAAGACCGCCCTGCCCCTGCTGCTGATCCTGTCGCTCGCCGGCTGCGCCGCCCGCACGGTTCCCTGGGTCAATCCCGATGTCCCCAAGGAACGCTGGGGGGCCGACTATTCCGCCTGCCGCCGCCTGGCGGACCGGGATGCCGGCTGGCGCGACGACGGTGCTTCGGACAGCCCGTTGCGTGATTACGACCGCCAGAAAGCCAAGCAGCGGTTCGACTCGTCCCTGGCGTCGTGCATGATCGACCGGGGCTACGTTCAGGCCTCGCGCGTC
>VFBG01000202.1:0-2356 GCA_006515835.1 bacterium | reverse complement strand
ACGAAGGAATGACCCGAATGCGCCCGTTTCTCGCCGCCCTGCTGTCGCTGTTGGCCTCATCCGTCCTGATCCCGGCCGCCCTGGCCCAGGATCTCCCCCAGGGACCGAAGGCGCCGCCGCCCGATCCCCTGCCCGAGCCGCTGTGCGACGTGGCCAGACCGGATTCCGGCGACTGGCTGGTGGGGCGCTGGGTGATGCCCTACGGCCGGTGGGAGATCCGCCGCGACGGCAAGGGGCTGACCTGGACCCTGGATCAGAAGCCCGACATCAATGCCTCGCTGGGGTGGAAGGACGGCGCCCGCCTCGACGGACGGGTCGAGGCGGTCAGCGCCTGCACTCTGCGGCTGGTCGGGCAGGAGGGCGCGGAGACCGTGTTCTCCTTCGACGGCGTCAGCACCGATGACGGACGCATTTACGGCTATGCCATGAATCGCACCGGACAGAAGGTCCGCTGGACCCTGCGCCGGGAACGGTAGTCGGAACGGTTCCGGCCCAGTGCCCTTGCAGCGGACGTCTTGTGTTCCATCATCAAAGTGGTAGCCTGACTCCCCTCTCCGCCCCCAGAAAACGGGAGATCGGGACTGAACCGCGAACTTTCTCTGCGTCGTCCGCTGACCCTGTCGCTGATCGTGGTCCTGATCATCTGGACGCTGGTCGGGTTGCTGATCTGGCGTGATCGGGAAGAAACGTTGCGGGCCACCGGGCTGTTGACGGAATCCCTGACCCGCACCGTGGCCGAACGGATGGACGGCGCGTTGCGGGGCGTCGATCTGGTGCTTCGGGACATCGCCGCCAAGGCGTCAGGCAACCAGCGGGGCGACGACGCAT
Organism: bacterium; assembly: GCA_006515835.1. Classification (GTDB taxonomy): domain Bacteria; phylum Pseudomonadota; class Alphaproteobacteria; order Caulobacterales; family Caulobacteraceae; genus Brevundimonas. The sequence goes on along the minus strand of VFBG01000202.1, from coordinate 1,528 downwards.
CGCTGGTCGCCTTCATGAAAAGCCGCAGCGCCGCCTTTCCCGAATTACGCAACCTGTTCCTGATCAATGCCAGCGGCATCGTGACCGCCTCCACCCTGGATACGCTGGTGGGGCAGAACCTCGACCACCGCAGCTACTTCCAGGCGGCGAAGGCATCGCCGCGGGCGGTGCTGATGCTCAACGAACCTGCTTTCAGTCCCGCCACCGGCCGGATGGCCATCGTCGCCTTCCGGCCGGTCGTCGGGCCGCTGGGCGATTTCCAGGGGGTGATGGCGGGGGCCCTCAACCCCCAGTTTTTCCGCGAGGCCCTGAGCGGCGCCATGTCGGAGCAGGTCGACCGTGCCGTCATCGCCAATCTCGACGGCGCCGTCCTGGCGCGGCTGCCGGACGAGGGCGCCGACGCCACACCGTCCATTCGCGGCGGCCCCATGTTTACCCAATACCTGCCCAAGTCCCGAACCGGCACCTTCACCGCCACGAGTAAATTCGACGGCCTCGAACGGCTGGCCTCCTATGTGGTGCTGGAGCGCTATCCGGTGGTGATCTCGGTGGGGACCACGGTCGCGACCGCGTTGCAGCGCTGGAGGTTCAACGCCATCGTCGTGACCTCGGCCGGAGCGGTGTTCAGCCTGCTGGTGCTGATCATCGCCTTGCAGCTTGACCGGCGAAACGCCACCGAGCGCGAGGTGGTCGCCGCCCTGGCCGCGAGCGAGGAGAACTATCGCCTGCTGGTCGAGAATCAGGATGACCTGATTCACCGCTATCGGCCCGACACCACCCTGGTCTTCGTCAACAGTGCCTATGCCGAGTTCTACTGCGTCGCCGAACCCGCGTCGCTGATCGGCAAGCGGTGGCTGGACTTCGTTCCCGCCGGGCAGCATGCCGAAATACAGGGCCTGCTGCGCAGTCTGACCCAGGCCTCGCCGACCCGGCTGGATCGCCGGCTGGTGGTTCGCCCCGGACATCCCGACCGATGGATCGAATGGCGGACCGTCGCCCTGTTCGATGATCATGGGATTCTGGCCGAATTCCAGACCATCGGCCGGGATGTGACGGACAGCACCTTGACCCAGCAGGCCATTGCCGAGCGCGAGGAATTGTACAGCCAGATGTTCCATCGCAATCCGGCGGTCAAATTGCTGATCGATCCGTCGGATGGCCGCATCGTCGACGCCAACGAATCGGCCTCCCGGTTCTATGGCTATCCGGCCGAGGAACTGAAGCGCATGCGTATCACCGACATCAACATCCTGCCCATGGAGGTCGTGACGGCCGAGATGGCGGCGGTCGGCCGCGGCGAGCGCCCGTTCCTGCGGTTCAAGCATCGCCTGGCATCGGGGAGCATCCATGACGTCGAGGTGTTCTCGACCCCGCTTAGCGTGAAGGGGCGATCCTTTCTCAGTTCCATCATCGTCGACGTCACCGAGCGCAACCGCTTCGAGGCGGCCCTGGCGGCCAAGACCGCGGAACTGGAGCGATCCAACGCCGATCTGGAGCAATTCGCCTATGTGGCGTCGCACGATCTGCG
>VFBG01000022.1:31559-35143 GCA_006515835.1 bacterium | reverse complement strand
CTGATGGCCGCGGGTTATCAGGTCCTCGGATTCCGCCTCAAGACCCGCGCCGGCGAGATCGACATCCTCGCCCGCCGCGGCAAGGTGCTGGCCGTGGTCGAGGTCAAGCGCCGCGCCACGATGGAGGCCGCGCTCACCGCCCTCGGCCCCGACCAGTACGACCGCCTCCTCTCCGCCGGCCGGTCGGTGTTGCGCCAAAGACCCAGCTTGGCCGGGCATGTGCTGAGAATCGATATGGTGGCGCTGGCTCCCGGCCGGTTTCCGCGCCATCGTCGCGGGGTTGTCGCCTTCGGGAGGGGCGCCGCATGACCCGCGATGAAGCGATCGAGGTTCTCACGGAGGCGGGACAGGCCGCGGACGAGACGCTTCCGCTGCTGGAAGCCGCCATCGCCTGCGCCATCCACGACCAGCCGTTCCGCGACCCCCGGCCGGTCCGCACCCTGGCCGCCAACGCCGCCGAGCGACTGTCCGAGCGGATCGGAAGCGAAGGCCCCGACGACGCCCTGACCGAGACCATGGCCTCGGACCTGCGCCTGAACGGCGACCTGCTCAACCACGACAGCCCGGCCAATACGGACGTCATCGACGTCGCCGAAACCCGCCGGGGCCTGTCCGGGGCGCTGTCGGTCTTCTACCTCGACGCGGCGCGGCGGGCGGGCGTGAAGGCCCAGGGCGTCGACTTTCCCGGCCATTTCCTGCTGCGGGTCGAGACGCAGGAGGGGCCGGTGGCCCTGGACCCCTTCAGCCAGGGCCGGTTGGTCCTGCCGTCGGAACTGACCCGGCGGGCTTTGCGGGCCGGTTTGACGCCCCACGTCGCCGACCGGCTGGACGTGCTGATGGCCCCGGTCAGCGACCGCCAGGCGCTGATCCGGCTTCAGAACGTCCTGTTCACCCGGGCCATCCGGGCGCAGGACTTCGAGGGTGCCGAGCGCTCGGCTCTGCGCCGCGCCCTGCTGGACCCCGACGACCACCGCCCCTGGCTGGATGTCGCCGCCGCGCGCGAAAAGCAGGGCTCCCTGACTGGCGCGCTCGAGGCCCTCGCCCGCGCCCGGACGGTCGATGATCCGATGGAGATCACGCGCCAGATGTCGGTCGATCGGGTCAGGCTGCAGCTGAACTGAGTGGTTAGTGGTTAGTGGTTAGTGGCTAGTGGCTAGTGGTTGCCGCTTCACTTTCGGCGGAAGGGCGGCGCAGGCAGTGCTGTTCCGCAGGCGGTAGCCAGCCACTAGCCACTAACCACTAGCCACTCCCTTGCGCTCGCCTTCCCCGCTGCCCATTAGCCATCCACCCCCCGGCTGGAAGGACCCCCCATGCTCAGAGTCGCCATCCAGATGGACCCCGTCGAGGCGGTCAACATCGAGTCCGACACCACCTGGCTGATGATGACCACGGCACAGGACCGCGGCCACGCCCAGTGGGTCTATGACTTTCGCACGCTGGCGCTGGAGGACGGTCGTCTGTTCTGCCGCGCCCGCCCGGTGACCCTGCGCCAGACCCAGGGTGACCACGTCACGCTCGGCGAAGAGGTGAAGCTGGATCTGGGCGAAGACGTCGACGTCATCCTGATGCGTCAGGATCCGCCGTTCGACATGGCCTATGTCACCTCGACCTATCTGCTCGAGACCGTGCATCCGAAGACCCTGGTCGTGAACGACCCGGCCGAGGTGCGCAGCGCGCCCGAAAAGCTGCTGGTGACGCATTTCCCCGGCCTGACGCCCCCGACCCTGATCAGCTCCGACCCGGTCGCCCTGGTCGATTTCCACGAACGCCACGGCGATGTGGTCCTAAAACCCCTGCACGGCGCGGCCGGTTCGGGCGTGGTCAAGCTGAAGGCCGGCGACCCCAATCTCGAGGCCCTGGTCGAGATCCACATGACCGGCAGCCGCGACCCGCTGGTGATCCAGAAATTCATTCCGGCAGTTTCGAAGGGCGACAAGCGGATCATCCTGATCGACGGCGAGCCGGTCGGGGCCATCAACCGCATTCCGGCCAAGGACCAGGTGCGGTCGAACCTGCGCGTCGGCGGTACGGCCGCCCCGGTCGAGCTGACCGACCGCGACCGTGAGATCTGCGCCGCCATCGGCCCGACGCTGAAGGCCCGCGGCCTGATCTTTGTCGGCATCGATGTGATCGGCGACTACCTCACCGAGATCAACGTCACCTCGCCCACCGGCGCCCAACAGCTGAAACGCTTCACCGGCGTCGATGCCTCGGCGCTGATGTGGGACGTGATCGAGAAGAGGCGCGCTGGCTGACACCGCTCTTGCCAAGCTGATCGGTTCGTGGTTCGTTCTTCCCGTATAACGGGACAGAATGATGCTCGCCAGCGTTGTTACAGTAGCCTTCGAGGGCGTGGACGCCCGGCGGGTGGATGTGCAGGTCCACCAACTGTCGTGCGGCGACAACCCGTCCTTCACCATCGTCGGCCTGGCCGACAAGGCGGTGGCCGAGAGCCGGGAGCGGGTTCGCGGCGCCTTCGCCGGCATCGGCCTGTCGCTTCCGCCAAAGCGGATCATCGTCAACATGGCCCCGGCGGACCTGCCCAAGGAGGGCAGTCATTTCGACCTGCCCATAGCCCTGTCCCTGCTGGCGTCCATGGGCGTCATCCCGCCGGACATGCTGGCGGGCTGGGCTGCGGTGGGCGAGCTGGGGCTGGACGGGCGGATCGCGCCGGTCGGCGGAACCCTGCCCGCGGCGGTGGCGGTGGACGCCATGGGACTGGGCCTGATCTGCCCTGAGGCCAACGGACCCGAGGCGGCATGGGCGGGCGATGTGGCCGTGCTGGCCCCGCGCTCCCTGATCGGCCTGGTCAACCACTTCAAGGGAACCCAGGTCCTGCGGCGGCCCGAGCCGGGGGCGATGCGGTCCGGCGACCGCGTCCCGGACCTGCGCGAGGTCAAGGGACAGGAGAGCGCCAAACGGGCGTTGGAGATCGCCGCGGCGGGCGGTCACAACCTGCTTTTCGTCGGCCCGCCCGGCTCCGGCAAGTCGATGATGGCGGCCCGCCTGCCGGGCTTGCTGCCGCCGCTGACGCCGAAGGAGTTGCTGGAGACCTCCATGGTCTGGTCGGTGGCGGGGCTGATCGAGCGTGGGGCCCTGACCCGCGACCGGCCGTTCCGCTCGCCGCATCATTCGGCGTCCATGGCCGCTCTGACTGGCGGCGGTCTGCGCGCCAAGCCGGGTGAGGCCTCTCTCGCGCACAATGGCGTGCTCTTCCTCGATGAGCTCCCCGAATACAGCGCCCAGGCCCTGGATTCCTTGCGCGCGCCGCTCGAGACGGGCGAGATCGTGGTCGCGCGGGCCAATGCCCACGTCCGCTATCCGGCCCGCTTCCAGTTGATCGCCGCCATGAATCCTTGCCGCTGTGGCATCGGCGGTGGCGGCAAGGGCGCCTGCGGCAAGGCCCCGCGCTGTCAGCGCGACTATCAGAACCGCATCTCGGGTCCGATGTTCGACCGCATCGACCTGACGGTGGAGACGCCGCCGGTCACCGCCGCCGACATGGCTCTGCCGCCGCCCGCCGAGGGCACGGCCGAGGCCTCTGCTCGCGTGCAGGCGGCCCGCGCCATGCAGGAGCACCGGTT
>VFBG01000022.1:0-31528 GCA_006515835.1 bacterium | reverse complement strand
GCGCCGCCGGGATCGATCCGGACACGGCCCGCGACCAGGCCGTCAACGCCCGCGCTTCGGGCGAGACCCTGGACCGGTTTGCGACGCCGGATGACGCGGGTCGGGCGTTATTGATGCGCGCGGGGCAGGCCGGCGGTCTGACGGCGCGGGGCTGGACCCGGACGCTGCGCCTGGCCCGCACCATCGCCGATCTGGACGGCTGCGACGGCGTACTGCGCCGCCACATCGCAGAGGCCCTTGTCTATCGCCGCTCGACCGTTGGGGCGCAGGGAGATTTCGAGCGGCAGGCGGATCACCGGGCCGGGACGGCTGCCTTCTGATCGCGTCACATGAAATGGTCCGACGGGCACCCGATCGGAAAGGCCGATGGGATCAGGAACCGCCTTCTGTTGCGGCAAGGCTGTCGAAAATCGCAGCGACGAAGCGGTCCGCATCACCTTGAAGCCGGTAGGCGGCCGCGGGACGCTCCGCGATCACGGCGTCCAGCGTCGCCCCCCGGTCCATCGCCGCCAGGACCCGGTCGCTGATGTCCTGCAGCATGTCACGATAGGCCTGAAGCTCCGCTCGGGTGGCGAGCGGGCCGTGGGCTGGAATGATCCGGGTCGACTCGTCTGACATCGTCAGGGCGACATCCACCGAGCGGATCAGGCCCTGAATACTGCCGCCGCTGCTGCGGTCGATAAAGGGATAGATGCCGTTGAAGAAGACATCGCCCATGTGAAGCACATTGGCCGCTTCGAGTAAGACGAGGCTGTCTCCATCCGTATGGGCCATGGGTGTGTGCCGAAGTCTCACCGTCTCGCGGCCGAAATGGATGTCCATCTCCGAGTCATAGACCACGGTCGGAAGGGCGATCGCGGGAGAGGCGGGAACGGCCCGGTTGTACGCGACCATGAACTGGTCGACGCTGAGGCGCTCGCGCACATTGCGATGGGCGACGATTACAGCCCCGGCTTCGCCGAAGCCGGCGTTGGCACCCGCGTGATCGAGATGCCAGTGGGTATTGATCACGAGGTTTACCGGACCGGCGTCGAGGCTGTGCACTGCGACCAGCATGCCCTCCATGTCAGACCCGCGCTGGTCGTCGATCAACAGCACGCCCCGGTCGCCGGTGACCATGACGACATTGCCGCTCCTGCCTCTCAGCAGCCAGGCTGTCTCGCCCAGCTGCTGCAGCTCCGGCGTTTGCTGTGCGGCCGCGGGGACAGCGCTCCAGGCCAGGGTCAGGACGGCGAGCAGGCCGGTGACGAGTCGGGTCATGGCGTGTTTCATGTCAGGTCCAGCGCCTCAGGATTCCATTGCGTGTTCAATCTGGCCAAGGAGCGTCCGCCCGGCAGGGCTCAGGGCGGCGCGCCGTCCCCGACCGTCATGCCGGTCCCGCATCAGGGTAAGCAGGCCGTGGGCAGGCGGGAGGGTTCCCGGTTCGCCGGCCGGGGTCAGGGCCCTGACGGTGCGGGAGATGACCGCCTGACTCTCGCCGATCCGGTCGCATAACTCGTAGAGGCGGATCCCCTCTTCCCCGGCGACGGCCATGAAAACGAGAAACTGCGTCAGGGTCAGCCCGGGCGCGCGATCCTGTGCCAGGCCAATGGCCTTGATGATCCGGACCGAAGCAGCCGGCCGCGCCGGTGGACCTGCTTCACGACGGTCGAGAGCCAGTATAGCGCCTGTCTGCAGCATCTTGGGCAACCACTCCGCGGCCATTGATCGGCCGGGTGCCGGTTCCGGGGGAACAAAGTTTGCGCCCGGGTGGTGGATTCTGGCGTGCCAAATTCTGGTTTTGGCGCAAATATTCCCTGTTCACCGCACCTCGCAGTGCGTTCGGAATGATTGTTTGGCCGGTTGCCAATCTTGACCCTAACTGGATGTCCTTCACGGACACGCAGGAGCACAGGAGGTCATGACAATGCGGGTTATCGTCGCCGATGACGAACCTCTCGCCCTGCGGCGGATGCAGTCCTCGCTGGCCTGCATCCCCGAGGTTGAGCTGGTCGGTTGCGCCCGAAACGGCGTGGAGGCCCTGACAATGATCCGCGGTTTGCGGCCGGATCTGGTCATACTGGACATCGAGATGCCAGGCCGGAGCGGACTCGCGGTCATCGAGAACCTGCGATCCAGCGACACCATCCCCGAGGTGATCTTTTCCACGGCATTTGCCCATTATGCCGTGAAGGCGTTCGAGGTGAACGCCGTCGACTATCTGACCAAGCCGGTGACCTTCGAGCGTCTGCGCGAGGCCATCCGTTGCGCCGGCGAACGACTCGCTGCCCGGACCGCAAACCAGAGATTCGCCGAACTGCAGGCCCTCATCGCCGCGCTGCAGGCCGAGGCAGGCAACGACGGCCAAATCTATGAGCAGGAACTCTGGGTTCGGCGCCGGGACGGGCTTGAGCGGCTGCGGGTCCAGTCCATCGAGCTGATCGAGGCCCAGGGCGACTACGTCAATCTTCACGCCGGGGAGGAGATGCACCTCGTCCGGGACACGGTCAGCTCGCTGGCCCTGCGGCTGAATCCGGCGCTGTTCGTACGCTGTCACCGATCCTTCCTTGTGAACATTTCGCGGGTTCGAGGCCTTCGTCGGAAGGGCGGGGGCTTGATGGAGCTGACCCTGGACACGGGGCGCCTGGTGGCGGTCGGGCCGAACTATGCCGAGAATACTCTGAAGGCAGTCAACGCGAAGCGCTGGCGCTGACGACGAAAGCCCGGATTGGCGCGACGAAGTGTCGAGGTTTGCGATTGAACCCGGGCCAGCGGCCGTGACCGCAAGCTCACTGAGCGAGACCTTTCGCTTCGAAATCAGGGCAGGCGGCATGGTCGGCAATCGCTGGCGATTGCCCGCGGCTTTTCATTGGTCTCAACACCCAGCCGTCCCATGGGCGGCGCATCTTCGATCCTCACGGCGAACGCTTCATCGGCCTGAATTTCCACCCGTTCCAGGCCGGGGAGGCAGGCGCCGTCAGGAGGCGGGCGGCCCCTCGGGGTCGCCCGCTTTCCACCCGACGGTCCTCAACTCCCGGCCGGCCGCCCTCTGCCGGCCGGGACTTCTTTCGCTCAAAGCCTGCTCCTTCGCCGACACCACCGGAGCATCGGTCCAATGAAGTATCGCGCCGTTTTAACCCTCGAGTTCGACGCCTTTGACTGCCCGGAGTTGCGCCAGCGGGAGCGCGAACTGGCAGAGTGGGCGGACGCATTCGATCGCCGCTTCGGCCCTGCCTCCCTGGTGATCCGGGAGCGGCGACCCAGACGGCTGCCGCGAGCGCCCGCACCCGCCCAGGTCTGGCCGGGACCATGAACCGTTCCGCGTTCCTGCCCGGCGAGCGGTGAGGATGTATCCCCTGGAATTTGGAGCTAGGCTGGACGGTGCCCTCCAGAGCGCAAGATCGCCCATGACGCATCCGATGCCGGCCCAGAATTCCGAACAGTACTTCGCCGCCGGCATTGATCGGGCGACAGACCGCAACGCGATCCTTTTCGCCGCCGGCGTATGGCTTGCGGAGCTGCTCCAGTGGACCTTGCGGACCTGGTCCAACGACGGCTTCAGCGGCCCGATGATGGTGCTGGAGAAGATTGCCTACAATCTGATCGCCTTTGCCCTGACATCGGGGATATGGGTCATTCTGAGGAGGCGGCGCCCTTATACGGGATGGGGGTTTGTCCTTGCGGCGACCCCGTTGATTTTCCTGGCTTCGGCTCTGAACACGGTTCTGAGCTGGGGGCTCTTCTACCTCTACAATCCCCTGCCTGATCCGAGCTCACTGTCTCTGGAGTGGATACGTGCGGCCCCGCAGCCGCTGTCGTACCTTTGGGTGTTCCTGACCTGGGCCTGCTTTGTCGCGACAATGGTGGGCTCCGCAGAAGTGCGGGCGCGTGAGCGAGCCCTGGCGGAAAGCGAGAAGACAATCCAGGATGCCCGACTTCGGGCGCTGCGCTATCAGGTCCACCCCCATCTGGTGTTCAACAGCCTGAATACCATCGCCTCTCTGCTGGACGCGCGCGACTATGGGGCCGCCCAGCACACCCTGGGGCTGCTCTCGGGCTTTCTGCGAACGACGCTCGCGGCCGCGTCGGAAAACATGGTGACGCTGCATAGCGAACTGGAGTGCCAGTCTGCCTATCTGGCCATAGAAACCGTCCGGTTCGCGGACCGGCTCAAGGTCACGGTCAGTGCTGATCCAGAGGTGCGACGGGCGCTCGTTCCCACGCTCATCCTCCAGCCGCTGGTGGAAAACGCCGTGACCCATGGGCTGGCCCGTTCGCTGAAGGGCGCGGAGATAGAGATCGGCGCGCGACGGGAGGGGGACAGGCTGCGTCTCTGGGTTCAGGATGACGCTGTTGCGGACGGACCGGGCCGGCGCGGCCTGGGGATCGGGCTCGAGAACATCCGTTCACGACTGACGACCCAGTACGGCGACAATGCCGCGCTCGTCGCGGGTCCGGCCGGGGCGGGGTGGCGATCAGAAATCGATATGCCGTTCGAGGTTGAGGTCGGGGACGCCGGTCCGTTTGTGCCGCCGGACGGACTACTGTCCGCCTCCTGACCGGGTACGGGGCCGGGGCCTGGGCCGGGCCGTCTCCGCCCTCAGGCTCGTACGTTTCAGGGGTGCGTCGAAGGTGTAACCGAGTCCCCAGACGTTCCGGATGGGCAGCGGCTCATCGCTGACCTTCTGGAACCGGCGGCGAAGGCGGCTGATTGAAACCCGCAGGCTGTTGGCCGTGTGCGCCGTGTTCTCTCCGGCCGCGCAAATGTCCCTGTCGTCATCAGTCAGGGCGGAGATCAGGTCGACGTCACCCTTGGCGAGCGGACAGGTTGCTCCGGACGGAGACTGAAGCACCCGGGTCACGTCATTCAGAATCCATTCTCCTGCGGCAGTCCCCAGGTCCTCCGGCGCGTGGGCATCCCCGCGCTGGGCCCCGCGTCGGACGAGGGAACGGGCCCGCGCAAGGATTTCGCGCGGGTCGCTGTCATTGGTCAGATAATCGTCAGCGCCCAGTTCCAGGGCAACGATCCGGTCGATCACATCATCGGAGTCAGACAGGACGATCAGGAACGGAGCGGGCAGGGCCGCGACCTTCTGGATAAGCGCCGAGACCCGGGCGTCCAGAAGGGGGGTGTTGATCAACAGGACATCCGTCTCCGGAGCCGGTTCGCCGACCGGGCCGTCGCCTCTCGGGGCCCAGTCCTGGACGATTGCCCCGCGCTCCTCGTCCTCGAGCGAACGACGCAGCGGCTCCTCCGTGGCGCGGTCGCCGCCGACGAACGTCATCGCCACCCTGATTGCCTGTCTGTCGCGCCGGAAGCCGGAGGCGCTTTCGCTATCGCTGATATGGATGTTCAAAGGCGTCAGATCCCTTCAGTGGGGCCACGCGACGCTCGCCTGCCACTAGCTGGCAATCTACCGGACTCAGATCGGTTTCAGACGTGGTCCAGACCGTGATCACTGGTCGGTGGCCGCGTTCGTCGCACCATTTCGGCTGTTGAGCGTGAGCCGTCCTCGAGCGGTCTGGCGAGGACACAAACCTGGGCCGCAAGGCCGAGCGACGAAACGGGATTCAACAGCGCTGAACTCTGTGCTGTTGCGGCGAAGACCCCCGACTGAGCCCCGAAAAGCTCCGTGCACGTGAAACATTGTCCGACACAGCGAGCAAGCTGTTGTCTGGCGCCTGTTGCTGAACAACCAGTTTCAGACGGACCACGCAGTACTGACAGCCGGAAAGTAAAAATATCGGCGAAACGTCTCTGTAAAGTCTTCACTAAATCACATTCCCGGGGGAAGAGATGAAAACCAAAGCGATCCGAAAATTCCTGCTGTCTACAACCATGTTCGGCGGATTCGCCGCTCTCGCCTTCTCGGCGCCGGCCATGGCGCAGGAGGCGCCCCAAGATGCCCGTGGCCTCAAGTCCGATCACCCCGGTCGGCGCTGAGGAGATCGCGCTGGACCAGCCGTTCTCGGTCGAGGAACTGATCAAGGACCTCCCGGTCGCGCTTCCTGCTGTCGGTCCGGGCGTCAACAACGGCTCCGGCGGCGGCGCGACCGTCGATCTGCGCGGTCTGGGCACGAACCGCACGCTGGTTCTGGTGAATGGCCGCCGCGTCGTCCCCTTCAACCTTGCCGGCGTGGTCGACACCAATTCGATCCCGGTCGCCCTGATCGAGCGTGTCGACCTGGTGACTGGCGGCGCTTCGGCCATCTACGGCGCCGACGCGGTCGCCGGCGTCGTCAATTTCATCCTCAAGGACGATTTCGAAGGCGTCGAGTTCCAGAGCAGCTGGGGTATTTCGGAATACGGCGATGCCGAACGCCGGCGGAGTGACCTGACGGTCGGCGGCAATTTCGCCGACGGCCGCGGCAACGCAGTCGCCAGCATCGGCTGGACCGAAAACGACCGCCTGAACCAGGATCAGCGCCCCTATGGCGTACGCGCTATTGGTGCCGTCAACGGCTTGCCGCAGGGCTCGCCGACAACCGTCCCCGGCTTCTTTTCGACCACGACCCTGGCGGGCGGCACACCCCTGCCGAGCGGCACAGGCGTCGGGGCTGGCGCGGCTGAAATCAACCCTGCCACCGGCGCGCTGGTGGCGGCCAACGCCGACGGCTTCAATTTCAACCCAGACAATCTCTATCAGACGCCGCTGGATCGCTATCAGCTGAATGCGCGCGCGAACTACGAGGTCAACTCGATGTTCGACGCATATCTGGACCTGGTGTACGTCCGCAGCGACGTGGCGACCGATGCGGCGGCTACCGGAACTTTCAACAACACCTTTTCCGTTCCGATCGGCAATCCGCTGATCCCGACAGCGATGCGCAACCAGCTTTGCGCCGCGCGCAATATCGCTGCCGCTGACTGCGTGTCCGGCGCGGCAGGCACGACCATCGTCCCGCTGCTGATCAACCGTCGCTTTACCGAGCTGGGCCCGCGTCTGACGACGCGGGAAAACAAGACCTTCCAGTTTACGGCCGGCTTCCGCGGCGACCTTGGCGATGACTGGAACTACGACGTCTATATGTCGCGTGGGGAGACCGACCAGGTCACCACGCTCGACAACTGGGGCTCGATGTCGAAGCTCCGCAACGCGCTGAACACCATTTCAGCAACCTCGTGCATCGCGCCCGGGACGACGACGGCGATCGCGGGCTGCGTTCCGCTCAATGTTTTCGGTGCGGAAGGCAGCATCACCGAGGCGATGCTGAACTATATCAACCTGGACTCCATCAACCTTACGGCGGTCGATCAGGAGGTCTATTCGGGTTCAGTGTCCGGGTCGCTGCCCGAAGGCTTCATGAGCCCGTGGGCGTCCGACCCGATCGCCCTGGCGGTCGGCATCGAATATCGCGCCAGCCGGGCCTCGACCAAGGCGGACGGTCCGTCGCAGATCCAGGGCGAAGTGCTGGGCACCGGGGCTCCGTTCCCGGATCGTCAGGGTCGTTTTGAACTGACAGAGGGCTATGTCGAGGCGCTCGTTCCTCTGCTCAGCGACCTGCCGCTCGTCCAGTCCCTGAACTTCGAGGCCGCCTATCGCTATTCAGAGTTCAAGACCAACGGTCGTGTCACCGACTACGGCAGCTACAAATACGGCGGTGACTGGGTGCCGTTTGACGGTCTGCGCATGCGCACCATGTTCCAGCGCGCCGTCCGGGCTCCGAACATCGGCGAACTGTTCGCACCGGCCGTGACCGGCCTCGGCAACCTGGCGGCCGACCCCTGCCAGGGTGCAGCGATCAACACTGGCCAGGCCAATACTGCCGGAACCCTGTCGAACCTGTGCCGTCTCACCGGTGTTCCGATCGGCAACATCGGGTCCGTCCCGGTTCCCAGCGCGGGTCAGATCAACGTCCTGACCGGCGGCAACCCGAACCTGCAGCCGGAAGAAGCCGACACCTTGACCGTGGGTGCCGTCTGGCAGCCGTCGTTCATCAACAACCTGACGCTTACGCTGGACTACTATGACATCAAGATCGACGGTGCCGTGTCCAGCCAGAGCTCCACGGACGTTCTGAACGGCTGCTACTCGACCGCGCTCAATCCGACCCTGGCGTTCAACTCCCAGTGCGCCCTGATCGGCCGGAACCCGAACAACGGCACCCTGAATGGCGTCGAGTCGCGCGGCATCGAACTGGTGTCATCAAACCTCGGCAAGATCCGCACAAGCGGCTACGACTTCACCGCAGCTTATCGGATGGATCTGGCTGACCTTGGTCTGAGCGACAGCTGGGGCGCCCTCAACCTGTCGTTCAGCGCCAACTTCGTCACGGTGAACGAGTTCCAGGCGACGCCGACTTCGGTCAACCGCGACTGCCTCGGCTACTATTCCGTCGCCTGCGTCCAGCCGAACTTCGAACTCAAGACTACATCTCGCGCGACCTGGAACCTGGGCGACTACGGGTTCTCGATGCAGTGGCGCCACCAGAGCGAAGTAGTCGAGGAGCCCGGCGGCACCAACTTCCCGGCCGCGGCCGCCTCGATCGACGCCTACAACTATTTCGATCTGACCGGTCGCTGGGATGTCAACGATGCGGTCCGCCTGACCGTGACGATTTCGAACCTGACAGACGAGCAACCGCCGGTGCTTGGGTCCGGCGTCGGCAACACGTCGTTCAACAGCGGAAACACCTTCCCGCAGTCCTACGACACCCTGGGTCGCTACTTCACCGGCGGTCTGACCCTGCGCTTCTAGAGGTCAGGCAATCATGAATCGGGGGAGCGGGCTTCCGGGTTCGCTCCCCTCGTCATCCAGACGGATCGCTTCAGCCCAACCGGCACCGACAGCCAGAAGTTCAGGGTGCCGGCGCCCTGTCTCCGCAAAGTTCTCAACCAAACAACATTCCCCGGGGGAATCGATGAAAGCCACAACAAGCAGAAACTACCTCCTGTCGACAACCATCATCGGCGGCTTCGCTGCCCTTGCCTTCGTCGGGCCCGCCGTGGCCCAGGATGCCGGCCAGGAAGCTGAACTCGATGAAGTCGTCGTCACGGGCTCGCGCATTCCGCAGGCCAACCTGGTCACGACCAGCCCGGTGACACAGGTGACCGGTGAGGACATTGATGTCGCTGGTGTGACCCGGGTCGAGGATCTGGTGAACCAGCTGCCGCAGGCTTTCGCCGCGCAGAACTCGACGGTGGCAAACGGTGCCTCGGGCACGGCCACGGTTTCGCTGCGCAATCTCGGCTCGTCGCGCACCCTGGTGCTGATCGACGGTCGCCGCATGGGTTACGGCTCTCCGCTGGACGACGCGGCCGACCTGAACCAGATCCCGGAACAACTGGTCGAGCGCGTTGAAGTCCTGACCGGTGGCGCCTCCGCCGTCTACGGTTCGGACGCCCTGGCCGGCGTTGTCAACTTCATCATGAAGAAGGACTTCGAAGGCGTTCAGGTGGACGCCCAATACGGCTTCTACCAGCACGAAAATGGTTATGACGGCGTGGGCAATCTGCGGGCGGAAATCGAGCGCCGCGGCGCCACCAACGCCGCGCAATTCGCCCTTCCCGAAGACAATGTCTCGGACGGCGAAAGCCGCTCGGTCAATCTGATCATGGGTGTCGCGGCCCCGGACGGAAAAGGCAATCTGATCGCCTATGCCGGCTATCGGAACAACAACCCGATCCTGCAGCGCGACCGTGACTATTCGGCCTGCACCATCGGCGAACCCGACCTGGACTCCCCGCGCACGACGACCTTCACCTGCGGCGGCTCCACCACGTCCTTCCCGGGCCGCTTCACCGACTTTAGCGGGAACTACAACGGTGACCCCGGTCCCGACGGCATTCGCGGCAATGCCGACGATGTTCTTCCGGACACCAACCCGCTCCCGTCGTTCAACTTCACCCTTGGTACCGGCCGCACCTTCACGCCGTACAGTGCGGGCCTGCACAACTACAATTTCGGTCCGATCAACTACTATCAACGCCCTGACGAGCGTTACACCCTGGGTGCGTTCGGCCGCTATGAGCTCAACGAGCGCGCCGAGGTCTTCGCCCAGCTGATGTTCTCGGACTACAAGTCGGTGGCGCAGATCGCGCCGTCGGGCAGCTTCTTCAACACCCCGACCATCAACTGCGACAACCCGCTGATGTCGGCCGCCCAGGCGACGGCGATCGGTTGCGGTGCGGCGGCGCTGGCGGCCTCGACCACGATCAACCCGGCCACCGGCCAGCCCTATCTGGCGAATCCCAACTTCATCCCCCTCTACGTCGGGCGGCGTAACGTCGAAGGCGGCGGCCGTCAGGACAACCTGAACTACACCTCGTATCGTGGCGTGGTCGGCGTTCGTGGCGAGTTCGCTCCGGGCTGGAACTACGACGTCGCCGCACAGTACTCGCGGGTCGTTCTCAACCGCGTGTTCACCAACGACTTCTCGATCACCCGATTGAGCCGGGCGCTTGATGTCGTGAGCGTCGGCGGCACCCCGACCTGCCGCTCGGTTGTCGACGGCACCGATCCCAACTGCGTGCCCTACGATGTCTTCACTGCAGGCGGCGTGACGCAGGCCGCGCTCGACTACCTGCAGATCCCGTTGATCCAGACCGGTGAAACCACCCAGCAGGTGGTGACCGCCGCCGTCACCGGCGACACCGGCTGGACGATGCCGGCGGCGTCCCGGACGGTACAGGTCGCCTTCGGTGCCGAGTATCGTCGCGACGCCCTGTCGACCGTGACCGATGCCGCCTTCGCGTCGGGCGATGGTGCCGGCCAGGGGGGACCGACGACCGGCCTCTCCGGGGATACGGACGTGGCCGAGGTCTTCGGCGAGTTCCAGATCCCGATCGCGGACGACCAGCCCTGGGCCTATTCGGTCTCGATCGACGGTGCCTACCGCCGTTCCGAGTACGAGGCGTTCGGTACCGACACCTACAAGATCGGTGCCGACTATGCGCCCGTCGAGGACGTGCGCTTCCGCGCCAGCTACTCGCGCGCCGTCCGTGCGCCGAATGCGCTGGAACTTTTCACGGCCCCCGGGTTCGGACTGTTCGACGCCGACCGGGACCCCTGCGACGCGACCACGGGTACGGTCGTGGCCTCCTGCATCGGGACCAACCCCTGGCAGGTCAGCACCAGCCAGTCCCAGGGCGGCGGTCTGCACAGCGGAGCCGGTCAATACAACCGACGCGGCGCGGGCACGCTGAATCTCGTGCCGGAAGAAAGCGAGACGATAACCTACGGCGTGGTCTGGTCGCCTTCCTTCCTGAGCGGGTTCGATGTCTCGCTCGACTACTTCGACATCATCGTCGACAGCGCGATCCAGCCTTTCAACCCTCAGAACACCCTGGATAACTGCTATCTGCAGGGCGACATGGCCGCCTGCGCCCGCATCGAGCGCAATAGCGCAAATGGCTCGCTCTGGAACGGCGACGGCGTGGTCGATGACCCGAACACCAACATCGGCAGCTTCGGCACGACCGGTATCGACCTCAATGCCAACTACCGTTTTGATCTCGAAGACGTCGGCATGGGCCCGAACGGCACCGTGGCGGTCAACTTCGTCGGTACCTATCTGTCGGAACTGGTGACCGACAACGGCGGCATCGCTCCCAACTCGGTCTATGACTGCGCGGGCTATTACGGCAACCAGTGCGGCACGCCCAACTCGGAGTGGCGTCACCGGGCCCGGCTGACCTGGTCCACCCCCTGGGACCTGGACCTGTCCGGCACCTGGCGTCATTACGGCGACGTCGAGATCGCCGTACTCGGTGCCGATGGCTCGCTGAACAACGGCGGCAGCCGTATCGACCGCTATTTCGACGCCGAGAACTATCTGGACCTTGCTGCCACCTGGCAGGTTCGGGACACGATCACCCTGCGCGCCGGCGTGAACAACGTCCTGGATAACGATCCGCCGCTTTCCTACAGCGTCGGTACGACAGGAAACGGCAACACCTATCCGCAGACCTACGACGCCATGGGCCGGTACTTCTTCTTCGGTATCACCGCCAACTTCTAACCGGCGACACCTCGCAGGATTCGACGAGCGGCCCGCTGCATCGCAGCGGGCCGTTTTCGTGTTTTCCGGGTCACCGAAACCCGCCGACATCCATGGGTTATAGGGCGTCGCCCTGACCCGGCTCTGCCACGACGAGATCCCCTGCCTATCGACCAGACGGCGTCCGGGCCCGCTGATGGCCCGTCGACCTCTCTATTGCTGCCCGGCTGTCAGGCCGTGCGCGATGTCGCTGGCCCCAACTCAAGAGGCTCTCCCCCGTGACGACGCTTACCATGACTTCGCCCACCACCGGCGGAGCCCTTCCCGACGGCGTGACCGCCGTCGGCGGAATTGTCCTCGACCTGATCGGCCTGAATGGCGTGCGCGTGGTCGTCCAGGTCTCGGCTGCCTCACTGTTCAGCGGCCAATACAGCCCCGCAGACGGCAACCCGGGCCTGATCGGGGTTCTTGGCGGCCTCAGCCCCCAGGTTCTCGCCCAACTGGGCGGTGGCCTCAGCCAGATGGCGGTGCGCGTGACGGTGGATGACGCCGACAACGGGCCCAATGATCTCGATCACAACCAGAATTTCCTGACCGTCAACGGCATCGAGATCGGCAATTTCTCCGCGCAGCAGACGCATGCCACCACACCGAACGGCGTCCTGCTCGCCGCCTCCAGCGGTTTCCCGAACTCCCTTCTCAGCACGGGGTGGTTTCTTGTCACCGACCCCGGGCTGCTGAACCAGGTCTTCGCATCGTTGGTCAGCGGCAACCAGGCCAGCTTCGGCCTGGCCGATCGCGACCCCTACGACCAGGGGTTTGATTTCACGCAGGGCATCCGCGGTACCTATTTCGGGGTCACCATCCCGAACCAGGCGCCCGACGCCATCAATGACAGCTACACCACGTCCCGGAACGGCACCCTGACCGTGGCCGCCGCCGACGGCGTACTCGCCAACGACCTTGACCCGGAGAACGCAAATCTGGGCGTGACCGTGGTCCAGGGTCCCGCGCACGGCACGCTGACGCTCAATGCCAACGGCTCGTTCATCTACACGCCCCATGCGGGCTATTCCGGCCCTGACAGTTTCACCTATCGCGCCAGCGATGGTGCCCTGAACGATGTCGCCACCGTCAATCTCACCGTTAATCCGAATGTCGCCCCGGTGGCAGGCGCTGATGGCTATCAGGTCGATCGCAACGGCTCGATCACGGTGACCGCCGCCGATGGCGTGCTCGCCAATGACGCGGATCCGGACAACTCCAGCGGCGGGGTGCTCTCGGCCACTGTGGACGAGGGCCCGCAGAACGGAACCCTGACGCTCAACCCCGACGGTTCATTCACCTATACGCCACACGAAGGCTTCTACGGGACGGACAGCTTCACCTACACGGTTTCGGACGGCGATGACGCGACGCCGACGACCGTGTCCATCAATGTGGTGAACCACAACGCCCTGCCGGACGCCGTCGCCGACAGCTACGAGCTCGACAAGAACGGGAGCCTGGTCATCGATGCGGCCGGCGGCGTTCTCGCCAACGACGGCGACGCCGACGACCCGCTGACCGTGGAAGTGGTCAACGGCCCACAGCACGGCACGCTGACGCTCAACCCGGACGGCTCATTCACCTATGTCCCCCACGCCGGATTCCACGGCGTCGACAGCTTCAGCTACCGGGCCAGCGACGATCTCGACAGTGACGTCGCGACGGTCACCCTGACGGTCAACAACGTCAACACCGCGCCCGTGCCGAACGCCGACGCCTATCAACTCAGTGAGAACGGCAGCCTGACGGTCGACGCGGCCGGAGGCGTTCTGGCGAATGACGCTGACCCGGACGGTTCGGCGATCACGGCCCAGATCCGGACCCAGCCTTCGTCCGGGACCGTAGTCCTGAATTCTGACGGCTCCTTCTCCTACACACCCTTCGCCGGCTTTGTGGGCACCGACAGCTTCACCTATTTCGCCAACGACGGCAGCGACACCGGCTTCGCAACGGTCACCCTGGTGGTCAATGCGGTCAATGAAGCACCGGTCGGGACGGCAGATGACTATGCGGTCGTTCAGGGCGGGAGGCTGAACATCAACGCCGCCGAGGGTGTTCTGGCCAACGACAGCGACCCTGACGGCGACAACCTCTCCGCCACACTGCTGACGAGCCCGCAACACGGCTTCTTCAGCCTCAACACCGACGGCTCGTTCACCTATGTGCCCGACGCCGGCTATGTGGGCCCCGACAGCTTCACCTATCTGCTGCGCGACGGCACGGTTTCCACGCCTGTCACGGTCACACTTTCCGTCAATGCGCCGCCCCGTCCGGTCGTCACGCTGAACGACAGCGCCAATGTCGCCTCCTACGCGACCAGCGCCACCGGCCTGACCATCCATGCGCTGGGCGGGAATGACGACATCACCGGCACCGGCTTCGACGACGGCATCTTCGGTGGCGACGGCAATGACAATCTTGCCGCCGGAAGCGGCGCGGACACTGTCGAAGGCGGCCGCGGCAATGACCGCATCTTCGGCCAGGGCGGCGCGGATGCGCTCGATGGCGGCGAAGGCGACGACCTGCTGCACGGCGGCGACGGCGGCGACACCATGAGCGGCGGACTGGGCAATGACACCTTCTACGTCGACAGCGTCAATGACCAGGTGACGGAGCTCGCCGGCGAAGGCAGCGACACCGTCCGGTCGAGTGTTTCATATGGCCTCGGCGCCTATCTGGAGACGCTGTTCCTTGAGGGTGCCGCGAACATCAATGGCACGGGCAACGCCCTGGCCAACACCATCGTCGGCAACGGCGGCTCCAATA
Organism: bacterium; assembly: GCA_006515835.1. Taxonomy (GTDB): domain Bacteria; phylum Pseudomonadota; class Alphaproteobacteria; order Caulobacterales; family Caulobacteraceae; genus Brevundimonas. The sequence goes on along the minus strand of VFBG01000022.1, from coordinate 16,795 downwards.
TGCTTTCCGGCGAGGCCGGTGACGACATGCTCAACGGGGCGGGCGGCAACGATACCCTGATGGGCGGCAGCGGGAATGACCGTCTGATTGGCCGGGAAGGTGACGATGTCCTGATCGGCGGCGTCGGTGACGACACCTACTATATCGACAGCATGGCCGACCAGATTGTCGAACTGGCGGGAGAGGGCTGGGACACCGTCTTCAGCACCGGCAGCTACGTCGCGCACGACAATATCGACGGGGTCTATCTGGACGGAAACCAGTCGATCAACGCAACCGGAAACGCGCTGAACAACTACCTGGCGGGCAATGCCGGCGACAATGTGCTGGAGGGCGGTATGGGCGACGACGCCCTCAATGGCGGCGGTGGCCTTGACACCCTGATCGGCGGCTTCGGCAACGACCGGCTTTTCGGCGGTGCCGGCGCGGACATCCTTTGCGGCGGTGACGGGAGCGATCAGCTTGCCGGTGACGCGGGCGACGACATGATCCATGGCGGCGCGGGCTCCGACCGTCTTGAGGGCGGTGCCGGAAACGACACCTTCCTGTTCAACGCCGACGACTTCGTCAATCTCACCAGCGGGCCCGACAACGTCGTCGATTTCCGCGGGGCGGGAACTTCGGACACCGGCGAGCAGGACATGCTGATGCTCAGCGGATTCGGTCCGGGAGCCACCCTCGTGTTTGACCACTACGGCCACACAAACAGCGTCCAGTATTACCGGGTCGTGGATCCCGGCAATCCGGGGGTGGAGCACATGATCCTGGTGCAGACGGCGGGCACGACAAACCTGCTGACCCCTGCGGACTATCTGTTCTCGTGACGAACCCGGGAACGCCTCCGAATGGCCTGCCATGCGGAGGCGTTCCGCCTGCTTGCCGACCGCGTCTTAACCGGGACGATTGAACCGGTCTTAAGGGATTGGCGGGCAAGGTGCCGGTCGAGGAGATCGGCATGGCGCGACGGGCGAAGGCAGGTGCGGAAGCGGAGGCTCCGGAACAGCAGTTCCTGCGCCTGATGAGCCACGAGATGCGCACGCCGCTGAACGGCGTCATCGGCATGCTGGGCCTGTTGTCGCGGACCCGGCTGGACGGTGCCCAGCGCGCCTATGCCGAGGCGGCGCGGTCGTCGGCGGAGCATCTGCTCGGACTGGTCAACGACCTGCTCGACTACGCCCGGCTGGAGGCCGGAAAGCTGGAATTCGACCATGCGCCGGTCGACCTCGAGGCGCTGGTGCGTGGTGTCGCGGAACTGCTGAGTCCGCGGGCCCATGAGAAGGGGCTTGAGATCGCCTGGTCCGTCGCGCCCGGCGCTGTGGATGTCATGGGCGACGAGGGCCGCCTGCGGCAGGTGCTGTTCAATCTGGCGGGCAACGCTGTCAAATTCACCGAGACCGGCGGTGTGCGCATCGCCGTCGAGCGGACCGGCGGCTCCGCAAAGGCACCCCGGCTCGCCTTCATCATCGACGACACCGGACCGGGCGTCCCCGCCGAGGCGCGGACACGGATCTTTGAGGAGTTCGGCCACGTAGACGCCTCGGACGCCAGCCGCTTCGGCGGCGCGGGCCTGGGTCTGGCCGTGGTTTCGAAACTGGCCGCCGCAATGCAGGGTGCGGTGAGCGTCGGCGACCGTCCGGACGGCCCGGGCGCGCGCTTCCGCTTCGAGGCGATCTTCGAGGCGGCGACCGGGGTCCCCGAACGCGGCGCGCCACTGACGGGTCACGCCGTCTCGGTGGTCAGCCCCGACCCCTTCGTACGCGCCGCCGCCGTGGACCAGATCGAGGCCTCCGGCGGGACGGTGCGGGAAGATGCAGGCATCGTCCTGATCGACCATGCTGCGCGCGACACGGGCCATGGCCTTGCCCGGCGGCCCGGCGACGGCCGCGCCATTGTCCTGCTGAAGCCTGCCGAGCGCGATCTGATCGCCCGCTATCGTGGTGCCGGCTTCCACGGTTATCTGATCAAGCCCCTGCGCCGCGCCTCCCTCGCCGAGCGCGTCCTGGCGGCGTCGGGTGCTGGTCATGGGTGCCAGCCCGGCCTGCCGCCTCCACCGCCGCCCGAGGACGACCGGGTCGCCCCGACGCGCTTCTCGGGCACACGGGTCTTGCTGGTCGAGGACAATCCGGTCGGCGCCCTGCTGGCCGCCACCCTGCTGCGCCGCGAGGGTTGCGCCGTCGAGACCGCCGCCAGCGGCCATGAGGCGGTCGATGCCATGAAGCGCGCCCGCTACGATCTGGTCTTCATGGATATGCGGATGCCCGGCATGGACGGGCCCAGCGCGGCCCGCGCCATCCGCGCCGTCGGCGACCGCACCCCCATCGTCGCCCTGACCGCCAACGCCTTCGCCGAGGACCTCCGGGCCGCACTCGCCCGCTGGACGAACCGCACGGACCGCGCCAAGGTCGCCGCCGGATAGACAGGCGCCCGGGGGAGGGTGCCCAGCACGCCGAGGCCCGATGACCGAGTCCACCCCGCCGACCAACGCCGCCGCCGTGGCCGCCACCGATATCAAGCCCAAGGGGTTAGGGGTGCTGAAGGCCGCGTTCCGCGAGCGCAAGACCCTGGCCATGCTGCTGCTCGGATTTTCGGCGGGCCTGCCGTTTGCCATGCTGATCGGCACCCTGAACGCCTGGCTGACCGAGGAGAAGGTATCGGTCGCCACGATCGGCATTCTGAGCTGGATCGGTCTGTTCGGGGCGTTTCGCTTTCTTTGGTCCCCAGCTGTCAGCTGGACCCCGCCGGTCATCGGCCAACGGTTCGGGCGTCGGCGCAGCTGGCTGCTGGTGCTTCAGGTCATCATCGGTCTCGCCCTTGTCGCCGTATCCATGTCGCGGCCCGAGAGCGGCGTGCTTGGACCGCTCGCCCTCGGCGCTGCGCTGGGGGCTTTTGCCTTTGCCACGCAGGACATCGTTATCGACGCCTGGCGGATCGAGGTCGCGGATGAGCGCACGCCCATCGACCTGCTGTCGACCATCTATCAGCTCGGTTACCGCACAGCGGCGCTGGCCGGAGGCGCTGGGGCGCTGTTGCTGGCCGAGGCCATCGGCTGGCCGGGCGTGTTCGTAACAGCGGGCGTGCTGATGAGCCTGGGGCTGATCGGGACACTGATCGCGCCGGAGCCGGCGCCGGCCTCGCAGGAGCATGTCGCCCGCGAGCGGCGCGGTTCGCCGGGTCTGCGGCTGGCCGTTCTGGTTGCGACGCTTGCCGCCTGGGGCTGGGCGGCCTTCATGCTGGTGCAGTTCATGATCACCGCGCTGACAACCAGCCCGGCTCCGAGTGCGGGGGAATTCACCGCCGCTTGGGGCCCATGGATCGTCGGAGCGACCGTGATCCTGCCCGCCGCCCTGGCGGGCTTGATCGTCTGGAAGGGTCGCGGGGCCACCGCCGCCGAGTCGGTCCGCGCGCCCCGGTTCGCAGACGGACTTTACGATGCGATCCTGGCCCCTCTGGTTGAACTTATGGGACGGTTGGGCTGGGGCGCGGTGATCGTGCTGGGCCTGATCCTGACCTATCGCATCACCGACGGCGTCTGGGGGCCGTTCGCCTTTCCGTTCTACATGGGCGCCGAGGGCGGGGCTCTGGGGCATACCAAGGCCGAGGTCGCGCTGGCTTCCAAGACGTTCGGCGTGGTCATGACCATCGTCGGCATCGCGCTCGGCGGCTGGGCCTTGCTGGTCATCGGCCGGATGTGGAGCCTGCTGATCGGGGCGGTGTTGTCCGCGGCCACCAATCTGCTGATGATGGATCTGGCGATGGGTGCGCCGGTTATCGGCCCGTTCATGTCCGCCACGGGGCTGTATGGCCTGTTCGGGACCGTTCAGGTCGGCGAGCCGCTGGCGCGGTTGATGCTGGCCATCGCGGGCGAGAATATCGCGGGCGGCTTCGCCGGGGCGGCCTTCGTGGCCTATCTGTCGGCCCTGTCGAACCGGATGTTCGGCGCGGTTCAGTTTGCCGTCTTCATCTCGCTTGCGTTGCTGATCGGCACCCTGGGGCGTGGCGCGCTTGGCGAGCTGATCGAGGCACAGGGCTACGCCTCGATGTTCGTAATCGCGGCCTGGATGGGGTTGTTGGCGGTGGTGTTCTGCTTGCTGGAATGGGCGCGTCTGGCGGCGGAGCGCCGCAAACAGGTTTTGGCCGTCTGACCCTTCAGCCCTCCGCCGCAGCCCCTTCATCATAGGCCGCGAACGTCGCGGCTGTGATGATCTCGCTGACCGAGGCGCCGAGGCTGACGATCTGGACGGACTTCTCCAGCCCGACCAGCAGGGGACCGATCACGCGCGCCCCGCCCAGCGACTGGACCAGCCGCGTCGAGATCGAGGCTGAGTGGATGGCCGGCATGACCAGAACATTGGCGTGGCCGGTCAGGCGCATGAAGGGATAGGCACCCCGGGCGTCGGGATCGAGCGCCAGCTCGGGCGGCATTTCGCCCTCGTACTCGAAATCGACGCCGCGCTGGTCGAGGATGCGGATGGCCTCGCGCACCTTTTCGCCGCGGTCGCCCGGAGGGTTGCCGAAGGTCGAATAGCTGAGGAAGGCGACGCGCGGGGTCTTGCCCAGTTTGCGGACAGTCTCGGCCGCCTGGATGGCGATCTCGGCCAGTTCCTCGGCATTGGGCAGTTCGTGGATCGAGGTGTCGGCGACGAACAGGGTGCGGCCCTTGGCCAGCAGGATCGACATGCCGATCATGCGGTTCTTGACGTCGAGGACCCGGCGGACCTCCTTCAGCACCATGTTGAAATTGCGGGTCACGCCGGTGACCATGGCGTCGGCCTGGCCGCGGGCGACCATGGCTGCACCGAAATAGTTGCGGTCCTGATTGATCATCCGTTGGACGTCGCGCTTCAGATAGCCGCGGCGCTGCAGGCGGGCGTAGAGCCAGTCGGTGTAGTCGACGTTGTGCTCGCTGACCCGGGCGTTGACGATCTCGATGCCCATCTCGTCGAAATTCAGACCGGCCTCCGCGGCGTTCTGGCGGATCAGGTCCTCGCGGCCCAGCAGGATGGGGGTGCCCAGTTCGGCCTGTTTGAAGCCCCAGGCGGCGCGGATGACGGCCGTTTCCTCGCCCTCGGCGAACACCACCCGCTTGTTGGGGGCGGCGCGCACGGCGCCGGAGATGTTCTGCATCAGGGCGGCGGACGGATCGAGCCGCGAGCGCAGTTCGGTCCGGTAGGCGTCCATGTCCTCGATCGGCTTGCGTGCCACACCGGAGTCCATCGCCGCCTGGGCGACGAAGGGCGGGATGTACCAGATCAGCCGCGGGTCGAAGGGCGAGGGGATGATGTAATCGGGGCCGAATTTCAGCTTGCGCCCGCGATAGGCCATGGCGACCTCGTCCGGCACATCCTCGCGTGCCAGGGCGGCTAGGGCCTGTGCGCAGGCGACGTAGTCGGACCGGCCCGTGGCCATGATGGCGTCCGAGCGGACCGAGGCCACGTCCTCGGGCGTGATTTCCGGATCCGGATTGGCCATGGCGAAGATGATCGGATTGGGGGCCATGGAGGCCACCATTTCCTTGGTAATCGCGCCCTTTGCCGACAGGCCCAGCACCACGTCGGCACCGACCATGGCCTCGGCAAGGGTCCGGTGCGGCGTGTCGGTCGCGTGCGCGGCCTTCCACTGGTCCATCCCGCTGGGCCGGCCCTTGTAGACCACGCCGTCCCGGTCGACGATGACGGTGTTCTCCGCGCGGACCCCGACCGCCTTCATCAGGCCGATTGACGACAGGCCGGCGGCGCCGGCGCCGGCGAGCACGACCTTGATGTCTTCCAGCTTCTTGCCGGTGATGTGGCAGGCGTTGATCAGGCCGGCGGTCGAGATGATGGCCGTGCCGTGCTGGTCGTCATGGAAGACGGGGATGTCGAGCAGGTCCTGCAGCTCGCTCTCGATGACGAAACATTCCGGGGACTTGATGTCCTCCAGATTGATGCCGCCCCAGGTGTCACCGATGTTCTTGACGACGGTGATGAACTCGTCCGGGTCGGTCGTCTTGACCTCAACGTCGAAGCTGTCGACGTCGGCGAACCGTTTGAACAGGACGGCCTTGCCCTCCATCACCGGCTTGGACGCCATGTGTCCGAGGTTGCCGAGACCCAGAATGGCCGTGCCGTTGGAGATGACGGCGACCAGATTGCCCTTGGACGTATAGTCGTAGGCCTTGTCGACATCGGCCGCGATGGCCAGCACCGGGATGGCGACGCCCGGCGAATAGGCCAGAGACAGGTCGCGCTGGGTCGCCATGGGCTTGGTCGGCGCCATGGAAATCTTGCCCGGCGTCGGGCTGCGGTGAAACTCCAGCGCGTCTTCGTCGGAGAAGGTCTGTTTGTCGGTGAGATCGGCCATGCCCGTTCCTAAGCCGCGGGACGGGCGGGGACAACCGTTGACGCGGTCTGGTCCGGGCTCAGGGCCGCATACCGATCCGCGCCGGGTTCGCCGAGCGGACAATCCGGAAAGCTACCCCGCACAGTCTGGACTGGGGGCTTGGGCCGAACGAGCGCCCGTCTATGGAATTGTCGCGATTGTCGCCGAGCGTGAACCAGTGCCCTTCCGGGACGATGATCGGCCCGAAGTCGTCCATTGGTTGGCCCGAACCATAGTCGAGCGTCAGATAGGTGGCCCCGGTCGGCAGTGTTTCCCGGATTGTCGTCGCCGTCAGCCCTGTCCCCAATATCTCCGCTCCGACCTCGACCCGCCTCACAGGCGCGCCGTCGAGTATCAGCAGGCCGTCTTTCATCTCGACGCGCTGCCCGGGACCGGCGACCACGCGCTTCACAAAGGGCGTGCCGTCTCGATCGATGATGACCACATCGCCCGGCGCGGGTTGGGTCGATCCGCAGTCGTCTCGACGGCGGTCCGCCAGGAAGACGTCGCCGTCATCGATCGTCGGCCTCATCGATTGCGAAGGCATCGAGTAGGCATGCATGCCGGCCGGGACGAAGACGGGCGCTACGGGAGCGGTCTGGAGCGTCAGGAAAGCGATGGCGAGTTCGCGGATCACAGCGCCAGCGTGCCCGTCCGCTCGACCTCGACCGGCCCGGTCATGAACACGTGGTCGGTCGCCTCGTCCCACTCGATCAACAGTTCGCCGCCGTCCACCCCGATCCTCGCCGTCCGGCCGGTCAGGCCGCGACGCGAGGCGGCGACCAGGGCGGCGCAGGCGCCCGTGCCGCAGGCTTTCGTCAGTCCGGCGCCGCGCTCCCACACCCGCAGGCGGATGCGGTCAGGCGCGATGACGTGGGCGAAGCCGACGTTGACGCCCTCGGGGAAGCGCGGGTGGTGCTCAATCAGCGAGCCCATGCCGCGCACGAAGCCGTCGTCGGGCGCATGGTCCATGAAGAAGACGACGTGGGGGTTGCCCATGGAGACCGCGCCGGGCGTGTGCAGGACCGGGGCGTCGATCGGGCCGACCTGCAGCTCGATCCCGCGCGTGTCCATGGCCTCGTCGAGCGGGATCTGCGTCCAGTCCAGACGCGGCGCCCCCATATCCACCTTGACCCGGCCGTCCAGCGCGCGGCGCGCTGTCGTCAGTCCTCCGAGGGTGTCGATCGTCACCTCATCCTTGCCGGTCGACTGCAGCAGCATCCAGCCGACGCAGCGCAGGGCGTTGCCGCAGGTCTCGACCACGCCGCCGTCGGCGTTCCAGACCCGCATGAAGGCGTCGGCGCGGTCCGATGGTTCGAGCGCGATCAACTGGTCGCAGCCTTCGCCCGTCTTCCGGTCGGCGATGGCGCGCGCCTGGTCGGCCGTCGGTTCAAACGGCGTCTCCAGCGCATTGACGACGACGAAGTCGTTGCCGGCGCCGTTCATCTTGACGAAGGGGCGGGTCATCACCGCCCTGATATAGCGACGGAATGGACCCCAGGCGAGGGAACCGCGTTAAGCTGGGCCATGAGTCGAACCCAGTCCGCGCAGAAGCCCGTTCCCGACAAGGCCGAAGGGCTGCGGCTCAGGGCCCGCCTGCGCTACCTCTACCATGGCTCGTCACCCCTGGCGGTGCGGTTCCGGCTGGCGGTTATCGCGATCGATTTCGTGATCATCGGCTTCTTTCTGGCCGCCCCGATCCTCAAGGAGGCAGGCTGGGCCTTCTATGTCATCGACTACGCGATCGCCTTCTTCCTGGCTGCCGACCTCGCTGGTCGGGCGTACGCCCACACCGACATCAGGGACTGGCTGAAGAAGCCCGCGACTTGGATCGACCTGTTCGTCCTCGCCACACTTCTGGCCCCGGCCTTCCTGTCGAACTTCGGCTTCCTGCGCCTGCTGCGGCTCTGGACCCTGCTCAACTCGGACTTCTTCTGGCGAACGGTCGGCCGCAGATACGACGACACCCGGGTGGAGGAAATCACCCGCGCGCTGGCCTCGCTGGTGACCTTCATCTTCGTGGTGACCGGCTTCGTCTACGCCAGCTTCCTCGGCAGCCATCCGGGTATCAAGGGCTATCTGGACGCCCTGTATTTCACCGTCGCCACCCTGACCACGACCGGGTTCGGCGACATCACCCTGCCGGGCGCATGGGGACGGGTCCTGTCGATCGTGGTCATGCTGACCGGCATCACCCTGTTCCTGCGGCTGGCCCAGACCATCTTCAAGCCGCACAAGGTCCGGTTTCCCTGCCCCACCTGCGGCCTGCAGAAGCACGACCCGGACGCGGTGCACTGCAAGGCGTGCGGGGTGGTGTTGTGCATTCCGGATGAGGGGGCTTGAAGGGACTGGCCAGTGGCTAGTGGCTAGTGATTGCCGCTTTTCTGGTGGCGGAAGGGCGGCGCGGTCCGCGCTTCCGCGCAACCGCTAGCCAGTCACTAACCACTAGCCACTAGCCACTAGCCACTGGCCACTGGCCACTTCTCAAGATGACAAAGCCGTAACCTCCGCCCGCCCGGCTTGCCGCGACCCGACCCGCCGCTAAGGTGCCGCCCGACATCAGTCGGGGACACGCCACATGATCCGCACCACCGCGCTCGCCGCGCTTCTCGTTTCCACCGCCCTTTGCACGAGCGCCATGGCCCAGACACCGACCCCGCCCAATCCACCGCTGGCGGAGGGCGCCTTCGCCACCTCGGACGCGACCGACCCCTATGTGTGGCTGGAAGAGGTCGACGGCGAGCGCGCCATGGCCTGGGTCAATGCCCACAACGAGCATTCGCTGGGTGTGCTGCGCGGCGATCCCCGCTTTGAAGGCCTGCATGCGCAGGCGCTGGAGATCGTCCAGTCGCGCGACCGCATCCCGTCGCCGGGCTTCAACCACGACGGCACGATCGACAATTTCTGGCAGGACGCGGAGCATGTGCGCGGCATCTGGCGCACCACGACGCTGGACAGCTATCGCACCGAAGCGCCGCAGTGGGAGACCATCCTCGACTTCGACGCCCTGGCCGCGGCCGAGGGCAAGAACTGGGTCTACAAGGGTGCGACCTGCCTTCCGCCGGACGAGACGCGCTGCCTCGTCTCCCTGTCGGATGGCGGCAAGGACGCCGTGACCATCCGCGAATTCGACCGCACGACCCGGACCTGGGTCGAAGGCGGCTTCATGCTCGAGGAGTCCAAGGGCGGGGCGACCTGGGTGGACGAAAACACCCTGCTGATCTCGCGCGACTTCGGCGACGGCACCCTGACCAGCTCGGGCTATCCGATGATCGTCAAGATCCTGCGGCGCGGCCAGACGATCGACCAGGCGCAGACGGTCTTCACCGGCCAGCCGACGGACGTCTCGGTGTCGGGCTACACGCTGCGCGACGCCGACGGCGTGGTTCAGGCGACCCTGATCAACCGCGGTGTCAGCTTCTATGAGGGCGAGACCCACCGGCTGAACCCGGACGGCACCACTTCGAAGCTGGAACTGCCGGCCAAGTCCAACATCAACGCCCTCGTCCGTGGACAGATGGTCTTCACCACGGACCAGGACTGGACCGCGCCGTCGGGGCAAGAGTTCAAGACGGGCGACGTCATCGCCTATGATCTGGCGGCCTGGCTGGCCGATCCCACCGTGCAGGCCCAGCTGGTCATCCGCCCCGGCCCGCGCGAGGCCATCGAGGGCATCTCCAATACCCGCAACAAGCTGGTCGTGGCCCTGTACGAAAACGTCCGCGGCTCGGTCTATGTCTATGAACCCAATCCGTCCGGCGAATGGGCCCGCAGCCGTCTGGACCTGCCGCAGAACGTCTCGGTCGGCGTCGGTTCGGCCAGCGAGCAGGACGACCAGGTCTTCGTCAGTGTCACCGGCTATCTGAACCCGTCCAGCCTGTACCTCGCCGACGCGGCGACGGGCGAGGCCGACCTGACCAAATCCCTGCCGGCCAAGTTCAACGCCGAGGGCATGACGGTCGACCAGTTCGAAGCCCGCAGCGCCGACGGGACGATGATCCCCTATTTCGTCGTCCATCGCGGCGACATGGCCATGGACGGCTCGAATGCGACCCTGCTGTACGGCTACGGCGGCTTCCAGTCGTCGCTGCTGCCCGGCTATTCGGCCACGGTCGGCAAGCTGTGGCTTGAGCGCGGCGGAGTCTATGTCATCGCCAACACCCGCGGCGGCGGCGAGTTCGGCCCCAACTGGCACCAGGCGGCCCTGCAGGAAAACCGCCAGCGCGCGCACGAGGACTATCAGGCCGTGGCCATGGACCTGATCGCGCGCGGTGTGACCAGCCAGCCGAAACTCGGCATCATGGGCGGGTCCCAGGGCGGGCTGTTCATGGGGGCGATGCTGACCCAGCGGCCGGACCTGATCAACGCCGCCGTCATCCAGGTGCCCCTGTTCGACATGCTGCGCTTCCACCGCCTGCTGGCCGGGGCCAGTTGGATCGCGGAATACGGCAACCCGGACATTCCGGAAGAGCGGGCCTGGATCCAGCAGTATTCGCCCTACCAGAACCTGCGCGCCGACCAGCCCTATCCCGAGGTCTTCATCCACACCTCCACCAAGGACGACCGCGTCCACCCCGGCCACGCCCGCAAGGCGGCGGCGCGGCTTGAAGAGCTGGGCTATCCGGTGCTGTTCTATGAGAACACCGATGGCGGCCACGCGGCGGGAGCGAACCTGCGCGAGACCGCCCGGCGGCTGGCGCTGGAATACACCTATCTGACGCGGCGGCTGATGGACGCCCCGGCGGCGGAGTAGTTTCTAACGATCCGCTCATCCCGGCGAATGCCGGGACCCGGATGCAAGCTGGAGCGGCGGGAAACGGGGCAGAGTTATCCGATGGCCGGTCCCTGCCGCCGGTGTCTTTCGATCTGGGTCCCGGCATTCGCCGGGATGAGCGGAAAGTTTTAGCGCGATGAACCGATTGATCCTGTCCGCCGCGGCTTCGGCTTCGGCTTTGTTGCTTGGGGCGTATTCGACTGCGGATGCGCAGGAGACGATCTGCGTAGACTGTATCGGGCCGGACAAAGTCACGCTGACCATGCCGCTGACGCCGCCGCACATGCCCGCCGACCTGACGCCGGCCGGCGTCCGCGCCGCCGACGACCATCTGGCGCTGGAGGAGGTGAACGGGACCGAGGCCATGGCCTTCGTCGCGGCCTCCAACCAGCGTGCCCTCGCCGCCCTTACCGGCGACCGCCGCTATGAGACCTTCCGGCAGCAGGCCGAGGCGATCCTGACCGCCACAGACCGCATCCCCGGCCCCAGCTTCCTCGGCGACGGCATCGGAAATTTCTGGCAGGACGCGGCCAATCCGAAGGGCGTCTGGCGGCGCACGACACTGGAGTCCTATCGCTCGCCGAACACCCGCTGGGAGACGATGCTCGACATCGATGCCCTGTCGCGCGCCGAGGGCCGCGACTGGGTCTGGAAGGGCGCCGACTGTCTGGCCCCGGACGAAACCCGCTGCCTGATTTCCCTGTCCGACGGCGGCAAGGACGCGGTGGTGGTGCGCGAGTTCGACACCTCCACCGGCCGGTGGGTCGAGGACGGCTTCATCCTGCCCGAGGGCAAGCACCGGCTCGAATGGCTGGACCGGGACACGTTGCTGGTGGCCACGGACTTCGGGGCGGGTACGCTCACCGAGAGCGGCTATCCCTACATCGTCAAGTCGCTGACCCGTGGCCAGTCGTTAGCGCAGGCGACCGAGGTCTATCGCGGCGACATCGGGGATGGTGGGTATGGGGTCAGCCCGAGCGTCTATCGCGACGGCACAGGGGCTGTGCAGGCGGTTCTGATCAACCGCCCGCTCGACACGTTCAGATCAGAGGTCTGGGGTCTGATGGGCAATCGCCCCGCGAAACTGAATCTGCCCGAAAGGGTCTCGATTCACGGCGTCCAAGGCGAGTCACTAATCTTCACGGTCGAAGAGCCATGGTCGCTGTTCCGCAGCAGTCCCGACTACCCGGCCGGCACCGTGCTGGCTCAGCCGCTGCGCGTCCTCGCCCTGGCTGAGAAAGGGCCTCCGCCGCTTCACGGTGACCCGCAGACCGTCTTCCGCCCCGGCCAGCGTCAGTCGGTGCAGGACGTCGCCGTCTTCGACAACGACATCCTCATGGTTGTTTCGGACAACGTCGTCGGCACTCTCAAACGATTGGCATTCGAGCGCGACGGTCGGCCGTTGTGGAGTTCGATCGACATCGCCGTTCCGTCCAACAGCGCCGTCGGCCTTGGCGACAGGTCCCGTAGTACGGGACAAGTATTCGTTTCCAGCCAAGGGTTTCTGACCCCACCGACTTTGGGCCTCCTCGGTCCGAGCGCCGACGCGCCCGCGACACTGAGGAGCGCACCTGCCAAATTCGACGCCTCCACCCACGTCACCGAACAGTTCGAGGCCCGGTCCTCCGACGGCACCATGATCCCCTATTTCGTCACCCGCCCGCGCGACATGGCGATGGACGGATCAGCGCCGACCATCCTGTTCGGCTACGGCGGTTTCCAGGTCAGTTTCCCGCCCGCCTACAAGCCCGAGATGGGCAAACTCTGGCTCGAGAACGGCGGCGTTTTCGTCCAGGCCAATATCCGCGGCGGCGGTGAGTTCGGGCCGGAGTGGCACCAGGCGGTGCTGAACGAGAACCGCCAGCTGGCCTTCGACGATTTCGCGGCGGTGGCAGCCGACCTGCACCGGCGCGGCATCAGCTCGCCACGCCGCACCGGCATCTATGGCATCTATGGCCGGTCCAACGGCGGGGTCCTGACCTCGGTGTCGATCACCCAGCATCCCGAGCTGTTCCATGCGGCGGTGATCGAAAGCCCGCTGATCGACATGCTGCGCTATCACGAACTGCCCGCCGGGGCCTCGTGGATCGGCGAATACGGCGACCCGCGCATCCCGGAAGAGGCCGCATGGATCGCCCGATACTCCGCCTATCAGAACCTGCGTCCGGGTGCCGACTATCCGCGCGTCTACATCACCACAAACACCCGCGACGACCGCGTCCACCCCGGCCATTCGCGCAAGTTCGCCGCGCGGCTGGGCGAGATGGGCTATGACCACCTCTATTACGAAGAGACGTCAGGCGGTCACTCCAACGACGCCGACCCGATCGCCAACGCCCGCCGCTGGGCCCGGCATTACGTGTATCTGAGCCAGCAGCTGATGGATTAGGGCGGGGGCACGCTCTCCCCATTGCTCTCGTCATCCCGGGGGCGCGAAGCGAACCCCGGGACCCAGCGGCGCGCGCGAGCGCGAAACTGTTGGGAGCGCCGTCAGCGAGCAGAGACCCGTAGCCGCCGCCGGTATTTCGCCGCCGTCGCGGCGCCGCTGGGGTCCGGCCTTCGCCGGAATGACGATAGCGGTGAGTTAAGCCGGCTCGACCTCTTTGGCCTTCTTCGCCTTCACGACCTTGGCGGGCTTTTCGGCCTTTTGCGCCTTGGCCGGCTTCTCCGCCTTCACCTTGGCCGGCTTGGCCGCCTTCTTTGCCAGCTTCTTCGCGTCGCGGGCCGCCTTCTTGGCGGCGCGGGCCTCGGCCTTGGCCTTGTCGGGCGCCGCATCCGCTTCGCCGGCCAGTTCAGCCAGAAGGTCCAGGAAGCCATCACGCTTGGCCTTGGGCAACAGGGCGAGGATGCGTTTGTCGGCGGCCTCGACCTTCGGGCGGGCGGCCTCCAGCGCGGCCTGACCGGCGGCGGACAGGCTGACGGCCTTGGCGCGGGCGTCGATCGACGACTGGACCCGGTCCAGCAGCCCCTTGGTCGTCATGCGCGAGACCAGGTCGGCCAGGGTCGAACGGTCGATGCCTGTGGCCCGGACCAGATCGGTCTGGGTCAGGCCGGATTTCTGCGACACGGCCTCCAGCACGGCGAACTGCCGCTGGGTCAGGCCGTCCGGTCCGGTTTCCTCGGAATAGATGTCGAGCGCCAACTGCAGCACACGGTGCATCAGATGGCTGGGCGAGCCGCCCAGACTACCGCTGCGCTTCGACTTGTTTCCGGACTTGACCATGAACCGTATCCCTTCGGCCTCGATGGGCCATGCGTAGCAGCGGCGTTTTACGGTTTGACGACGGACGATCCGGCGTCGGCTTAAGGCGCGGTATCGGGTTCGGCCGGTGCCATTGGATCGACCGGCGCATCGGGCGAGATCAGGTTTCGCATGATCAGCGGGATCTGCGACAGGCCGAAGGCGGAGGAGGCGATCCACAAGACGCCGCGGAAGCTGACCCAGACATCGGCCGGATCAACGTCGTGGCGGCCCATCTGCGCGGCGGCCCAGCCGACCAGGGCCTCGCTGCGGACCATTTCGTTGACGATGGCGACGGCGAGAAAATAGACGCCATAGCGCAGGGTCAGCGTTCGCCATGCGCGGTCATTGATGGGGATGACGGTGCCCAGCAAGGCCTTCAACGGCTGCTTGTTCAGCAGGACGCCGCCGATCAGGGCGACCGCCAGCGACAGGTTCAGTGCCGTCACCTTGACCTTCACCCACAGGCCGTCGCCGGTCAGCACGGTCAACAGGCCGAAGACGAGGGCGAAGCCGCCGACCAGCAGCGGCATCAGGGCCAGACGTTTCTCGACGATCAGGCCGACCGCCACGCCCACGGCGGAGCCGGCGACGAGGAACCAGGTCGCGTGGACGAGGGCGTCATCGCCGCTCATGCCGCGCAGGCGCATGACCAGAAAGGCGAGACCGAATGCCAGCAGGCCGCCGAAATCCACGGCCTGCCGCAGGCCGGACTCTTTCTTCGCGGCCGGTTCGGGGGCGGGGGCGTCACTCATGCATCAGTCCTCAAGCCCCACCAGCAGTCTTGAAAAGGCTCGGGCGTCAAACGGTTGCAGATCCTCGACGCCTTCGCCCACGCCGATCAGCTTGATCGGGGCGTCGGAGGCCTGGGCCACGGGCACCAGAACCCCGCCACGCGCCGTACCGTCCAGCTTGGTCATGACCAGTCCCGAGACATAGGCGGTGCGGCCAAAGATCTGTTCCTGGGCCAGGGCGTTGCGACCCACGGTCGCGTCGAGCACCAGCAGGGTCTCGTGCGGGGCCTCCGGATCGATCTTTTTCAGCACCCGAACGATCTTGAGCAGTTCGTCCATCAGGGCGGACTTGTTCTGCAGCCGTCCGGCGGTGTCGATCAGCACCACGTCAAAACCCTCGGCCCTCGCCTTCGTATAGGCGTCGAACGCCAGACCTGCGGGGTCGGCCCCGTCGCGGCGGCTCTCGAAGGAGGCCCCGGCGCGCTCGGCCCAGACCTTCAGCTGCTCGCGGGCGGCGGCCCGGAAGGTGTCGCAGGCGACGATCATGACCTTCGCCCCCTGTCCGGTCAGGTCGGCGGCGATCTTGCCCAGGGTCGTGGTCTTGCCCGACCCGTTGACCCCGACGAACAGGGTGACGAACGGCCGTGCGCCGTTCAGGGGCTCGTAGCGGGCCTCGTGATTGACCAGTTCGGCGGTCACGGCCTCGGCCAGCGCCTCCTTGACCTCGCGCTCGTTGGCTCCGGCTCCGAAGCGCAGTTCGCGGAAGCGAGCCACGATCCGGTCGGTTGCTGCGGGGCCGAGATCGCTTTCCAGCAGATGCTCTTCAAGCCCCTCGAGCGCGGCTTCGGAAAGCGGTTCCTTGATGAAGGTCGCGACGACCTGTTCGGTCATCTGCTTCGAGGAGCGGGAGAGGCCCTCGGTCAGGCGCGAGAGCCAGCCCTTTTTCGGCGCGTCGTTCATGGGTTGGCTTTAGCGGGCGCGCGAGGACAGGTCACGGCCAATCATGGCGCCGCGCCCCCTTTGCCTCTAAATGAGCATTGAACCGCAGGAACCGACGCTTGGCCCAGCCCCACCCGTTCCATTCGCCCCGCACCCACGGCTTCGTCCGCGTGGCCGCCGCGACGCCGGTGGTTCACACCGCCGACCCCGCCGCCAACGCGGAGGAGCATATCGCCCTGATCAGACAGGCGGGCGCGCAGGGCGTGGACCTGATCGTGTTTCCGGAGTTGTCGCTCAGCGGCTACGCCATCGACGACCTGCTGATGCAGGAGGCCCTCCTGGCCGAGGTGGAACGGCAGATCGCAGTGCTGGCTGAGGCTTCGGAAGAGGCGGGTGTGATCGCCGTGGTCGGGGCACCGATCCGCAACGGCGATACCCTGTACAACTGTGCCGTCGTGCTGGGCTCGGGGGCCGTGCTCGGGGTCGTACCCAAGACCTATCTGCCCAACTACCGGGAATATTATGAGAAGCGGTGGTTCGCCCCCGCCGCCAGCCGGTCGGAGGACACGATCGTTCTCGACGGCGAGTCGGTTGATTTCGCGCCCGGCCTGATCTTCGAGGCGGTCGATCGGCCCGGCTTCGTCTTCGCCGCCGAGATCTGCGAGGACTTCTGGGCCCCGCAGCCTCCCTCGACCCGCGCGGCGTTGGCCGGGGCTCGCATCCTGTTGAACCTGTCGGCCTCCAACATCG
>VFBG01000318.1 GCA_006515835.1 bacterium | reverse complement strand
CTCCTTGCGGATGGTGCCGGGCGCGGCGTTGGCCGGGTTGGTGGCCCCCATCACGTCGCGGTTCTTGGCCACGGCGTCCTTGCCCTCAAGAACCTGGACGACGACAGGCCCCGAGGTCATGAATTTCACCAGGTCCTTGTAGAACGGGCGTTTCTTGTGGACGGCGTAGAACGCGCCGGCCCTGGTCCGGCTCAGTTTCAGGCGCTTCTGCGCGACGATGCGCAGGCCCGCCTCCTCGAACTTGGCGTTGATCCGCCCGGTCAGGTTCCGGCGCGTGGCGTCCGGCTTGATGATCGACAGCGTGCGCTCGACGGCCATGACGGCAGCTCCCAAAAAAGGTGGGGTCTTATAGTCGGCCCGCATGGCCGTGGCAACGGCCTTGCCCGCGCCCAAATGTGCTATCAACCCCGCCGCCATGCTGCACATCAACGACCTCACCTTCCGCTTCGGCGGAAGGGCGATTTTCGACCGCGCCACCCTCGCCATCTCCGCCGGCCACCGGGTCGGGCTGGTGGGCCGCAACGGCAGCGGCAAATCCACCCTGTTGCGGCTGATCCTGGGCGAGCTTCAGCCCGACGGCGGCCAGGTGAACCTGCCCGCGCCAGGGTCGGGCATCTGTCGCAACAGGCGCCCGAGGGGCCCGCGAGCCTGATCGACTTCGTGCTGGCGGCCGATACCGAGCGCGCGGCGCTGCTGGCGGAAGCCGAGACCGCCGAGGAGCCCGGGCGCATCGCCGAAATCCACGACCGGCTGGCGACCATCGCGGCCGACGCCGCGCCCGCGCGCGCCGCGACCATCCTGGCGGGCCTGGGCTTCGACCAGGCGGCGCAGCTCCGCCCGCTCGACGACTATTCCGGCGGCTGGCGCATGCGCGTGGCGCTGGCCGCGTGCCTGTTCGCCGAACCCGACCTGTTGCTGTTGGACGAGCCCAGCAACCACTTGGACCTGGAGGCGCGGCTGTGGCTGGAATCGTTCCTGGCCGCGTTTCCCGGCACGCTGATCCTGGTCAGCCACGACCGCGAGCTCTTGAACGCCGTGGCCGAGGAGATCGTGCATATCGACGGCGGCAAGCTGTCGCTCTATCGCGGCAATTACGACCGCTTCGAGCAGGCGCGCGCCGAGCGCCAGACCTTGCGCGCGGCCGA
>VFBG01000021.1:1157-12791 GCA_006515835.1 bacterium | reverse complement strand
ATGACTTCCAGAGCGGCGGCCGTCTGGGCGGCGGTGGCGATCAGGGGTCCCCGAACCTCATCCCGGTAAGGGCGGAAGTCGGACACGATCGGCGGCGTCTGAGGATCGTTTGTCTTGGGCGTGGAGGTCTTGTCCACCGGCTGCAGCGGCATGACGGGCGGGTCTTCCGAAGGTCCTGACACGACGCCCGGCGCGGGCGGGAGGACGACAGGACCTCCCTCGCCGCCTTCATCCGCCGAATTCTTCACGTCGCTGGTGGCCGGGACTTCCGGTGCCGCAGGGAGCACCAGCGGGACCGGGACCGGGGGCTGTGTCGGCGCAGCGAGGAAGCCGGCTGCGTCGGCCGCCTCAGTCTTCGTGCCGTCCGACGTCCCGGGTTCGCTCACGGCGCTCTTCGCCTTGGGAGCGGCGGCGTCCTCGCCCGACAGGGCTGTCAGCAGGTCCTGGAATCCGGACGCGTCCTCGCCCGACGACCCTTGCGGGGCGCTGGGGACAGATGGCGCGATGACGGACATCAGGGTGAGGGCGGACATTATGCCGAGGAGCGGTTCGCCGAAGCGAGGGGGACGAGGGCGCCTGCTGCGCCGAACATTCGAAACGCCTGGCGCAAGTCGCGGGCCAACTGTTGGGCGCATCGGAAGGCACTGAATCAACTTGATAAAATATTCGGATCGGCAATCCTGGTGCGGCGATGGCTCAGTCGAAACTTGCCTCGTGGAGACGATTCTTGCCCGGCGCCCGGCGCGGAAAGGTCATGACCGACCTTGCTCGGGGAACGACCGGTCCGCGTCTGGCCCGCCGTTTGCGCCCCCTGCTGCTCATGACCCAGGCGCGAAACGCAAGAGCGCATAATTTCAGTAGCTTGCACGGCCCGCCTACGCGCGATGCCGGGCAAAAAGCGCGCGTCGGCTGGCAGTGCTTGCCGGGTGCCGCGACTTTGGAGGCCTTCGGATGTCCCTGAACGCCATCATGAATACGGCGAGTTCCGGCCTTCAGGCGGCCCAGACGCAGCTCCGCGTCGTTTCGGACAACGTCTCCAACGTCAACACGCCCGGCTATGTCCGCAAGATCGCTGAGCAGCGGACCCTGACCAGCCAGGGGCTGGGCTCCGGTGTCGAGGTTTCGCGCATTCGGCTCGCCACCGACCGCTTCCTGCAGGCGGCCAGCCTGAACGCAGGGGCAGAGTCGGCGCGCATGGGCGTGCGGCACGAACTCTATGACCGCATCCAGTCCTTGTTCGGAGACCCGGGCGGCGACGCCGGCTTCTTCTCACAGGTCGACGCCGTGTTCTCGGCCTTCGCCGCCAGCGCCGAGGACCCGACCTCCTCGCCCCGTCGCCAGGACGCCCTGTTCCGGACGCAGGCCCTGTTCGACGAAGCCAGCCGGATCGCCAGCCAGATTCAGGCGGTCCGCGAAGACGCCGACAGCCGTATCCAGAGCGCCGTCGAACGGGCCAACAATCTGCTTCAACAGATTGAAGGCCTGAATCTCGAGATTGCACGTGCGACAGCCGTGGACGGCGACGCATCGGGCGCGGAGACAGCCCAGTCGTCCCTGATTGGCCAGTTGGCCGAGCTGATGGACATCCGGGTCGCAACTCGGCCCGTCGGAGGAGTCTCGATCCGGACCGGCGCGGGGACCTTGCTGGCCGGCCAGGGAGCCGCGACGCTCGACTATAACCGCGCCGGGACCATCACCGGCGAAACCGCTTTCAACGAGGTCTGGGTCACTGAACCGGGCGGGCAGAAGCGGTCCCTGCTCGACAGCGTCACGTCCGGCGAGATCAAGGGTCTGGTGGAGCTTCGGGATATCGAGGCTCCGGCCGCGGCTGAACGACTGGCCGAACTGGTCGCCCATGCGGCTGATGAGCTGAACCGCGCCCACAACGCCAACTCCGCGGTACCCGCCCCGACCAGCCTGACCGGCCGCAATGTGGGCCAGTCGTTTGAGAGCGCCATTGCCGGCTTCTCGGGACAGACGACCGTCGCCGTGACCAACGCGGCCGGCGTCATCCAGACCCGTGCGGACATCGTCTTCTCCGGTGGGACCATGACGGTGAACGGTGCCGCGGCGACGCCGGCGACCTTCCTGACCGTGCTCAACGCCCAGCTGGGCGGAGCGGCGACGGCCAGTTTCACCGACGGACGGCTGACCATCGCGGCGACAGGCACAAATGGCGTCGCCATCGCGGACAGCGCCGCCACACCCTCGGCCAAGGCGGGCCGCGGATTCTCGCACTATTTCGGGCTCAACGACCTGGTCTCATCGGATCGGCCGGCCTTCTACGACAACGGACTGACGGCCGCCTCGCCGCACGGCTTCACTTCAGGCGAGACCCTGACGTTCCGGTTCACCGGCGAAGCCGGCTCGCGTCTGCGTGATCTGCAGGTCGCAGTGCCGGCCGGCGGCACGGTCGGGGACCTTGTCGCCGCCCTGAACGACCCCGCGACGGGGGTCGGCCGTTTCGGATCGTTCGCCCTTGCCGCCGACGGATCGCTGTCTTTCACTGGATACGGCAATCCGCCGCCCACCATGTCGGTGCTCGAGGACCGCACCACCCAGGTTCCATCCGGCGTATCGGTGACCGAGCTGTTCGGCATCGGCGGCGGCGTGCGCGCCTCGCGAGCGGACGGCTTCGCCCTGCGGGCGGATATTCGTCAAGGCCCGTCCAGACTGGCTCTCGCACAACTGAATTTGTCCGCCGCTGTCGGAACGCCGTCCCTGAGTACCGGCGACGGTCGAGGGGCGCTGGCCCTCGCTGACGCCGGTGAGCGCACGGCGAATTTCCAGGCCGCCGGCGGATCGTCCGGGGGCTCGATCTCGGTTTCCCGCTATGCCGCCGAGCTGTCGGGCGAGATTGGCGGCAAGGCAGCGGCGGCCAGGAACCAGATGGAAACAGCGAGCGCCCTCGCCACCGAAGCGGGGTCCCGCCAGACGGCGCAGGAAGGCGTCAATCTGGATGAGGAACTGGTTCTGATGACGACGTACCAGCAGGCCTTCAACGCCTCGGCGCGACTGATCCAGGCGGCCAAGGACATGTATGACACGCTGATGGGGATGGTCTGATGACCCGCGTCGCAACGTTCGGGAACTACCAGTCGGCCCTGCTGGACCTGATGAGCGCCCAGACCCGGGCGAGCGAGGCCCAGCAGCGGGTCTCGACCCAGAAGGTCGCGACGGACCTGACCGGTTTCGGCCGGCAGTCCGAAACCCTGACCGCCATGAAGGGCTCGCAGAGCCGGATCCAGGGGTTCATCGACACCAGCGCCGCCGTCAGTGCCCGCCTGACGACGCAGGACCTGGCCCTGGGGCAGATCAAGGACGCCGTTATCGGCGTTCGCGATGCGCTGGGCGGCGCGATTTCCACCGATTCCGGTGCCTTGCTGATGCTGGAGCTCGACTCTCACTTCCAGGCAGCGCGCGGCGGGCTGAACACGCGGCACCACGGCGGCTACCTGTTCGCCGGCGCCTCGACCTCGACCGCCCCGGTGGCCGCGACCAGCCTGACCGAACTGGCGGCAGCTCCGGATGTGGCCTCGCTGTTCAGCAACGACACGCTGAAGACCGTGAGCCGGGTTGCTGAGGGCACGACGCTGGAGACGGGCTTCCTCGCGGACGAACTGGGCACAGACATCCTGAGCATCCTGCGGGATATCCAGACCTATCACACGACCCCCGGATTGGGCCCTTTGACCGGTAAGCTCACCGAGCCGCAGAAGACGTTCCTTTCGACGCAGCTGGGCCGGCTTGAGCAGGCGGGGACGGCAGTGGTCGACAAGATGGCCCGGACCGGATCGCTCGCCAAACAGGTCGAGAGCATCACCGATGGCCATGAAGCCCAGAAGATCGCGCTGGATGAGCTTCTGGGAAGCCGGACGGACGCCGATATGGCAGAGGCCATCACCGACCTGCAGCTATCGCAGGTGGCGATCCAGGCGTCAGCCCAGGTGATCAGCCAGCTCCGGCAGGTCTCCCTGCTCAACTATCTGAACTGAGCGCGCGTTTTATCCTGCGGCTACGCTCGACAGATGCACGGGGGAGAACATAAAGTGAACGGATGGCCGTTCTCGATCTCCGCAACAAGCTCGCCGTCCTCGCAGATGCCGCCAAATACGACGCCTCCTGCGCTTCATCCGGGACAACGAAGCGGGACTCGACCGGCGGCAAGGGTGTCGGCTCCACGGAAGGGATGGGCATTTGCCACGCCTACACGCCGGACGGCCGATGCGTTTCCCTGCTCAGGATCCTGCTGACCAATTTCTGCATCTACGACTGCGTCTACTGCATCAACCGGGCGTCCTCGAATGTTCAGCGTGCGCGGTTCACCGTCAATGAGGTCGTCGAGCTGACGCTGAATTTCTACAAGCGGAACTACATCGAAGGGCTGTTTCTTTCCTCGGGCATCATCCGCTCGGGCGACTACACGATGGAGCAGCTGGTTCTGGTCGCGAAGAAGCTCAGGGAAGAGCACGACTTCCGCGGCTACATTCATCTGAAGCTGATCCCGGAGGCTGATCCGCGGCTGGTCGAGGAGGCCGGCCGCTACGCCGACCGGCTGTCCGCCAATATCGAACTCCCACGCGACGAGGCGCTGAAGCGACTGGCCCCTCAGAAGGATGTGGGCGTCATCAAACAGGCCATGGGCCGGGTGCGGCTGAAGGTCGAGGCCGCGCGTCCGGCGAAGAAGGATAGAGCGAAGCCGCCAAGGTTCGCGCCCGCCGGACAAAGCACCCAGTTGATCATCGGCGCCGACGGTGCGTCCGATACCGAGATCGTCGACCGCAGCGCCTCGCTATACGCCGGCTACGGCCTTCGCCGGGTCTACTATTCGGCCTTCAGCCCGATCCCGGATTCGTCCAGCGTCCTGCCGCTGTCGAAGCCGCCGCTGATGCGCGAGCATCGTCTCTACCAGGCGGACTGGCTGATGCGGTTCTACGGCTTTTCACCGGCCGAGATCGGCGACGCCGCCAACGACGGCATGCTCGACCTCGCCATCGACCCCAAACTGGCCTGGGCGCTGAACAGCCGCTCGCAGTTTCCGGTCGATGTGAACACGGCCGCGCGCGAGATGCTGCTCAGGGTGCCGGGTCTCGGCGTAAAGTCGGTGAACAAGATCGTGCAGGTCCGCCGCTGGCGCACCCTGAGGCTTGAGGACATCGGGCGGTTGTGCCGGGGCATCGACAAGGTCCGGCCCTTCATCACCGCGTTGGACTGGACACCGGGAGGCTTGACGGACGCCGCCGATCTACGCGCCCGGATGACCCCGACCGTGAGGCCGGTACAGCTGAGCCTGTTCTGAATGCGCATCGCCACGCTTGCCGATGAGACCGATTTCGACGGCTGGCGGGCCGGCGCCCGGGCATTTCGGCAGGCCGGCGTCCCGCCGGGCGAGGCGGTCTTCCGGGTCGGGGGGAGTGGACCGGGCCTGTTCGACGTCGGATCGCCGTCGCCGACTCCGGAGACCGGCTTTCACACCCCGCGAGCCTTCGTCGACCTGGCGCAGTCGGTGATCCTGCATCGGTCGGAGGACCGGTTCGATCTGCTGTACCGGCTGCTCTGGCGGTTGAGGACCGAACCCGATCTGATCCGTGTGGTCACCGACGCCGACGTGGCCGACGCCCTGGATCGCGCCAGTAACGTCAGCCGCGCCAGCCACAAGATGAAGGCCTTCGTGCGCTTTCGCCGGATCGAAGTAGCCGACGGCGAGCGCTGGGCGTCCTGGTTCGAGCCCGCGCATCGGGTGCTCGAACGAACAGCTCCCTTCTTCGCCCGCCGGTTCGCGAACATGCGCTGGACGATCCTCACCCCGGACGGGTCGGCGACATGGGACCGGGAGGCGCTGTCCTTCGGACCACCGGCGACCCGAGACATGGCTCCGGGCGAGGACGAGGTCGAGGATTTCTGGAAGACCTACTACGCCTCGACCTTCAATCCGGCCCGGCTGAAGCTGAAGACCATGCAGGGCGAAATGCCCAAACGGTACTGGAAGAACCTGCCCGAGGCGGCGGTGATTCATGAGCTGACGGCGCAGTCATTCGCCCGGACCGAAACGATGGTCGCGGCACCGGCATCAGAACCCAACACCCGGCTTGCGAAAACACTGTCCCGGATCAATCGCGACCACGCCTTCGACGAAGGGTTCGTCCCCTCGACGCTGGAAGAGCTCGGACATGCCGTCCAAGCATGTCGACGATGCCCGCTGTGGCGCGATGCGACCCAGGGTGTCTGCGGCGCGGGGGCGAAGGCGGCGCCTTTGATGATCGTCGGCGAACAGCCGGGGGATCAGGAGGATCTGGCCGGGCACCCCTTCGTCGGACCGGCGGGGCAGGTACTGAACGAAGCCCTGGCCGAGGCCGGCCTTAAACGAGAGGACGCCTTCGTCACCAATGCGGTGAAGCATTTCAAGCACGAGCCGCGCGGCAAGCGGCGCATCCACCGGACGCCGCTTGCAAGCGAAGTCAGCGCCTGCCGCTGGTGGCTGGACGCGGAGCGGCGACTGGTGAAGCCGAAGGTGATCGTGACCCTGGGCGCGACGGCGGCCCTGGGCGTTCTGAACCGGAAAATCGCCGTGTCACAGGAACGGGGACAGCCGATGCTTCAGCCCGATGGCACCCTGGTCCTGGCGACAGTACATCCAGCCTGGCTGCTGCGCATTCCCGATGAAGCGACCCGGATCGCGGAGCGCAATCGAATGATTGACGATCTCAGGCGAGTCCGGGCGATCCACTGAGCCCTGAATGGGGAAACCGTGGCTGAACGAATACGACATGGCCGCGTTCTAAGGTCTGCCTCACCTTTACCGTGTGGCCGGCGTAGGCAAAACGGGCCGGGCGATCTAGGTTGGGGAATGGCCGCAGCGGATTTCCAGATTGAGGACGGGTGGCCTGGGCTGACCCTGCGCCTGACCGGCGACTGGACAGCAACCGAGCTGGGCCGGATCTCGCGTCGGCTCGATGATGCAATGCGGGAGCGGTGCGTCGAGTCGGTCGACCTGACTGAACTGGGCAGGTTCGATACGGCGGGCGCACTGGCCATTGTCCAGGCCTCCAACTGCGTCCTGCCTCCGTCGGCCTGGAGGCAACGCCCTGAGGCCGGGCGCACCTACGCCATGGTCGAAAAGCTGGAGCGCGAGAGCGCCGGCCCGCCGCGCCGGTCGCCCGCCTGGGTGCGGTCGCTCGGCAAGGTTGGTCGGGGTGTTCACGACATTTTCGACGAAGCGACCCTGTCGATGGCTTTCCTTGGTCGGCTGGTCGCCGCCGCAGGCTCGGCCCTGCGACCGGGCCGGATCCGCTGGGCCGCCTGGTTCAGTCAGACCGAACGAGCCGGGTTGGACGCCATACCGATCGTCGCCACGACCAATTTCTTCATCGGGGCGGTCATTGCCTTCCTCGGTGCCAATCTGCTGACCCAGTTCGGGGCCGGTGTGTACACGGTTCAACTGGTGGCCGTGGCGACCCTGCGGGAGCTGGCTGTCCTGATCACGGCGATTCTGCTCGCGGGCCGTTCGTCTTCTTCGTTCGCAGCCGAGATCGGTTCGATGCGGATGAACCAGGAGGTCGACGCCATGCAGGTGATGGGTGTGAACCCGTTCCAGGCGCTGGTCATCCCGAGGCTCGCGGCCATGGTGCTGATGATGCCGCTCCTGACCTTCATCGGCATGGTGGCGGGGATGCTCGGCGGCATGCTGGTGACCTGGGGTGAACTGAGCTACGGCCCGTCCTTCTTTGTCCAGCGCGTCAGTGAGGACCCGAACATGGGCACCCATCTGATGGTCGGAATGGTCAAGGCGCCCGTCTTTGCTGTGGTGATCGCCGCCATCGGTTGCCGGCAAGGTATGGCGGTCGCCGGCGACGTCGAGAGCCTGGGCCGACGTGTCACGGCCGCCGTGGTGCAGGCGATCTTCGCGATCATTTTCCTCGACGCCTTGTTCGCCATGATCTTCCTGGAGCTGAACCTGTGATCGCCGCGCCGACGCTGGCCGGTCCGGCTACAGCCCCGGAAAACCTGATCGAGGTTCGCGGTCTGCTCAGCCAGTTCGGCGATCGGGTCATCCATGAAGGCCTGGACCTGACTCTGGAGCGCGGTGAAGTGCTCGGCGTGGTCGGCGGGTCAGGCACGGGCAAGACCGTCCTGTTGAACTCGATCATCGGCTTGAAGGATCCGGAGGGCGGCTCGGTCAGCATCCTCGGCTACGATCGTTCGACCATGACCGAGAAGGAAGAGGCGGACGTCCAGCGCCGGACAGGAATCCTGTTCCAGCAGGGCGCCCTGTTCTCGTCGTTGAGCGTCATCGACAATGTTGCCTCGCCCCTGGTCGAGCACACCGGCCTGTCTGCGGACGTGATCCGTGAACTGGCCGAGATGAAGATTGCGATGGTTGGCCTCAAACCCGAAGCCCACCATCTGAAGCCGGCCGAACTGTCAGGCGGCATGAGGAAGCGGGTCGGACTGGCCCGGGCGCTGGCGCTGGATCCGGAGCTCCTGTTCCTGGATGAGCCCACCGCGGGGCTGGACCCCATCGGCGCCGCGGCCTTCGACGCCCTGATCCGTCAGCTTTCAGATGACCTCGGCCTGACGGTGTTCATGATAACCCACGACCTCGACAGCCTTTACGCCATCACCGACAAGGTCGCGGTGCTGGCCGAGAAAGGCATCGTGGCCAAGGCGACGGTTCAGGAGCTGGAGCGTTCAGACCATCCCTGGATCAGGGAATATTTCCTCGGCCCGCGTGGCCGGGCCGCAGACAAGGCCATTTCCGCTTCGGGTCGTTCCGACCTCAATCCAGGAAATGGCCATGTATGATGTTAAGCGGATTGATCTGGTTGCGGGCGCAAGAGCGTCCACGCCGTTAATGCGCGCCGCCTGAGGAGAGCGGACGAGATGGAACGAGACGCCCACTACGCCGCCGTCGGCATCGCCACCATCGCCCTTATGGCGGCGCTGGCGGTGTTCGTGATCTGGCTGGCCCGCCTGCAGTTCAACAATGACTACGATGTCTATGACATCGTCTTCTATGGCCCTGTGCGCGGTCTGTCCGAAGGCGGCGAGGTGCATTTCAACGGCATCCGCGTCGGCGAGGTCACCGACCTGAACCTCGATCCCGACAAGGGTGATCAGGTCATCGCCCGCATCCGGGTCGATGCGACCACGCCCGTGCGTGTCACCTCGCGCGCCCAGCTTGAGCCTCAGGGCATCACTGGCCTGAACTACATCCAGATCACTGCCGGCAATCCGCAGAGCGCCATCCTGAAGGATCAGTATCCGGACAATGTAGTGCCGGTGATCCAGAGCCAGCCGTCGCCCATCGCGGAACTGCTCAGCGGTTCAGGCACCGTACTGGCGCAGACCGTGGATGCGCTGAACCGGATCAACCGGGTGCTGTCGGACGACAATATCCGCTCCTTCTCCACCAGCCTGAAGAACGTCGAGGCCCTGACGACCGAGCTGGAGGCCCGCAAGGGCATGCTGGAACAGCTGGAGCAGGCGCTGATCAAGGCCAATTCCGCGGTGGCGGAGTTCGAGGCTCTCGCGGTCAGTACCCGCGGTATCATCGACGGCGACGGGCGCGAGGCTGTGGCCAACATCAACGCCGCCGCCGAAGAGGCGAGGGCGGCGGTGGCTTCAATCAACCGCTCGGCGACCAATGTCGAGACGCCGCTTAACGAGTTCGCCACCACCGGCCTGCCACAGCTGCAGCAGTCCATCCAGGCGCTGGAGGATGCGACACGGTCACTGGAGGGGCTGGTCGACGAGGTCCGTTCCAGCCCGCGTGATTTCATCAGCCGCCCGCCGACCAAGGAAATGGAGGTCCAGCCATGACCCGCTTCTCTCTGATCCGTCCGTTGGCGGCTACCGTCGCCATGATTGCGCTCTCCGCCTGCGCCCTGCTGTCGACGCCCGACCCGGTCCAGACCTACCGGTTCGGGGGCTCTGCCGCCGCCGCCTCGGCTGCCTCGGTCGCCAGCCCGACCCAGGTGACCTTGCGCCGGGTCGAGTTCCCGGAGGCCGTCGAGGGCGACAAGCTGCTCGGCGTTACGGGGACCGAGACCGCCTACATCGCCGGCGCGCGTTGGGTCTCGCCTGCCTCGGACCTCTATATGGAGAGCATCGAGAACGCCTTCGCCGCCCAGGCGACGCGGGTGCGGCTGATCGGTCCGCGCGAGCTGACGCGGGGCCAGCGGTCGCTTGATATCGACATCCGTTCATTCGAGGCCCGCTACGACACGCCGGGTCTGGCACCGACCATCGTCGTGACGGCGCGCGCCCGCCTGCTGGCCCTGCCTGAGCGGACCGTCGCGGCGGAACAGGTCTTCACCGTGGAACAGCCGGCGTCGGCCAACCGGGTCTCCGCCATCGTCGAGGCCTTCGATCTGGCGACGCGGGATCTGAATACGCAGATCGTCGCCTGGACCGACGCCAGCGCGGGCTGATCAGAGCGGCCTGAATCAAAGAGGGCGGCGAAGCTCCGCCATCCGGCTCTCGACCTCGGCGCGGCGACTGCGTGAAGCCGTCAGTTCGGCGAGAGCCCTGTCGATGCGCGCCTTCAGGTCTTCACGCACCTTGCCCATCCGATCGCGGTCAGGGCGGACCGCCTTCGGCCGCTTTGCGTTGAGCCCGAGCGCTTCCTTCCAGTCGTCGCGCCATGAAGCGACGCCGTCGGCGCAAGCCTTCAGCGCCTCTGCGGCGCGGGCGTCCGCGTTCTGGGCGCTGCGGATCAGGGGCAGGGATTGCAGGGCGGCTGCGCGGCAGGCGTCCAGCGTGGCGCGGCGCGCGACAAGCGGATGCGGCGCATCGCCTTCGGTCGGGGCATGACCCGGCAGCCTGCCGGCGGCCGCGGCGAGATGGGCGTCGAGGTCGGCGAGTGCGTCCCGGATCTCGATCCAGGCCTTGTCGAGTGCGCCGGAACGCTGGGCGGCGCCTTCGACCCGGCCCGCCAGCTCTTTCGCGGTTTCGCCCAGACCGGCGGCGGCGCGGCCCCAGGCTTCGCGAAAGCGTTTCAGTCGTCCGCCCCGACTGTCGAACAGGCCGGCAATCCCCCGGCGAGGCTCGAGGGCACCCGGGTCCAGACCCTCGAGCACCGAGCGGGCATGGGTCAACTGCGCCGTGGCTTCGGTGAGATCGCCGGTCCGGGCGGCGGCCAGCGCGCGTTCGATGCGTTCAACGGCGGCGGCGCGGGCGGGCTCGGCGAAGGAGCCGACCTGGGCATCATCCCATGCAGCGTCGATCTCCGCGACGCGCGCCGCGTCGGGGCCAGGCCAATTGCCCTGAGGTTGCCCCGGTTGTACGGCGCATGTCGCCTGGCCCGCATTGCCCGGTCCGATGCCGGATGTTAGGCGGCTTGGGCCGACTGTCTCGAGGGAACCCTGTTGGACGTTCAGTTGCACCGTCGGATGGTCCTCGCCGGCCTGGGGTCTGTGGGCCTCGCGGGCTGCGCCACGACGCCCACCTGCCCACAACGTCTGCCCGACCCGTCTTCCAGCGCCAGACATTCGCGCCGCTGCTGACTGATCCGGGCCGCCTGAGCCGCATCACCGTCTGCACCCGGCCGTTCCGGGCGCAGGGGCCGCGGATCGAGACCGAAATGGTCGGCGACAAGCGGGTGGTTCACAACTACGGCCACGGCGGATCAGGCTG
>VFBG01000021.1:0-1110 GCA_006515835.1 bacterium | reverse complement strand
AGGCTGGTCGCTGGCCTGGGGATCGGCCGCCGCTGCGCGCGATCTGGCGCTTGCGGGCGGGCAGGGTGAGGTGGCCGTCATCGGCTGCGGGGCCCTCGGCCTCACTGCGGCGCTGCAGATCCTGAGGGCGGGAGCGCGGGTCACCATCTTTGCCGCCGAGCGCACGCCCTACACCCGGTCCGCGCGGGCCACCGGTGTCTGGTCGCCGGACTCGCGGATCGCGGCCGAGTCCGCCGTGTCGCCGGACTTCCCGGCGCGATGGGAGGCGATGGCGCGGCGGTCGTGGGTCGATCACCACGCCTTCGTCGGCCTCGACGGCGATCCGGTGCGGTTCATCGACCAGTACAATCTGTCCGCCAAGCGGGGCGGCAACGGCGCGGTCGGGCCGGCGCCATCGCCGGGGCGGGTCGGCTTCGCCCGCTACGCAGACCGACTGGCCGATCTGGTCCCCCACTCGCGGGAACTGGGGCTGGACGAGCACCCCTTCCCGGTGGCGTCCGCGCGGGTGGTGCCGCAGATGACCTTCAATGTTGCCGAGTATGCGCGGCAGCTGACCGAGGCCTTCCTGATGGAGGGCGGCAGGATCGTGCAGCGGACCTTCCACCATCCGTCGGAGCTGGCGGTCCTGGCCGAGCCGGTCGTGGTCAACTGCACGGGCTATGGCGCCCGCGCCCTGTTCGGAGACGAGAGCGTCGTCCCGGTCCGGGGCCAGATCGCCTGGCTGACGCCGCAGCCCGAGCTGACCTACGCCCTCAATTTCCGGGCGATCAGCATGGTGCCGCGCCACGACGGCATCGTCATCCAGGCCAATGGCGCGAGCCAGATGGTCGGCTATGGCATCGACGACGAGACACCCGATCGCGCCGAGGCGGAACAGGCACTGGCGGCGCTGGCGACCTTGTTCGGGGCCGCCTGACGCCAATCAGGCCAGGCCGGGCGCGATCGTATAGGTCGCCTCGGTCTTGCTCGCGACCTCTTCAAGGGTGACGCCCTCGGCCAGTTCGATCAGCTCCAGACCCGAACCGTCCGGCTTGACGTCGAAGACGCACAGGTCGGTGATGACGCGGCTGACAACGCCCGTTCCGGTCAGGGGCAGGGTGCAGGCCTTCA
>VFBG01000201.1 GCA_006515835.1 bacterium | reverse complement strand
CCACCAGCCACTCAGAACGACTGATACTGCCCGCCGATGACGTAGCTGAACCCGATCGGCAGGGCGTTGCGGATCAGGCTTACGAAATTGGCCACCTCGCTCAGGTTCGAGCGCGGGACGAAGATGATGTCGCCGCGCCGGAGGGCGATGACCTCGCCGCGCCGGGGGCGCAGGTCGGCGGCGCGCATCATGCGCACGCCGCCCCGACCACGTCGGATCAGGGCGACCTCGCCCTGTTTGGCGGTCGGCAGGAAGTCGCCTGCCTGGATGATGGCCTGATAGGCGTCGAGGTCGCCGTTCATCTCAATCATCCCCGGTGTGCGCACCTCGCCGCCGACCCAGACGCGGATCGGCCCGGCGGTCTTCAGCGTCACTTCGACGACCGGCCGGCGCAGCTGGCTGGCGTAGGCGGCCGAGGCGTCGGCCTCGACCTCGGCGATGGTGCGGTCGGCGGCCATGATCTGGCCGACCAGCGGCAATGAGATGCGGCCGTCGGGGCCGATCCGCTGTGTCCGGGTCAGTTCGGTAGCCGTGGGCGTGGCGATCTCGATCTCGTCGCCGGGATAGAGGACGTATTCCGGCTCCATCTCTGTCCAGTCGGCGAATCCGATCTCGGCGCAGCCGCTGACCATCGCGCCGGCGCCGACAAGACCCAGCAACAACAGACGGCGGTCGATGGACATGGGGACTCACTCCGCGAAAACAGCGTCCAGGGCAGGGTCGGCGCTTATGGGTAACCAGTGGTTAACGCCGGTGGCCCAAGGCTGACCATTCAAGTCCAGTACGATGGAATCAGTCCGCCCCTCATGCGCACGTCGGCCTACACGACAGTCCGCCCGCGCTACGGCTTCTCGGATGTCGTCGGCCTGCTGTTCCGCGAAACCGGGCTGATGGTCGTGATCTTTCTGGTGGTGTTCGCCATCGGCACGGCGGCGGTGCTGACCCTGAAGAAATCCTACACCGCCACCGCCAGCGTCTATGCCGGGGCAGGGCAGGAGTATGTCTATCAGTCCCGCGTCGGCCAGATCGATCCCAGCCAGCCGCTGGAGGCCGACGCCGTCGCCGGTGCGGAGGCGACCATTCTGGGCAGTCTCGAAGTCAAGCGACGCGCCGTTCGCGCCGTCGGCGCCGACACGGTGCTGGGGCCCGATGCGACCGGTACGCCTGCGGAGAAGGAAGCCGCGGCGCTCAAGGCGCTGGACGCCAACCTCGGCGTGGGAGTCACGCCAGGCAGTGCGATCATCGCCGTGTCCTATGAGGCCGATGACCCTGTCCGGGCCGCACAGGTTCTGAACGCCGTCGTCGACCAGTATCTGGTCCGGCGGCGACAGGTCTTCCAGGGCTCGACCACCCCGGCCTATGCCGCCCANNCCTTCCGGGCGTCCAACGGCATCGGCTACTTCGCCACCTTCAAGGCCAGCCTCGCCGCCAGCTATCAGACCACCCAGGCCGAGGCGCTGTCGCTGCGCGCCCAGCTGAATCAGGCGACACAGCGCCTGTCGACGCTTGAGGCCCAGCTGGCGCAGCAGCCCGTCGAGGTGGTGCTGCAGCAGGACCTGAACATCTCGGCGCAGGACCAGATCCTGACGCTTCGCACCCAGCGCGAGGCCCTGCTGTCGCGTTACACGCCCGAAGCCCAGCCCGTGCGCGACATCGACCAGCAGATCGCCGACCTGCAGGCCTATGTGGCCACCGGCACCACGGTCGGGCCGAAGGAGGTCCGCACCGGGCCCAGCACCATCTTCACCGAGATCGAGACCGCCCGGATCACCGCCGCCGCCGATCGCGACGGTCTGGCCGCCCGGCTGGCCGTGGCCGAGGGCCAGCTGAACCAGTTGCGCTCGCGACTGGCCGAGATGACCCGGCTGGAATCGACCAACGCCAATCTGGCGGGCAACCGCGAAGTGCTGACGACCCTGGTGCGCGACTTCCAGCAGCGCGAGAGCGCCGCCCGCGCCGACAGCGCTCTCGTCGCCGCCGGGGCGGACAACGTCAATGTCATCGAGCGCGCCGAGGCCCCGACCCGGGGCACCAGCCTGAAGGCACCCCTGCTGGCGGTGGTGTTCCTGTTCGCCGCCTTCACCGCCCTGTGCGTCGGCCTGCTGCGGGTGTTTACGCGGCGGGGCTATGTCACTCCGGCCTCGACCGGGCGGACCCTCGATATGCCCGTTCTGGCCGTGGCCCCCATGAAGGCCCGATGAGCGTGCCCGTGTTAGCGTAGGAGCCTGTAACGGGCGCGTAGCGATTCGATGGTCGATCTGACATCCGAAATGGCGGCTCTCTGGGCTGCGCTGGGACCGGGAGAGGGCGTGTCGACGGTCGCGCGCGAATACGCCCGGCTGGCCGCCGTGCGCGCGCGTCGGCCCGTCTGGCTGATCGACGCCGACCTGGCCCAGCAGGGCCAGATGGAGGCCGTCGCGGGCGAACCCGACCGCTTCGGCACGCTTGGCAAGGCGGCGATCGCCACGCCCGATGGCTCCATCTTCTTCGCTGTCACCCCGCGCATCATGGACCGGGCGGGCAAGCCCGTGCACCCGGCCCGGCTGATGAGCGCCCGGCCCTGCCTTGGCGGGCGGCTGTGGGTCACCCGGTTCGCGGCGGAGCATTTGCGCTCGGGACAGCGCGCCGAGGCAGTCAGCGACGCCCGCTACTGGGACGCCCTGCGCAAACATGCCGACACCGTGGTGATCGACGCCCCAGCGGCCGACCGCAGCGACATGGCGATCACGCTGGCACCCTATGTCGACGCGACCGTCCTGGTGGTGGCGGCGGAGAGCGGAGCGGCCAATGAGCCGCTGATGCTGCGTGACGAGATCGAGGCGGTCGGCGGCAAGATCGCGGGGGTCGTGGTCAACCGCTCGACCTATAATCCGCCGGCCTTCCTGAAGCGGCTGACGGGCTGACGCGGCGCGAGTGCGTGTGCGTCATGACAACCTTGACGCGCTGATCAATAAGTGACCTGATTGTGTCGGAACGCTCCTGCTCCAGGCCGCCGACGGCGGCTTCTGTTCAACGGAGACTGATCATGCGTCGCTCAATTCTCGCGTCGGCCCTCGCCGCCGGCCTGCTGACCGCCGGAGCCTGCGCGACCCTCGGAGAGCCCGTCACGCTGAACATGGCAGAACTGACCCAACGCTGCGAAGATCGCGGCGGGACCATCCGCCCGACCGGCGCCGGGACGGGTCGGGCCCAGACCGACTATGTGTGCCAGGAAGCCATGGCCAGAGGCCCGCTCGCCGGAAGAATACAGGCGACGGGCGACCTGAGCCGGGCGACGAGTGAATCGCTCCGACGGGGCAACTGAGGCCGACGCCCGTCGACTTCAGGACGCGGCGGTGGCCCGGTCCAGCCGGGCCACTTCCCGCGCACCGTAGAACCGGGGCTCGAACCCCTTCATCCAGAACATCTTTCCGACGCCCCGAGCGGTGCGGTCGTACATCTCGGCGCGCTTCGGGCTGGCGATGAGGGTCAGAGCGGCCGAGGCCGCGCCCCAGACGGCGGTCTGGGCCGCACCGATCGCCATCCAGCGGATCACGCCCGGCCAGTTGCGCGCCGCCGCCGCTGTCTGGCTGGGACCCTGTCCATAGGCGAAGGCGCGGGCGAGGGCGTAGTTCAGGGTAGCGCGGTGGGCCGGAGCGAACTCCTCGACCCAGGCGTCAGCGGCCCAGCCGAAGCGGCCACCGCGCGCGGCGAGGGCGGCGAACAGGGCGTCGTCCTCGCCGCCGGCCTGATCGGTGCCCGCGTCGAACGGCGATGGGCCGGGCAGGGCGGTGGCGCGTAGCATCAGCGAGTTGCCGCAGCCGTACGGGTGGTCGATCAGCCCGGTCCGGGCGGGACCGTCGCGGCCGAAGAAGCGCTCCAGCCAGGGCTTCAGCCACGGCGCAGCGTCGGGCGCCTGGCCTGTGATCGGACCGAAGACGGCGTCAGCGCCTGTTTCCTCCCGGGCCTTCAGAAGGGCGGAGAGCCAGCCCGGCGTCGCCGCTTCATCATCGTCAAGGAAGGCGATCAGCGGAGCGTCCGTCGCGGCCAGTCCGGCGTTGCGCGCTGTCGCGACCCCGGGCCGGGGCGCGTGCACATAGGTCAGGGGCCAGGGGGAGTCGGTGCGAAGCCCGTCAACGGTCGACGCCGCCGATCCGACAGGGTCGTTGTCGACCACGACGATGGCGGCGACCCGGTCCGCGACCCCGGTCTGGACGAAAAGTGAGCGCACGGCGCGGTCCAGACTCTGGGCCCGTCTCAGCGTCGGAACGATGACGGCGACGTCCGCCATCAGACCGCGTCCGCATAGAGGGCGGCGCGGTACAGACGCAGGGAGAAGGCGCGCGCACCGACGGGCAGCCAGGTCGTATCGGCACCGCGCCGCATCATTTTCCGGAGCCTCGGCAGACCGGGGAGGCGCTTCAGCAGCCGGGCCGCCTTGTAGCTGGGATAGGCAGCGACGATCGCCGGATGGCGCTCGGCCATGCGCGCGAAATTCGGTGCCGACTGCTCATATTTTCCGGCGAGGGCGGCGACGGTGTCGAGCCCCATATGAGTGGCGGCGTTGTCGAGGTGGACGACGCGGAACCGCCGCGACACCCGCATGGCCCACTCCACATCCTCCCAGCCCCAGCCGGTGAAGCCGGGGTCGAAGGCCTCGGACTCGAACACGTCGCGGCGGACCAGCAGGTTGGAAGTGTAGACGTA
>VFBG01000020.1 GCA_006515835.1 bacterium | reverse complement strand
TCGGGTCTCGACCAGACCGGCGCCCGCCGCCGCCGTATCGGCCGCATGCAGGGCGGGCGCGTCATCCGGAGACAGGGCCGCCGCGACGCCGCCCTGGGCCCAGGCCGAGGAACAAGCCTCGAGCAGCGGCGCCGGCGTCACGACCAGCACCTTGCGCGGTGCGGCCTCCAGCGCAGCCGACAGCCCGGCCAGACCGCCGCCGATGATCAGCGGCCCGTCGTGATGGACGATGCGGCTCAACGACCGAACTCGAGATAGCGACCCGCGATGGCCATGGCGTTCTCGAGGGTGCCGGTCAGCGGCAACAGGGCGGCCAGCGCCACGCCGCCGCACAGCAGCAGGGCCGCGAGGAACAGGCCGACGCTGTACCCGGACTCCCGCGCGGTCAGTGGGCGACCATCCGGCCGCCAGTCGCCGCGCTTCAGATGGGCGTAGAGCGACAGCGCCAGGAAGCCGGCGAAGAACCAGCTGCCGTTGCTGATGCCCCATAGCACCACCACCGCACCGATCAGGAAGATCACCACCCGCTCCAGCATCGGATGAACCCGCGCCAGCACGGGTCCCAGGGCTCAATGTAGATACCGAGGAACGGAATCGCCGCCAGCATGCCGAAGGCCGGGCCGGCCAGCGACACCAGCACGCCGTCCCATTCGCTGTTCGGCAGCCGCTGGCTCTTCGCCACGCCGCCGAGGAAGGGGATGATGTAGATGCGCGCCGGGCCCATGCCGAGCCGATTCATCGCCAGTACATGGCCGTACTCATGCACCAGCAGGCCGAACAGGACGGCCACGACCATGATCCAGCTCTGGCTCCACCAGAAGATCAGCCCGCCGAGGAGCAGGGTCGAGACAATGGCCCAAACAGGGTGCTGGCCCTTGTCGAGCGGCGGCTCGGCGCTGCGCGGCGGGCCGCGATCGATCACGGCCTCCTTTGCGGGGGCGGCGGTTCCGGGTTTCTGATCCCAGGGACCGGGGCGAGGCGTCGGACTGTCTGTCATCCCGACGACGTGGCCTTTTCCGACCGCAGCCACAAGGCCAGCAGGGCGAGAAGCCGCAGGCTGCGCTTGTCGATCGTCGCGGTGACCCGGACGGGCGGGACGTAGTGCATCAGATCAACTCCACCGCCACATGGTGCCGCGCCTTGATCATGTCGTAGCGCGCCGGAACCGTCGGCGGCGGCAGGTCGACGATCCGCTGCACAGCCAGCCGGGCGCGTTCGGCGATGTCTTCGGGCACCGTCACCTCGAACTGCATGTTCAGCAGGCAGTCGCGGATGTTCTCCAGCGTGATCCGCTTCATGTGCGGGCACAGGTTGCAGGGCCCGATGAACTCGACCCCGGGAAGGTCGCCTGAGACGTTCGCGGCCATCGAGCACTCAGTGATCATCACCACCTGCTTCGGCTTGCGGGCCGTCACATGGTCGATCATGGCCGCGGTCGAACCGGCGAAGTCGGCGGCCGCCAGCACGTCCTCGGGGCATTCCGGGTGGGCGAGGATTTCGGCGCCCGGATAGGCCGCCCGCATCTCGGCGATGTCGGCGGCGGTGAAACGCTCATGCACCTCGCAGCGGCCCTTCCAGGCGATGATGCCGACATGGGTCTGGGCCGCCACGTTCCGCGCCAGGAACTCGTCGGGGATCAGGATGACCCGGTCGACGCCCCATTCCTTCGCCGCCCATTCCACCACCTGAACGGCGTTGGCGCTGGTGCAGCAGATGTCGGTCTCGGCCTTCACGTCCGCGCTGGTGTTGACATAGGTGACCACCGGCAGGCCCGGATAGCGCTGCTTGATCAGCCGCACATCCGCCCCCGTGATCGAGGCCGCCAGCGAGCAGCCGGCGCGCAGGTCGGGGATCAGCACCGTCTTGTCGGGGCTCAGGATCTTGGAGGTCTCGGCCATGAAATGCACGCCGGCCTGGACGATCACCTTCGCCTTCGACCGCGCGGCCTCCTTGGCCAGCCCAAGGCTGTCGCCGACATAGTCGCCGACGCCGTGGAAGATCTCGGGAGTCATATAGTTGTGGGCCAGGATGACGGCGTCGCGCGTCTTCTTCAGCGCATTGATCTCGCTGATCAGCGCAGCCTGTGCCGGCCACTCCATGGGCGTCACATGGTCCTTGACCTTGGCCCAGACCGGCGCGGTTTCCCGCTCCAGTTCTTTCGACATTCCGAACGCGCCGTCAGCCATTTCGCATCCCTTTTGCTCGATCTGAGCAAATCAGAGGCCCGAAGAACGGCGACCGATCACCCTGACCGTCGCCGACTTATGCTCACTTTCAGCATAAGCAGGAACAATCTAGGCGGATGCCGGGGAAATGCAAGCCTTGAACAACCCGCTGCCTCCGCCGTTCCGGCCGTCAGCTCTATCGCCTGATAAAGGCGTTGACCGAGTAGAAGACGCGCCCTTCCGAGACGGTTCCTTCCGGCGCGTACATCTGCGTCCCTTCCACCTGCTCAAGCAGACGGGACGCGTCGCGCCCGATCAGGGCGGCGGCTGAAGGATGATCGAACCGGCAGCCGGTCAGCTTAAGGTCCTGGAGCACACAACTCATTTGGCGCTCCGCGGGTGGGAGGGTCGGGACGACCGGTGCCGCAGGCTCGGGCGCATCAGGCAGGCCGGCCCGGGCGCCACGCCCGCGTGGGCGTTCCCGCGGCCGGGCATTGGGGTCCCTGAAGCTGATCTCCCGGCTGACCCGCGTCAGTTGATCCCGGTCATCCATCAAACCCCAGCCGCAAGCGCTGAGCACCCGGTCCAGATTGGCCGACTGGGTTGGCAGATCGAAATTGGTGCGCAGCGCCCGGGGGGCCCCGTCCGGCGTGCGAACCGAATAGAGACCGCCACCACGCATGAAGCGAATATCCCGGGCGGCCACGGTGCTGAGGAAGACACCGGGCTGAGGCCCCGGAGCCCAGGTTTGGGTGTCCGTCCGGCCATCGGCACGACGCGCCTCGACTTCGAAGCCCCCGACCCCGGCCGGCATGCCCACGAGGGCCGCTGACAGCGCACGATCCCGGCACTGGACGACGATGGCCACGCCCGCGTCATAGCGGACGGCGGCGACCGTCTGGTTCAGACTGGCTTCGTGCTGGAATTCCCAGTCGTCTTCGTCCTGCGCAAGCGCGAGGGTCGGCCCCGCACAAAGGATCACGCACAGCGTCGCAAACAGCGTCGATTTCATGGATTTGCTCCCCAGCATCCCGACGCCAGATGACGACAGCGGACAGCGTCTGGTCAAGACCCCACACGCTGCACCCCGCCCGATCACGGGAAACACGATCTTAACCGGAGCAGGTTGCAACGGACGCATCTCCGGAGAATCCCATGCGCTTGATCCCCGTCGCGGCCGCCGCCGTTCTTTTGTCCGCCGGCTCGGCGATGGCGCAAACGTCGGAGCCCGGCATTGCGGTCGGCGCGACCGTCGGCACGTCCGGGGTCGGCCTTGATGTACAGGTCAAACTGGGTCCGATCTTCACCCTCAGGGGATCGACCGACCGCCTGACCCACAGCGCGGACGAAAGCTATGACGGCGTCGACTACACCGCCGACCTGACCTTCGACACGGTCGGTGCCTTCATCGACATGCATCCGCTGGCCAATGGTCTGCTGATTTCCGGCGGTGCCTATCTCGGCGACCGCGACATCGCCCTGGCGGGTACGCCCACGGCACCGGTCAACATCGGCGGTCAGACCTATTCGCCCGCCCAGATCGGCACGCTGGGCGGCTCCATCAA
Source organism: bacterium (assembly GCA_006515835.1). Lineage (GTDB taxonomy): Bacteria > Pseudomonadota > Alphaproteobacteria > Caulobacterales > Caulobacteraceae > Brevundimonas. The sequence goes on along the minus strand of VFBG01000020.1, from coordinate 8,207 downwards.
ACTGCAGGACGTCGCCCCCTTCGTCGGCATCGGCTGGGACGACACCTTCTACCGCAGCGGCCGCTGGGGCTTTCGCGCCATCGCCGGCGTGGCCTGGAGCGATGCGCCCGAGGTCGCACTCACCTCGACCGGCGGCAGCCTGTCCAACGACCCGACCTTGCAGGCCCGGCTGCGCGACGAGAGCCGGAACATCACGGACGAGGCCGACGGCTACGGCCTGTTCCCGATCATCCAGGTCGGCCTGAACTACAAATTCTAGGCGGCAGCGGGGGCAGCCGCGCCCTCGTGATCCAGCAGCCAGCGCTTGCGCTCCAGCCCGCCTGCATAGCCGGTCAGCGTCCCGTTCGCGCCGATCACCCGGTGGCAGGGCACGATGACGGCGATGGGGTTCTGGCCATTGGCCAGACCCGCGGCCCGCACCGCCTTCGGCGAGCCGATCGCCGCCGCCAGCTGGCCATAGGTTCGCGTCTCGCCCGCCGGAATGGCCCGCAGGGCCTTCCACACCGTGCGCTGGAAATCCGTACCGCCGGTCTTCACAGCCACTCTGTCCAGAGCTCGCACATCGCCGCCAAAATAGCCCTCAACCGCCCGCCGAACCGTCTCCGGCGCGCGCCCGTCGACGACCACCGCCCCCGGCGCATGTCGGGCCAGCAGCCGGGTCATCCGCGCCTCATAGTCGGCGAAGTCCAACGCCCGCACGGCACCCTGGCCATCCGTGACCAGCAACACCTCGCCCACCGGCGTGGCGACCCGGTCCAGCGTCAGGATCTCAGGCTGCGCGTTTCGCATCATCGTTCTCCATCAGATCGTCGCTGCTGATCCCCGCCAGAGCGAGATGCAGCGCGCCATAAGCCCGCCACGGACGCCATCGCTCGGCGCGGGCGGCGAGCATCTCATCGTCCAGCCGGTCGCTGGGCGCATGCTCGCCCTTGTCATCCCGGACTTGATCCGGGACGATCCAGTCGCCGGGCAGTCGCAACCCCGGCCGGGCCTCGACCAGCGGCTTCAGCACCGGATCGGCCGACAGGTCGCGCCCGATGGCCTCCGGGTCCGCCGACAGGTCGAACACCCGCCGCACCCGCGCCAGCACGCCCGGAAGCGCCTTCAGGTCGTCCGCCTCGACACAAACCGAGACCCGTCCGGCTTCCGCTGGTTCGACTGTGACCGAGCCGTCCGCCCCGTCGACCGCCTTCGTCAGCGACCGCGACCAGCGCCGCCCCTCGACCGCATCGCCCCGCGCCATCAGGGCCTCAAACATGGCGTCCCAGTCATAGGGCGGACGGAACGACAGGCTCAGCCTCACCCCGCCCTCATGGACCCGCTCGCCACGCCGCCGCAGCGCCGAGGGAGGCCGGCCGTACAGGGCCTGAAAGGTCTCATTGAACCGCCGTACGCTGCCGAAACCGGAGCCCAGGGCCACCTGCGCCATCGACAGGTCAGTCTGGTGGATCAGGGCCTTGGCCAGCAGCACCCGCCGGGTCTGGGCCACGCTGACCGGTGCCGCGCCCAGATGCTGACGGAACAGCCGACGCAGGTGCCGTTCGCCGACGCCCAGCCGTCCGGCCAGTCCGTCGACATCGCCCTCATCCAGTGCCCCCGCCTCGATCAGGGCCAGCGCCCGGCTGACCGTATTCGACGTACCGCGCCAGGCCCCCATGTCGGGTGCCGTCTCGGGCCGGCAGCGCAGGCAGGCGCGAAAGCCCGCCTCCTCCGCCGCCGCGGCCGAGACCACGAAGAACATGTTCTCCCGTTTCGGCGTCCGCGCCGGACAGACGGGGCGGCAGTAGATGCCCGTGGTCTTCACGCAGCCGAAGAACCGCCCGTCGAACCGCGCATCCCGCGTCAGCACGGCGCGGTAGCAGGCCTCCTGATCGAGTTCACCGGCGTTTTCCATGGCCGCAGAATGAGCGCTGCGGCTATGGAAGTCTCGCGGTTTTCGGACATTGCCATTCCTCCCCCATCGGGGAAGGAAGGCTACCCGCGCCCGACCCGCCACAGGTTCAGGATCATGCTGCAGACGAGGCTGATCGCCGAGAAGGCCAAAACCCAGATCATCACCACCGACAGTGTCGAGGCGATCCCGGCCAGATCCCGCCCGCCGTCACCCAGGCTCCCGAGCGTGTCGAGGTTCAGCATGGACCAATCGCCCTCGATCCGAGCCGTCTCGTCGCCGCGCATCAGGGTGAACCAGTGCCCGGCCTCGAAGATCGCCCAGGTCAGCCACAGGCCGGCGCCGGCGACGACGATCCGGGCCGCCGCCCGCGCCCTGACGGCATACGGCCGGACCAGACTGGCCAGATCGACGGCCATCTGGGCGAAGGCGTAGAGCAGGATCGGCCCGAACAGGATCGACCAGATCGGCGCGCCACTGACCACCGCGTCCTGGCCGCGCAGTTCGATCGACATCAGGCCGGGGAAGTGCAGCACCCCGATCCACCACAGCACGAACATGCCGACGGCGAGAAAGGAGAACAGATACTCCCCGCCCGGCCATGCCTTCGCCCGGGGCTTCGGCTTCCACGACGTCTTCGCCGCCTGCGCCGTCTCCGTCCCGGTCATCGACGCGCCCCATGCCGCAGGGTCCGCCAGGCCGAAGGCACCCAGATCCTTGACCCGCCATTTGGTCAGCCACGCCGGCCGGATGCCCTGATGCTCGAAGATCGCCGCCGCCAGCGTCGCCGCCCCGATCAGGGTCAGGCCGGCCCCGAAGAAGCCATGGAAGGCCTGGGCGATATCCTGCCCGAAATTGTCCGATCCACTGACAAGCCGGATCAACAGGGTCAGGGCGAAGACCGCCGCCAGCACCATCAGCCCGGCCTTCACCCCGAACAGCCAGTAGGGAAACAGCTCCGGCCCCACCAGCGAGTCCGGCCCCTTGCGATATCGCGCCGCCACGACCAGCGGATGGCCGATCTCGCGCAGGATCGCCTCCTGCTCATCCTCGGTCAGGGCACGGCCCAGTGCCTCCTCCTTCGCCTCGAACCGGCTCAGGATCAGGTCACGCAGTTCGGCGGTGATGTCGGCCCGTTCGTCCTGCGGCAACTGCGCGGCGACGGCGTTCAGATAGCGGTCAATCAGGTCCATGGCGTTTCCCCTTCAGCCCGGATTTCAGAGAATCTTGTCGAGCGAGGCGTTGATGCCCCGCCACTCGTCGGTCAGCGCGGCCAGCATCGAGACGCCGCCCGGCGACAGGACGTAGAAACGCTTCTTCCGCTTCTCCTCCTCGCGCCATTCGCTGTTCAGCAGGCCCTGGCTCTCCAGCCGGCGCAGCAGCGGATAGAGGGTCGATTCCTCCATCTCGAGTCCGTCGGCGGCCAGAGCCTGACGCAGGGTGTAGCCGTAGCGCTCGGTCCGGAGACAGGCGAGCACCGCCAGAACCAGCGACCCGCGCCGCAGCTCCAGCCGCATCGATTCATAAAGGTCCGGATCGAGGCTCATGCCGCTTCCCTGCATCTCACATAGTGTGTGACACACAGTGTATGCGACATACTGTGCGACCGAGTCAAGACGCGCCGGTCAGGCGTGGCTCATTCGGGTATGCGCGCGCCGTCCCAGGCGAAAACGCCGCCGCTGTCGGCGGGCGTCAGGCCGTCGATCACCGCCAGCAGCCGCTCTGCGGAATAGTCCACCGTGAACAGCTTCTCCGGCTTCACCCCCCTCTGGAATGGCGCGCTGAGGCCGGTGTCGACCGTTCCGGGGTGCAGGCCGGCGATGACCGCCTGCGGATGCGTGCGCCCCAGCTCGACCGCCACATTGCGCAACAGCATGTTCAGGGCCGCCTTGGACGCGCGATAGCTGTGCCAGCCGCCCAGCCGGTTGTCCCCGATCGACCCGACCCGCGCCGACAGGGCCGCGAACGCCACGCGCCGGTCGCGCGGAAGGAGCGGCAGGAAATGCTTCGCGACCAGCGCCGGCCCGACCGCGTTGATCCGGTAGTCCCGCAGCAGATGGTCCGCGTCGAGCGCGCGCCAGCTGCGTTCCGGCTCGAACCCGTGGTGGAGCACTCCGGTGGCGACGAACACCAGCGCCGGCGCCGGCCCCTCGGCCGCCTGCGCAGCGGCGGCGGCGATCGAGACCTCGTCCTCCAGATCGAACCCTGTGCGCGAGCGCGACAGGGCATGGACGACGGCGTACCGCCCGGATGCTTCCAGCCGGCGGACAACGGCCGCGCCGATCCCGCCGGAAGCGCCGATCACTACGGCGGAAGAGCTGACGGCGGGGTTCATCGGGTCACGACGCAAGGGTCGCCAGCACGCGCCAGCCCCACGCGGGCAGGGTCATCGCGGTCGTCCCGTCCACCGCGACCGTCTCGCCCGTCGCGAAATCGGTGTAGGTTCCGTAGTGGTGGGTCCCGGTGAAGGTAACGCTCCGGGCCTCGCCCGACAGGTTCATCAGGGCGAAGACCGTGTCGCCGTCCTTCTTCCGGAAGAAGCTCAGAACCTGGGACGGCGCCGTGTTGACCACGGAATACATGCGTCCGCCCCATTGGCCGTTCCACAAGGCCGGGTGGGCATGTTTGAGGGCGAACAGTCGCTGGTACAGCCGGCCCTGGCTGTCCAGCTCATGGTCCGCAGGCCACGCAATCGGATCGTCCTCGAAGAACGCCAGCCGCCGCCTATTGCCGACCTCCTGCCCGTTGTAGATCAGGGGGATCCCCTCCCCGACCACCGACAGAACGATCGCGGCCTCGCGGGCCGGGCCATATTTCTCGTACTCGGTCCCCTCCCAGGCGTTCTGGTCGTGGTTGGACGTATAGGTCATCCGCATGGCCTCTCGCGGATAGGCGCTCTCATTCCAGGAATAGAAGCCGAACAGCGCACCGGTGTCGGCCTGGCCGGCGGCGATCTTCTGCATGGCTTCCTTCCAGGTCCAGGCGTAGGTCGCGTCGAAGGCGCGATAGTGCAGATCGCGCATTTCCCATTCGCCCAGCATGAAGACCGGCTTGATAGTCTCCAGCTGCGCCCGCGCCGTCTCCCAGAAGTCCAGCGGCACAAAGCCGGCGACATCGGCGCGATAGCCGTCCACCCCGACCTCCCGCACCCAGTACATCAGGGCCTCGGTCATGTACTGGCGCAGGCCCGGGTGGGCGTAGTTCAGATTGATGATGTCGGACCAGTCCCACCACGGGGTGGGCCGGAAATTCCCGTCGAGATCGCGCTCGTACCATTCGGGATGGGAGACGGTCAGCGGATTGTCCCAGGCCGTGTGGTTGGCGACCCAGTCCAGGATCACATACATCCCCTGGGCATGGGCCGCGTCGACAAAGGCCTTGAGGTCAGCCTGGCTTCCGAACTCCGGGTTCACACCGAAATAGTCGCGGACGGAATACGGGCTGCCGAGCGTCCCCTTGCGGTTCAGTTCTCCGATCGGATGGATCGGCATCAGCCAGATAACGTCCACCCCCAGAGCCTTCAGCCTCGGCAGCTGAGCCTGGGCGGCGCGGAAGGTACCTTCCGGCGTGAATTGGCGTGTGTTCAGTTGGTAGAGAACCGCGCTCCGCGACCATTCCGGATGGCGCAGGCTGACCATGGGACGAGGCTGGTAGATCGCCTCAGCCTCGGAATCCGAAACCGGCGTCTGTGCTCCGGCGGCGCCCGCAAGCGCCAACACCAGTCCGCCAAAAAGAACCGCCACCCACCGCATCGTCTCACCCCGGAATCCCTTCCGGATACACAGGGCGATTGCAAAGACTTTGCGTCAAGCTTGCCCATTAAGGAATTCACAGACCCGGGGCGAGGGCGACGGCGCAACCCGTCCATTCTTCGGGGCTGGACAGAACCCCCGACGCGGTGTGTCCTGATGAGTCCGGCGCAAGAAAAACAACAAGCCGGTTCGAGTGAGGAAACATGTCCAATCGCCCGAGCCACATCCGGCTCAATTCCCACCCCGGTGCCGGCACCGTCAGCCGCTTCCCGATCGAATGGGGTGCCGCCACCGCGAAGGAACGCGGACCCGTCATCGGCACGGTGAACTCCGGCAGCGACCGCAATGCCATCGGCGCCCACGGCGGTGCCTATTCGGTCTATCGCGCCCTCGCCGTCTCGTCCGGAGCCATGGCCGCCAACAACCGGCCCGATCTGACCAACACCGCGCCGACCACGCCGATGGGACCGTTCCCGCAGTGGACCGACGCCTCAAAGATCGTCTCGCTCGACCCTTGGGGTGCCCGCGTTGCCGAGGATTTCGCCGACGAACTGGCCGAGGGCGTCGACATCCGCCCCACCATCGCCGTCACCCGCGCCCGGCTTCAACTCGGCGAGATCGGCGAGGCCATCGCCTCGGGTCGACTCAAGGTCGATGGCCAGATCGTGCATGAGAGCGGCGACGTTGCGGTGACCAAGGCCGCCATCGATCCGGTCTGGTATCTGCCCGGCATCGCCGAACGCTTTGGCGTCACCGAAACCGCCCTGCGCCGCACCCTGTTCGAACAGACCGGCGGCATGTACGCCGACCTTGTCACCCGGCCGGACATCAAGGTCTTCCTGCCCCCCATCGGCGGCATCACCCTCTACATTTTCGGCGACCCCGCCGCGATCGCCGACCCCAACCGCCGCCTGACCTGCCGGGTGCATGACGAATGCAACGGCTCGGACGTCTTCGGCTCCGACATCTGCACCTGCCGCCCCTATCTGACGCACGGCATCGAGGAGTGCATCCGCGAGGCCCAGGACGGCGGCGCGGGCCTGATCGCCTATAACCGCAAGGAAGGCCGGGCTCTCGGCGAGGTCACGAAATTCCTCGTCTACAACGCCCGCAAGCGCCAGCCGGGCGGCGACCAGGCCGCCACCTATTTCGAGCGCACCGAATGCGTCGCGGGGGTGCAGGACGCCCGCTTCCAGCAGTTAATGCCGGATATCCTGCACTGGTTGGGCATCACGAAGATCGACCGCTTCGTTTCGATGTCCAACATGAAGCACGACGCCCTGACCGAATCCGGCATCGAGATCGGCGAGCGCGTGCCCATCCCGGACTACCTCGTTCCGCCCGACGCCTCGGTCGAGATGGAGGCCAAGAAGGCGGCCGGCTATTTCACCCCCGACGCGCCGCCGTCGGCCGAAGACCTGACCCGCGTGGTGGGCCGCGACCTTGAGCAGTTCTGAAACGGAGCAGGCCCATGGCCTGCTGAACGCCGCCGCCGTCCGCGAACGGGCCCAGGAGATGCTGGCCATCGGCGTCGCCGGCGGCCTCGATCACTGGACGGTCGACCTCGACCGGCTGCCGGAGACCGCGCGCTATGTCGCCGCCGTGATCCGCGACCAGTATCCGACCCTGGACGTGCCCTTCCACGCGCGCTGGCGGCATTTCGCCGTCGACGGCGTCGACCTGTGGGGTCCGGTCGCCGATGCCCGCGACTGGCTCGATCCCGCCTCGCGCGCCCGGACCGAGTTCGACCTCGCCATTGTCTCCGTTCTGCTGGACGCCGGTTCGGGTCCGGACTGGTCCTATCAGGACGCCCGCACCGGCCGCACACTCACCCGGTCCGAGGGGCTTGCGATTGCCTCCCTGCGGATGTTCGAGGCCGGGGCCTTCTCGATCACCGAGGACGACCCGTGGCGCGTCGACGCTGTGGCCCTGACCTTCCTCACCGCCGCCGATCTGGCCAAGGGCTTCCAGGTCTCGGACAAGAACCCGCTGGTCGGACTCGAAGGCCGCGCCGCCCTCCTGCGTCGTCTGGGTCAGGCCTGTCTGGCCGAGCCCGACCTGTTCGCGCTTGAGGACGAGCCAAGGCCCGGCGGCCTGTTCGACGCCATGGTCGACCGCGCCGACGAACAGGACCGCCTGCCTGCCCCCGTCATCCTCGAAGTCCTGCTGGAGGCGCTCGGCCCGGTCTGGCGGGACCGGCTGAACCTGGGCGGCGTAGATCTCGGCGACTGCTGGCGGCATCCTGCGATGAAGCGCGACGACGCCACCGACGGCCTCGTCCCGATCCACAAACTGTCCCAGTGGCTCAGCTATTCGCTGGTCGAACCGCTCCAGACCGCGGGGGTCGAGGTGTTCGATCTCGACGGCCTGACTGGCCTCGCCGAATACCGCAACGGCGGCCTGTTCATGGACCTGGGCGTACTGACGCTGAAGGACCCGGCCGACGCCGCCAAACCCTGGCCCGTCAGCGATCCGCTGGTGGTCGGCTGGCGGGCCATGACGGTCGCCCTGCTCGACAGGATCGCCCCGCTGGTCCGCGCCGAGCTGGGCGTCAGCGCCGAGGC
>VFBG01000200.1 GCA_006515835.1 bacterium | reverse complement strand
GGCGTCGGCCAGTTCCTGCGCGGCGCCCTCTGCGGCCACACGCGCGTCGTTCCAGCGCACAAACAGCAGTGCGGCCTGCAGGGCGCGGATTTCGCCGGAGATTTTCTTGTAGCGTTCGGCCTGCCGCGCCTCGCGCTTCAGCCGCGTCAGGGCCGTCTCCAGCTCCCGCCCGATGTCGTCCAGCCGTTCGAGGTTGGTCTCGGCCGCCTTCAGCCGCAGCTCGGCCTCGTGCCGGCGGGTGTGCAGGCCGGCGACGCCACCCGCTTCTTCGAGGATACGGCGGCGGTTCTGCGGCTTGGCGGCAATCAGTTCGCTGATCTGGCCCTGACGGACGAGGGCGGGCGAGTTGGCGCCCGTCGAGGCGTCGGCGAACAGCAGTTGCACGTCGCGGGCCCGCACCTCCTTGCCGTTAATGCGGTAGGTCGAGCCCTGTCCCCGGTCGATGCGGCGCGACACCTCCAGCATCGGGCTGTCAGTGAAGGGCTGGGGCGCCCGGCGCTGGGCGTTGTCGATGGTCAGCTGGACCTCGGCGTGGTTGCGCGGCGGACGGTCGGCGGCGCCGGCGAAGATGACGTCGTCCATGCCCTGGCCGCGCATGGCCTTGGCCGAGTTGGCCCCCATGACCCAGCGCAGGCCTTCCAGCACATTGGACTTGCCGCATCCATTGGGACCGACGACGCCGGTCAGGCCCGGCTCGATATGCACCTCGGCAGGGTCGACGAAGGACTTGAAGCCCACGAGCCGGAGGCGCTGGAACTGCATGGTTCCCTACGCGGTCAACGAGCCGCTGCGGCCGCCCGGATCGCGACCTCCAGCCCGCCCAGCGAGCGGTCCGTCACCCGGCGTCCGTTGACGAAGAAGCTGGGGGTGTGGTGCACATCCGCCGCGTCCGCGCTGTCGATGTCGCGGGTGATAGCCGCCCGGGTAGCCGGGGTAGCGACGCAGGCGTCGATCTGGGCGCGCGTCCGCCCGCTGACGGCGATGGCCGGCGCATACCAGGCGTCGCGCGTCCCACCCCGCAGAACCGCCGCCTGGCCGTGCATCAGAGCGGCGGTCACGTCGAAGAACCGCTCCGGCACCGCACAGCGCGCCAGAGCGGCCCCCGACAGGGAAAGTTCCTCCGGCTGGGTCGGCAGGTTGCGGAATACAAACCGGACCTGGCCGGTATCGACGAAACGCTGTTTGAACACAGGCCACACCAACTCATGCCAGTCGGCGCAGACGTGACAGGCGAAGGAGGCGTATTCAACCACCGTCACCGGGGCATTGGCACGGCCGATGCTGCGATCCGCGGCCGTGACCGGGGCGAGCGTCTGGCGCGCGAGGGCGGAGTCCGACCCTGACGCGGATGCCACGACAGCGGGTGCCAGCAGCGCCAGCGTCAGAATCAGAAGGGATCGCCGTCGGTTCGTCACCGCGACGATCAGCCCTTGGCCAGTTCAGCGTCGATGGCGCGCGACAGGTCGGCCATGGTCGGGCCGCTCGCCGATCCGGGCGAGATGACCGGGACCCCGTTCACGAAGAACGCCGGGGTGCCGTCCACGCCGGCGGACTGGGAAGCGCGGGCGCGGGCGTCCGCCGCCTTGATGTTCTCCGGGTTCTTGATGCAGGTCTCGATCTGCTGGTTGCTCAGCCCGGCGCCGTTGCCGATGCGGAACAGAGTGTCGCGCGGATTGACGCCCGCCTGCCACTCGTCCTGGCTGGCCAGGATATTGTGGACAACGTCGAAATATTTGTCGTCGCCGGCGCAGCGGGCGATCATGAAGCCGGCCACGGCGACATTGACCGGGCCGGTCGGCAGTTCGCGGAAGACGTAGCGGACCTTGTTGGTGTCGACATAGGCGGCCTTGAACGCGGCCCAGTTTTCCTTCTGCCAGGCGGCGCAGACATGGCAGGTGACCGAGGCGTATTCGATCACGGTCACCTTGGCACCCTCGGCCGCGCCCATGGCCATGTCGCCCTCTGCAGCGGCGTTTGCGCCGCCGCCGCCGCAACCGGCCAGCGTAGCCATGGCGGCCAGGGCCGCGGCGGTCATCGCCGCGCGGCGGCTCATGGCAGCGTATTTGGTCTGGGCGCTCATGGCGTCGTCCTCAACTGGATGCGGGATTTTGGGAAGGATTGCGCGATTCCCCGCAGATACGCGCGCTTCAGCACTTTCGAGAACAGAAACGGCGAAGTTTTGTCAACGGCCCGAACGGTCGCGGCCTTTTTCCGGATCGCCGAGAACCGCCCGACCGAGCCTTTCCAGGGGACCCTTCAGCGCGTCGGGCGCTGCCGCAAGGGCGGCCTTCAGTTCGGCCTCCTCATGGGCGGCGAGGGGCTGGGCCGCCGGGCGGCGCTTCGGCGCCGCGGCGATGTCGGACGGCGGCTTGACCGGTCCCTGGGCGATCCGCAGGCGGTCGACTGTG
>VFBG01000317.1 GCA_006515835.1 bacterium | reverse complement strand
AGATGAAGGCCGTGGGCGTCACCGGTCCCAGCGACACCACGCGGAAGTCGTCGATGTTCCAGCCGGCGAACTCGAGGCCGGCATCACTGGTCATCTCGAACTTGAACTGCACCGACGCGTTGTTGTTGGCCAGCGAGCCGATGTCGTAGTCCTGCGCCGTCCAGGCCGAGTCGATCAGGTTGCCGTTCTGCGGGTTGACGAAGATGCGCGTGGTGTTCACGAACAGCTCGGCCTGGTCGTAGATGGCCTCCTCGACCGCCAGCCAGCGCTGGAAGCGCAGGCGCAGGCCGGTCTTGCCGCTGAAGTTGAAGACCGGGCTGAGCAGGTAGTTGTTCACGTCCGGCTTGTACGAGCCGTTCCAGCCCTCCGGCCCGAGGTCGTTGCCCCACAGGCGCGCGCCGCTGTAGGCGGCGGGCGGGTCGCCGGACTTGCCGTTGGAGTACTGGAAGGCGTCGGTCGGCGCGGCCTTGGGCAACTGGTTGCTGCCGCCCGGGCCGAAGGCGCTCAGCCAGTAGCGCACCGTCTTGGGCGAGGTCTGGCCGGGCACGAAGCCGCGCCACAGGTTGCCGGCCAGCGCGGTCATGGCCACCGCGTTGTAGTTCAGGCCGCCGTCGTTGGACCAGTTGAGCGTCACGCCCGTGAGCGTGCCGTTCTCCTCGGTCACCACGGCCTGGATCGGCACCTGCAGCTCGCTGTTCACCTGCACCAGCGGCGTGTGCGAGATCGAGAACAGCGGCAGGTCGAAGCCCGGGAAGGCCTGGGCCGTGAAGCCCGCGTCGATCATGGAATAGTGCGGCGTGCCGTTGTCGATGTTGGCGTCGTCGTCGTCCAGCACCAGCCAGTGCTCCTCGATGATCGAATTGATGCCCGTGTCGTTGAAGGCCTGGAACCAGCCGACCAGCAGGTTGTCGGCCAGGTCGCCGCCGGCCACGTCGCCGAGGCCGGACTTGAGCTCGGCGCGCACCTTCCAGATGGCGCCCATCAGCGGCTCGCCGTCGGCGTGGACCTCGCCGTAGCAGCCGGGGCTGGCGTCGCCGCAGAACGGCATCGTG
>VFBG01000019.1 GCA_006515835.1 bacterium | reverse complement strand
CGACGTCTTCACGATGCGGCTCCTTCCAGCGGACGGACCGTAACGACGTTGAACATCCCGGCATGCATGTGCAGCAACAGGTGACAGTGGAAGGCCCAGTCGCCCGGATTGTCCGCGGTCAGGTCGAAGCTGACCTTGCCGCCCGGCGGAACGTTGACGGTGTGCTTGAGCGGCTGGTGACCGGCCGGGCCGCCGGTGACCAGCTCGAAGAAATGGCCGTGCAGGTGGATCGGGTGCGCCATCATGGAATCGTTCACCAGGGTCACGCGCACCCGCTCGTCCCGCTCGAACCGGATCGGCTCGACCAACTCGCTGAATTTGCGGCCGTCGAAACCCCACATGAACCGCTCCATGTTTCCGGTCAGGTGAATCTCCATCGTCCGGGATGGGGCGCGCTGATCCTTGTTGGGCGCGAGCGACACCAGGTCTGTGTATACGAGGACGCGATGCGGCACGTCCTGAAGCCCGATCGGCCGCTCGCCCATGCGATTGGCCGGCGCCATCGCGATGGCGTCGACGCCCACCCCCACCGCCATGTCGGGCGGGGCGTTCTCCGGATCGCGCATGTTCATGCCGGACATGGAGCCGTGGTCCATACCGGACATCGTCCCGGCGGGGGCCTGGGGGGCCATGGCGCCGTGATCCATGCCCGCCATGGCCGCGCCGGGCGCGCCCGTCATAGCCCCGTGGTCCATTCCGGCCATCGCTCCGCCCGACTGGGCTCCCATGGCCCCGTGATCCATTCCGCTCATGCCCCCCATGTCTCCCATGCCCATGTCCTTCATGGTCAGGTTGGGAACCTCGCGAAGCGGCGGAACCTCGGCCGTCATGCCGAGGCGGGGCGCCAGGGTGGCGCGGCCCATGCCCGAGCGGTCGATGGCTTCCGACACGATGGTGTAGGCGCGGTCCTCGGTCGGCCGAACGATGACGTCATAGGTTTCGGCGGCGGCGATCTGGAACTCGTCGATCTCGATCGGGCGCACGTTCTCGCCGTCGGCCTGGACCACCGTCATGGGGAGGCCGGGGATGCGGACGTTGAAGATCGACATGGCCGAGGCGTTGATGATGCGCAGCCGCACCCGCTCCCCGGGCCGGAACAGGCCGGTCCAGTTCTCCTGGGGCCCATGGCCGTTGATCAGATAGGTGTAGGTCGAGCCGTTGACGTCGAGGATGTCGCGCGGATCCATCCGCATCTCGCCCCACATCCGGCGCTCCTCCAGGCTCATCCGGTCGCTGCCGTCCAGCAGGCCGGCCAGGGTGGTGCGCTGACGGTTGAAATAGCCGGGACTCTTCTTGAGCTTCTCGAAGATTTCGTGCGGATGCATGAAGCTCCAGTCCGACAGCACCAGCACGTGCTCGCGGTCGTAGCCGACCGGATCCGCCCCGGCCGGATCGATGACCAGGGGTCCGTAGTGGCCGAGCGCCTCCTGCAAACCTGAGTGGCTGTGGTACCAGAAGGTGCCCGACTGCCGGACCGGGAACTCGTAGACGAAGGTCTCGCGCGGGCGGATGCCCGGGAAGCTGACGCCGGGGACGCCGTCCATCTGGAACGGCAGCAGAATGCCGTGCCAATGGATCGAGGTGTCCTCGTCGAGCTGGTTCGTCACCGACAGACGGACGTTCTGACCCTCACGAAGGCGAAGCACCGGGGCCGGGAGGACGCCGTTAATCGTTGTCGCCATGGCGGTTCGTCCATTCACGGTGAACGGCGTCTGACCGACCGTCAGGTCGATGTTCGGGCCGGTGAGGGTCGGCAAATCCGCCCGCAGCCCGGGCGAACCCGTCTGGGCCCAGGCAGGCATCAAGCCCTGCAGGGCCGCAAGACCGCCTCCGGCGACGGCGCCGCGCAGTAGCAATCGACGATCCAGCTTCATGGGATACTCCTGAAAGTCATGATCGCGCCGCTGTGCGGCGACAATCTATAGGGATGTACGCAGACGCCGCGGCCGGCCCTCGCGACACGCTGCCGCAGACCCGACGACGCCTGCGGTTCGAACAGGCTATTTGCGGCCGCCCGCCCGTTATCTGCGCGCCAGAAGCGCCTTCATCTGGGCGATCTCCCGCTCCTGGGAGCGGACGATCTCCTCGCACAGTCCGAGCACCTCCGGATCCGTCAGCGACGCCTGCTGGCACATCAGGATCGCGCCCGAATGGTGCGGGATCATCGAACGCAGGAAGTCCGCATCCCCGACCGCCGCCTGGGTCCGCATGCCCCAGAAGCTGACCGCGAACACCAGGGCGGCGGCCCCGCCGATCAGCAGATTGGTCCGCTTCGACGGATACATCGACCGCATGAACACCAGCATGAGGATGGCCATGGGAGAGACCATCATGAGGGTCATGTAGACGGTGTTGAGATTGAAGTAGAAGTGATCGAGGGATGCGATCATCGTGTACATCACCAGGTACATGATGATGAAATCAAGGACGAGCTCGATCGCGAATGATCGATAGCTGCCCTTCGTGGCCTGCATGTGATCCATGCCCGTCATCTTCTCCATGTCCCTGCCCCTCTTTCAGTCAAACCCGCTCCGCCCGTGAGACCCGCGTCAGGACCCGCCGACCGGGTGGGCCGCGAGCCAGGCGCGCATCTCGGCGATGTCGGCGGTCTGCAGCTCGATCGTCTTCTGCGCCATGCGCCGGATGCCGGCGTCCTGGCTTTCACGCAACACCACCTGCGCCATGTCCAGGGCGCCCTGGTGGTGCGCGATCATCTTGCTGGCCCACATCCGGTCCGTGTTGGCCCCGGTCGCCGACATCATGGCGGCCTTCATCTTCGTTTCGGCCGGCGCGAAGGGAGGTTCCCCGCCCCCGCCCGGCGCGGCCGCGCCGGCGGCGGCCCCGACCCGCGTCTCGAGCCAGCGCCGCAGCTCGGCGATGTCCGTGGTCTGCATTTCGACGGTTTTCTGGGCCATCCGGCGAATGTCGGCGTCCTGGGTGTCCCGCAGCACGATCTGGGACATGTCGAGCGCGCCCTGGTGATGCGGGATCATCTTGCGCGCCCAGGTTTCGCCCGCATCGGCTCCCGTTGCCGCCATCATGGCCTCGTGCATCCTGGTTTCGGCGGCGGAGAACGGCGTCTGCGCCATCGCCATGGGCTCCGAAGCGTGCGCGGACTCTTCGGCCTTGGACGTTGCGGGCGGCTCCGCCGCGGGGCTGCACGCCGTCAGGACGAGCGCGGAACAGCCGGCGAGCAGGAGGGACGGGCGGGTGACGATCGGGTTGAACATCGGGGATCTCCGCTTGGGACGGTCGCCAGCCGGATCGCCAGGCGGCCAGACAATGAGGTGCGCCCGGCGACGCTGCATCCGGGCGGGCGTTGCGCTCGCCCGGACGACTGTCCCCACCGGACATCGAAGCCAGCGTAATCCGGACCCGCCGCCACGGTTCCACCACGATTAAATATGCCCGAACACCGTCGGATCATGCGAGGGATCAACCGCCGGGATGCGTAATGGGCTGACGGCTGTCATGGTTTTCCCCGGCGGTCTCGAGCGCGCCAGCCGCTGGTCAAAGCCTGACCGCCCGAAGCCGCAGCGCATTGCCGATGACGCTGACGGATGACAGGGCCATGGCCAGGGCCGCCAGGGCCGGCGACAACAGCAGGCCGAAAACCGGATAGAGCAGGCCCGCCGCTATCGGGATGCCGAGCGTATTGTAGCCGAACGCGAACACGAGGTTCTGACGGATATTGCCCATCACCGCCTTAGACAGTTTGCGCGCCCGGACGATGCCCTGCAGGTCGCCCCCCAGCAGGGTGACGCCGGCGCTCTCGATCGCCACATCCGACCCCGCGCCCATGGCCACGCCGACGTCGGCGGCGGCCAGGGCCGGGGCGTCGTTGACCCCGTCGCCGGCCATGGCCACGACCCGGCCCTCGGCGCGCAGACGCTCGACGACGGCGGCCTTGTCCTGGGGCAGGACCTCGGCCTGGACGTCGTCGATGCCGAGCCGGCGCGCCACGGCCTCGGCCGTGGTGCGGTTGTCACCCGTCATCATCACAAGGCGCAGCCCCGCCGCCTTCAGATCGCGGATGGCCTGGGCGGTCGTCGCCTTGACCGGATCGGCGATGCCGAGGACGCCGGCCGCGGCCCCGTCCACGGCCACAAAGATGGCGGTGGCGCCGTCCCGGCGAAGCGCCTCGGCCTCGGCCTCGAGCGGCGCGACGTCGACCCCGATTTCCCTGAGGTAGCGGCCGTTGCCGAGGGCCACGCGGCGGCCATCGACCATCCCGGTGACGCCCCGTCCGACCGGACTGTCGAACTCCGACGCCTCCGAGAGGACGAGGTTCCTGTCGCTGGCGGCGCGGACGACGGCGTCGGCCAGGGGGTGCTCGCTGCCCCGCTCAAGGCTGGCGGACAACCTCAGAAGCTCGACCTCGTCGAAACCGGCCGCGGGCCGGATCGCCGTGACCGATGGCCGTCCCTCGGTCAGGGTGCCGGTCTTGTCGAGCACCAGGGTGTCGACCTTCTCGAAGCGCTCCAGCGCCTCGGCGTTCTTGATCAGCACCCCGGCCTGGGCCCCGCGTCCCACCCCGACCATGATGGAGATGGGCGTGGCCAGGCCCAGGGCGCAGGGACAGGCGATGATCAGCACCGACACCGCGGCCACGAGGGCGTACGACAGGCGCGGCTCGGGTCCGGCCAGGCCCCAGACGACGGCCGCGAGAACCGCGATCCCCATCACCGCCGGGACAAACCAGCCCGACACCTGGTCGGCCAGCCGCTGGATGGGCGCGCGGCTGCGCTGGGCCTGGGCGACCATCTGGACGATCCGGGCCAGCAGGGTGTCGGCGCCCACCTTGTCGGCCCGCATCACGAACGAGCCGGTCTTGTTGAGCGAACCGGCGACGACCTTGTCGCCGACCTCCTTGGTCACCGGCATGGATTCTCCCGTGACCAGAGATTCGTCGATGGTCACGCGACCGTCCAGGATTTCGCCGTCGACCGCCACCTTTTCGCCGGGCCGGACGCGCAACCGGTCTCCGACGGCGACCAGGTCGAGCGTCACATCCTCGTCGCCGCCGTCGTCACGCACGCGGCGCGCGGTCTTCGGCGTCAGATCCAGCAGCGCCCGGATAGCGCCGGACGTCTGTTCCCGCGCGCGCAACTCCAGGATCTGGCCCACCAGAACGAGGACGGTGATCACCGCCGCCGCCTCGAAATAGACCGGCGCGCTGCCGTCCATTCGTCGGACCGCCGCCGGGAACAGGCCCGGAGCCAGAACCGCGACCACGCTGTAGATCCAGGCCGCGCCGACGCCGATAGCGATCAGGGTGAACATGTTGAGGCTGCGGTTGCGGATCGAGGCCCAGCCCCGCTGGAAGAAGGGCCATCCGGCCCACAGCACCACCGGCGTCGCCAGGGCGAACTGGATCCAGTTCGAGGTCTGTCCCGGTATCCGCATCATCAGGCCGGTCAGATGCCCGCCCATCTCCAGAGCGAAGACCGGCAGGGTCAGCACCAGGCTGACCTGGAAGCGGCGGGTGAAGTCGATCAGTTCGTGATTGACCGGCGCCTCGGCGGTCACCGTCTCCGGTTCCAGCGCCATACCGCAGATCGGGCAGGAGCCGGGGCCTTCCTGGCGCACCTCCGGATGCATCGGGCAGGTGTAGATCGCGCCCGGGACCACGGGCGCGGGCTGCGGCTTATCGCCAAGGTATCGGTCCGGCTCGGCGACGAATTTGGTGCGGCAGCCCGCCGAGCAGAAGAAATAGTCCCGGCCTTCGTGAGCGGCGCGATGCGCCGCGGTCGCCGGATCGACGGTCATTCCGCAGACCGGGTCGACGGCCTTCGCGCCGCTGTCGGCCGTGTGGGTCGAACAACAGGCGTGACCGTCCGGATGGGAATGCGAGGGCGTGGACATGGCGGGCTCCTGAATCGGCTGGACGCCAAATATACCCCATTGGGGTATCGCGCAAGATACCGTCATAGGGTATAGGGAATGACTGGAACGAGGAATTGGATGCAGACCCTGACCAAGCCCAAGGTGTTGAACCGTCTCAACCGGATCGAGGGACAGGTGCGCGGCATCGCCCGGATGGTCGAGGATGACCGATACTGCGTGGACGTGCTGACCCAGCTGCAGGCGGTGCGGGCCGCCCTGCTGCGTGTCGAGAGCGAGGTCCTCAAGGATCACCTCGACCACTGCGTCATGGGCGCGTTGACCGGCGACGACCCGGCCGAGCGCAAGGCCAAGGCGAACGAACTGATCGAGCTGCTCGGCCGCGCCTCGCGCTAGTGCGACAGGGTGTCAGACACCCCGTCGGAAGGGTTCGGCGAGTTGCCGGAGATATCCCCTGGGGTAGTCGGGCCGACCGGACACGCCGATCTCGCCCGTCCGGGGCGTGTCGGCCCCCGACCGGAACGTTCCCAGCAGATGGTCCCACAGGCTGGTGAACAGGCCGAAATTGACGTCACCCTCGGTCTGCGACGCCAGATGATGGTGTCGGTGGGCCGGGGCGACCGCCCATATGTAGATCAGCGGTCCGATCTTCATATCGACGTTGGAGTGCTGAAGGATCAGTTGGATCGCCACGGCGAAGGCCAGAAGCCAGGCGACGTCCGAGGGCATGCCGAGGAGCACCAGCGGCGCAACACCGGCCGTCAATTCTATCGCCTGATGGAGGGGATGTTTCAGCAGGCCGTTGAAACCATACATCCGTTCGACGGAATGATGCACGGCGTGCAACGACCAGAGCGCCGGGATGCGATGGCTGGCGTAGTGCGCCAGGGTGATGCCGAAGTCCGCCGCCAGGACGGCGACCGCCAGCTGTCCCCATAGCGGCCAGCCGGACGGCCAGACGTCGAGACCCGGGATCACGCCGGACACAAGGGGCATGGCCAGGACCGAGATGACAATCGACGCCTCATTCACCGCCGCATGGATCAAATCGCGGCCGGCGTCCCCGTGGGGTTGATTCCAGACGGGTTCGTAGGGCGCCAGACGCTCGGCGGCGAACGAGACCGCCAGCGCCAGCCCGAGCAGGATCGGCAGACTCCACGGGGGCGCCCCCCGCTCGGCCAAGGTCACCGCGGCCCCAAGGAAGCCCGCGAAGAACACCGGCGCATAACCGAGACGGACGAGAAACCGGGCGAGAGGCATCGGAGGGCTCCAGGGACGCCCCAGGATGACGCGGCCGGCGGGCGGCTTATTGAACGAACCGATTGTCCGCAGAACGCACGACGCTCGACGCCTGCAAGGGCGTCACGCCGAACATGCGTTTCGTGATGCGGTTCAGATGCGCCTGGTCGGCGAAGCCGCCGGCGATCGCCGCCTCCACCAGGCCCGCGCCCGACGCCATCTCATGCCCGGCCCTCTGAAGCTTTCGCCATAGCAGCCATTGCGACAGCGGAGCCTGCATCTGCGCTTGGGCCAGAACCCGGAGGCGCGCGGGCGACAGGCCGACCGCCCGGGCCGCCCGGGCGACGGCGCCGGGCGCCGGGTCTTCGGACGCCTTGAGGAGCGCCCCTTCAAGGCGTGGATCCAGCTTCACTTCCTTGACGCCGAGCCCTTCTCTGAGGCCCGCCACGATGCGGTCCGGCTGGGCCTCAGGGCTCAACAGGGCCGTCACGGAGGGCGGAGCGACGGCCGCGACGGCCGGCGCGATCAGCGCCAGAAGGCTCGAGGCCAACGGCGTGTGCGTCTCCAGGTACAACAGCAGGACCGACCCGCCCTCGTCGGTCATCCGATGGCGAACCCGCGGGCCGATGACGATCGCCTGACCGCTCAAGGTGCGATGGTCTTCCAGAACCACGCGGACCGAGCCCGTGCGGGCCACGGCCAGCTGTATCGCGACATGGGCGTGAGCGGCGTGCGCTTCATGCGGGCCCGCATAGGCGGCCCATCCGTCGCCCATGGCGAAAACTGCGCTCGATGAAGGCGAAGCCATAGTGTCGCGGCGTCCGCGCCGGTCCCATCACCGACGGCAGTCGTCATCGCGCCTTCCGGGGAGACCCGCAAGCCTCTCACCATGTGTCCGGCGCGAAGGGTTGGAGAGGACCATCGGCGCCTAACAGGGGACCCCCGGCACGGCTGGATTGAAGCCTGACGCGGCGGGACGAGGGGATGTACGCATCCGATGCGTAAGCCAATTAGGCGGACTGTCCAATGCCGCTCGCCTTGGGGGGCCATCTTTCATGACGTCCGTTTCGCCGACCCACGAAGGCTACCCGGCCGATCTGAGGGGCTTGACCAGTCTGCGGGCCTTCCTGGCCGTGGGCGTGGTGCTGTTCCACTACCAGCTCCAATGGGATCCGGCCCTGGGTTACAGCCCGATCATCGAGCGCAGCCGGCTGGCGGTCGACGCCTTCTTCATGTTGTCGGGCTTCATTCTGGCCCACGTCTACGGCCCCGCTTTCGCCGCTGGAACGTTTAGCTACAGGCGTTTCCTCGTGGCGCGGCTGGCGCGCCTCTATCCCCTCCATCTGGCGATTTTGGGCGGGGTCTCGATCATGGTGCTCGGGGCTTCGGTTTTCGGCATTTCGTTCGATCCTTCGACCTATACGACAGAGGGCTTCGTCAAGACCCTGTTCCTGGTTCAGGCGTGGTTTCCGAGCGAGATCGGCTTCAACTGGAGCGGCCCGTCCTGGTCGCTCTCGGCGGAATGGTTCGCCTATCTCCTGTTCCCGGCCTACGCCACTCTTGCCGTTCGGATGCGACAGCGTCCCTGGCTCCTGCTCGCCTTCGGCATCGTCAGCTATGTCGTCATCGACGCGGCCTACGTCTCGATTTTCGGCAAGGTGCTTCCTCGGGCCGAAGACGACATGGGCATCTTGCGCATCGCGCCGGCCTTTCTGATCGGCATGGCGCTCTATGCCCTGGGCCATCGCTGGCGCTGGAGCCGGCCCGTCGCCATCGCCGCCGCCCTGTTCACCACCACGCTCCTGCTCGGCGCCATGCAGTTGTCGCTGGACGACCGCATCATCGTCGCCCTCTCAGCCCCCGTGATCCTGACCTGGTCCCTGCTTGCACGCGCGGACTGCGAGGGGCTTCTCGCCGCCCCTGCCCTGGTCTTCGCCGGCGAAGCCTCCTTCGCCCTATATCTCGTGCACATGCCGGTGATCGTAGCCTGGAAGGGCGTCGTCGCTGAACTCCGCGGCATCGACAGCGCCTTCCGGATCACACCGATCGAACTGACAGGGCTGTTTGTCGCCACGGCGTTGATCGCGGCCGCCCTGCATCTGCTCGTCGAGAAACCCGGCCGCGCCTGGATTCGACGCCGGTTCGAAAGTCCTCGGACCAACTCCTGACGCGGGCGAGGCCCCGGGTCGGTTCAGCCCGGCGCAACTCCGAAAAAGAAGATTCCCATCGGTGGAAGGGCGATGAGGCTTTCAACCAGGATCCATAAGGGTCCGGGCGTTATTCGGTTGGAATCTGACCCATCATCGGAAAGCGCGTTCTTCATCGAACGCCTCGCTTAAAGCACCGCCCCCTCCGACTCGGCCGACAAATCCGAACTCTTGACGGGCCGGGCGCCCGCGCCGTTTGCTTTGGATCAAAGCGCCGTTCGCCAGCGCCGGTAGAAGGGAATCGAAGACTGTCTTCGGGAGGACCGGCCACATGAACAAATCCCTTGCTCTCGTGAGCGCCCTGGCGCTGGCCGTCAGCGTTTCAGCCTGCGCGACCACCGCGCCCCCGACGGCCGAACAACGGGCGGCGTGCGAACAAATGCTCCGCACCATGGGCGAAGGCGCGACCCACAGCCACAGCGCTGAAAAGAGCGGCGGCGTGAGCCCGATGGGAATGACCCACGCCCAGTGCCGACGCATGCTGGGTCAGTAGCACCGGGTCAGCGAGTCATGATTTGTCGATGACGTCCGCATAGGCCAAAGACAAAGGCCGAGCACCTTGAGGTCAACCGACCGCGCCGCGGAACGACCCTGCTTCGTTCGGCGGCCACCGGCGCGACCTCGCTCAGCCTTTCCTGCCCTTTGCGCGAGCGCTATCCGCCGGTGACGAGGACGATCTCATCCGGGGACATTCCCGGCCGAACGCTCATGCCGCGATAGCTGACCTCGAGATCGGAGGAGCCGGGATAGTCGGGCGCCGGCGTCAGCCCGACCTCGCGGCAAAACTGGTCCCACTGGTCGAAACCCACCGTGACGTACTGCAGGTCGTCGCCGTGATAGGCGTCCATCGCATGATCAACCTCGTCCCTGATCGTCATCTGGACTCTCCCCGAAAATCGCTTGCCTGCTGACCGACAACGTCGGCGAGGAGAGACCGCTCCCCTCAGATCGCCACGGCGATCATTGTGCGCGATCGAGCTAGATTGGCCAGACCTTGCGCATCTGGCTTCCCCGGTCCGGGGACATGACATCGCTGGCACCTCCTTTGGCCCGCACACCTTGGGCAAGCCGGATGGCGGCCTCCTCGGCATCCACCTGGTAGTCGAAAATTCCTCGCGCGACGCCCTCGGACATGATGGTCCACCGATCGCCGCTCCTCAACACAAACAGTTCGACGACTTCGCCCGTCACCACCGTCTCCTGGATAGGCCGCTGGTGCGACCGCCGCAAATGACCCGGAGCATAGTCCAGAGTTTCGCCCGAAACAGCCCGGAGGCTGGCGGCCAAATCCTTGCTCGAGACGAAGGCGATGGCTGCGCGGCCCCACGCATCAACTAACCGCAACAGGCCTTCCCATCCACCTGTATCGGCGGACAGGGGACATCCGCGTAGGAACAGAAGACGCAGCAGTCGCCGTATTTGGGCTTCAGCTTCCGACCGCAGCCCAGGCAGTCGTAGAAATACAGGCAGGCGTCGGTCGGCATGGTCTCGGTCGCCTGATGGCCGCAATGCGGACAGACCAGCGTGGACCGCAATTCCACCTTCACGGTCACAGGCCGGCCGCCAGCCGCGGTAGGGCCCAAGGCTCTATGAAGGGCTGCCAAGCCAAGGACAGCAGCACCAGAACCGTCGCGACCACAAGGAGACCGGCCGCCACACGCGACGGCCGCCGGCAGGACGCCTCGCGCCTGCACATGCGGAGGCGGCGCCAATGCAGCACCCATCCCGCCATCAGGACGACGATCGCAAGGCCGGTCAGCCAGCCCCGCATACCGGCGATCAGGGCCGCACCGGCGAAGGATAGACCCGCGAGCGAAAGCGCCAACGGGAGAACGCAGCAGGCCGCCCAGGCGAAAACAGACGCCGCGGCGCCAACGGCGGCCGTCGCGCTGACAGCCATTTCCGGTCGTCCCGCCCGGCGTGTTTCTGGCAAGTCCACGGTTTCTCCTCGGTCGATAGACCCGTAGGATGCAACCCGTAGCGACTACGGGATCAAGCAAAAATGTCGGGACGCGGTTTGACGATCGGACGGCTGGCGGAGAGCGCCGGCGTGAACCTGGAAACGGTGCGCTACTACGAGCGCATCGGGCTGATGCCCGAGCCCGGCCGGACGCCGGGCGGTCATCGCAGCTACGAGCCCGAACACCGACAGCGGCTCCGGTTCATCCGCCGCTCTCGGGAACTGGGGTTCGGGCTCGACGCCATCCGACGCCTGATCGCCCTCAGTGAACCCGGGGTCGAAACCTGCCGCGAGGTGCGCGACATGGCGCAGGATCATATCACCAGCGTCGATGCGAAGATCGCGGATTTGCAGCGGCTGCGGGGAGTGGCGGTCCGCTGTCCGGTCATCGAAGAGTTGGGAAGCTGAGTCCAGGCGCCCGGGTCGCGCAGCCAGGCTCGGTCCTTGGCCATCGGAGCCTCTCGCGCCTTCCCTGCAGCGACGGACCACTCCGCCCAACCGCCTGTGAGAAAGCGGAGCCGCGGCGCCGATCGTCTGCAAATCGTGGCGCGCGCCTCTTGATCCTCTGGCGGCTTGAGATCGCATGCTGCTATTGAGACCCAATCTTAAGAACGGGATTCCGTCATGCCGGCGACGCTTCGCCTCCTCCTTGTCCTCGCCCTGCTGCTGGGCGTCGCGATACCCCAACACGCCGCGGCCCAGACGACGACGCCCGGGGCGGAGACCGCCTGGCGGCTGCTGGACTACATCGCCGTCGACTATCCCGGCGCCGTCTCCGGCAGCCGGGTGATCAGCGAGGCGGAATACGCCGAGATGCGCGAGTTCTCGACGTCAGTGCGCACCCGCATCGCCGCCCTGCCGGCGCATGAGGCCCAGCCCCGGCTTCTCGCGGAGTCGTCCGCCCTGATCTCGGCGGTCGAGGCGCGCGCGGCGCCGGAGACGGTTGCCCGACAGGCGCGGCGCCTCGCCGACGACCTTCTCGCCGCCTATCCGACGCCCCTCGCGCCGCAGGCGATCCCGGACCTGCGGCGCGGCGCGGCGCTCTATGCCGAACAGTGCG
>VFBG01000199.1 GCA_006515835.1 bacterium | reverse complement strand
CATAGGCACCCACGGAAAAGGCTTCGAGCCCGGTCGGGGCAGGGGCGGCGACGGGGGCCTCGCGCTTCAGCGCCGCGCGGGCTGACGGGGCCCCGGCGCGGGGATCACCGAGCACGGTGATGAACAGGGCGGCGGCGCCGAGCAGCAACAGGCCGGCGCCGGCGACGGCGACGGGCGGCTTCTTCAGGATGCGACCGACGGGGGCGAGGTTTTCACGCAGCGACCGGCGCACCGGTGGCGCTCCGGCGGTGGTGGCGAGAACAGACTGGCGCTTGGCGAACATGGGCAGGACTGGACGCTCGAACGGGGGTCCGCGAAGCGGACTCCTTCAGAGCTCACAGTGGCGGGCGTCGGTTAAGAAAGCCTAACGCGCTGTTAGCCATGTGCCTTCCCTGGCCGCATCAGTTTTCCGGCGCGGGCTCGGGCTCAGCCGCGGCCAGTGCGGTGCCCGGCGCGGTCACGACAATACCCTCTGGCGCAGCGGCCAGCTGGGCCAGGACGCCGTTGGCGCGCAGCACATCGAAGGCCCGCTCCAGCTGATAGTCCTTGTCCTCGGGCCAGCCCTCGCCGGGCGCTTCGTGCGGTGTGTGAGGCCCCTTGCGCTCGGCCCCGATGGAGGCGTCCAGCGCCGTGGCATAGGCCGCTTCGGAGTAGATGAAATTCGACCGCGACACGATCCGTGCTTCGGCCAGCGAGCGGGACACTTCCAGGTCCGGCTCGATGCCGATCTTCTGGATCGAGGCGCCCGAGGGAGTGAAATAGCGGGCCGTGGTGATCGACAGGGCGCCGTCGGCACCGTTGCGCAGCGGAATGACGGTCTGGACCGACCCCTTGCCGAAGCTGGTCAGGCCGACGATCGTTGCCCGCTGGTGGTCCTTCAGGGCACCGGCGACGATTTCCGAGGCCGAGGCCGAGCCGTAGTTGATCAACACCACCAGGGGCAGGCCACCGGTCAGGTCGCCCGGCCGCGCGCCGTAGCGCTGGATCTGGTCGGCCTTGCGCCCGCGCTGGCTGACGATTTCGCCGCGCTCGAGGAAGGCGTCCGAAACCGCGATGGCCGCGTCCAGCAGCCCGCCGCCGTTGTTGCGCAGGTCCAGCACATAGCCCTTGATGCCGGGGTTCTCGGTCTTGAGCCGGGCGATGGTCTCGCCCAGTTCGCGGCCCGTGTTCTCGTTGAAGGTCGAGACCCGCAGATAGGCGAAATCGCCCTCGATCCGGCCAGTGACGGATTCGATCTTGATGACCTCGCGCGTCAGGGTGACCTCGCGCGGCTCCTCGCCGTCGCGCAGGAAAGTCACCTGAACCGAGGTGCCGACGGCGCCGCGCAGTTTTTCCGAGACCTGGCTGACCGTCAGACCCGCGGCGCTCTGGCCCTCGATGGAGGAGATCACGTCCCCGGCGTTGACCCCGGCACGCGCGGCGGGTCCACCGTCCATCGGCGAGATCACCTTCACCAGCCCGCCCTCCGCCTGGATGGTCAGACCCACGCCCGAATAGGCACCCGAAGTCCGCTCCTGAAGCTCGTCGTATCCGCTGGGCGGCAGATAGTTGGAGTGGGGGTCCAGCGCGCCCATCATGCCCTGCAGAGCCGCCTCGATCAGCTTCTTGTCGTCGACCGGTACGACATAGGCCTGTTCGACAATCCCCAGCACGTCCCCGAAGAGCGCCAGCATCCGGAACGCCTCGTTACGCGGCGTCTGGCCCGTGGCGGTCGCGGCACCGAGCCCCACCAGGGTCACGGCGGCGGCGCCTACCAGCAACAATTTACGCATCGGGTTTCTTTCAGCGGACAGGAAGGCGGCTCTTGGTCAGGGCAGTTACGGACCGACCGGCGACGAAAACGTGGCCGATCGGCGATTCCCGGATAAAATCAGCGTCATCGGCGGATGGGAAGCGGTTTCGCCGGAAGGGAGTGGCCAGTGATTGGTGGGTACCAGCTCTGCTGGGCCAGGCAGGCGCGCGTGCTGCTGAGCAATCACTGGCCACTAGCCACTAGCCACCCGCCTCTACCGCAACCACGGTGCCGGATCGATCGGGCGTTCATCACGGCGCAGTTCAAACGCCGGCTCGCCGTCGGTGCCGGTCCGGCCCAGGGTCTGGCCGTCCGCAACGCGGTCGCCGGCCTCGACCGAGACCTCATCCAGTCCGGAGATCACTGCGCGCCAGCCGGGGCCGAGGTCGAGGATCACCACCTGCCCCCACCCGCTCAACGGCCCGGCGAAGGCCACCTGTCCGCTGGCCGGGGCACGAACTTCGGCGCTGTCGGCGCGCCAACTCCAGCCGCTGGAACCCTCGCCGAAGCGACGCGACGGGGCGCCCTCGACCGGCGCGGTCAAACGGCTGCGTCCGGCGGGCAGGCGGGCTGCGGTCGGGTCGGCGTCGGTCCCGGGCGGCGGAACGGTGGCGCCCAGCGAGCGCAGGCGGG
>VFBG01000198.1 GCA_006515835.1 bacterium | reverse complement strand
GAGCCAGTCCGGCGGTCTGGGGAAGCCCACGGCCTCAGCCCGTCAGGGCGGCGGCGAGGATCAGGGCGGTCGACAGCTTGGCCCCGACGAGCAGGACGGCGGCGGCGATCTCACCATCCCGGATGCGCTGGGGCAGGCCGGTCAGGATCATGTCGACGAGGCGGAAGGCCAGCAACTGCAGCACCACGGTGGCGACGCCCCAGAGGGCGATGTCCTTGAGCGAAGTCGAGACGCTGAGGCTGGTCGCCAGCGGGACGGCCAGGCCGACCAGAACGCCGGAGAAGGCGACGGCCGCGGCGGCGTTGCCCTCACGGATCAGGGCGATTTCCTTCCACGGCGTGAACAGGGCGTAGAGCACCGCGCCCACGATCAGCAGGCCGAGCGTCACGCCAAGGTGCGCCAGGGTGGTCGGAAAGCCGGTCGCGAAGGCCTGGACCTCGGCGCTTTCCAGCAGGGTGGTGAGGGACGAAGAGTCCATGGTTGTCCGTTGTCAGAGCCCCGCTGACGATTGCCCGGATTTCGCCTCAATCCGCAAGGGGGGCTGGGACACAGTTGGTGAAGAAGTGTGACTGGGGAGGGAGTAGGGCTTAGGAATTAGGAATTAGGAGCGGGGACGAGCGCGAGCCTCCTAATTCCTAATCCCCAATTCCTAAAACCTGTCAGGCCGCTTCCGCCGCCGCCTTGCGCCGCAGGCGGCGAGGATGTCGCGGCCGCGCGGGGTGCGGATGGGGCTGGCGTAGCCGGCCTTGTTGAGGATGGCCGCGAACCGTTCGATCGTCTTCCAGTCCGAACACTCATAGTCCGTGCCGGGCCAGGGGTTGAACGGGATCAGATTCACCTTGGCCGGGATGCCCTCGATCAGCTTGAGCAGGGCACGTGCCTCGTCGGGGCTGTCGTTCACGCCCTTGAGCATGACGTATTCGAACGTCACCCTGCGGGCGTTGGAGATGCCGGGATAGGCGCGGATGCCGGCCATCAGCTGTTCGAGGTCGTATTTCTTGTTCAGCGGCACCAGCACGTCGCGCAGGGCATCATTGGTGGCGTGCAGGCTGATCGCCAGCATGGCTTGCGTCCGCGTGCCGAGCGCATCGAGCTGCGGGACAACGCCCGAGGTCGAGACGGTGATCCGGCGGCGCGACAGGGCGATGCCTTCGTTGTCGCTGATGATGTCGATGGCGTCGGCGACGTGGTCGAGATTGTACAGGGGCTCGCCCATGCCCATGAAGACGATGTTCGACAGCCGGCGGTCTTCCTTCGGGCGGTCAGGTTGCGGACCAGCTTCTGGGTGCCGGTGTGGCAGAAGGTGCAGTTCAGGGTGCAGCCGACCTGCGAGGACACGCACAGGGCGCCGGCGCGGCCGACGTCAGGAATGTAGACGGTCTCGATCTCGATGCCCGGTGCGGTGCGGATCAGCCATTTGCGGGTGCCGTCTTTCGACACCTGACGCTCGACGATTTCGGGCCGGGCGAGGGTGAAGGCGGCGGCCAGTTTTGCCTGGGTGTCCTTGGCCACATTGCTCATGGCGGCGAAGTCGGTGACGCCGAAATGGTGGATCCAGCCCCAGACCTGCGAGGCGCGCATCTTCGCCTTTTCTGGCGGGCAGATGTCGGCATCGATCAGCGCCTGCCGCAGGCCCGCGCGCGTCAGACCGGACAGGTTGACGGGGGTCACCGGCTTTGCGGCGGACGTGCGGGAAAGGTCGAGCGTCAGGCTCAAGGCGGCATCCTGTGGGCGAGGGAGGCGCGGCTTATACCACAGATCGGGCAGGATTTAAGGCGGGCGGCGACTGGCGTCCTTCTCCCATTGGGAGAAGGTGGCGCGCAGCGCCGGATGTGGGTCGGCTGGTAGAAGCGGCGAAGCCGCCCCTCGGCGGTCGACCCACACCCTTTCGCGCAAGAACGACGGCTCCGCCGCCGTGCGCTCAAGCCCTCTCCCAATGGGAGAGGGTCAATCTTCCGCCTCCTCCACCTCATCGATCCGGTCGTCATCCAACCCGAAATGGTGGCCGATTTCGTGGATCAGGACGTGGGCGATGATTTCGGACAGGCCGACGTCGCCGCGCTCGCACCATTCGTCGAGGATTGGGCGGCGGTAGAGGAAGATGCGCGACGGCTGAGCCGCAGGACCCAGACAGTCGCGCAGGCCGATGTCGACACCTTGGTAGAGGCCGGTCAGTTCGAACGGGTCCTCCATCTCCATAATCGCCAGAGTCTCGTTGTCGGCGAAATCTTCGATGCGGATGATCACCTCGCCGGCCAACGACCGGAAGGGCTCGGGCAGGGCGTCGAACGCCTCGCGCGCCAGCCGGGCGAAGTCGTCGAGGGAGGGGGCGGGTTGGTCGGTCCAGGTGGTGGGCATCGGGCCAGACTGAGTGGTTAGTGGTTAGTGGCTAGTGGCTAGTAGTTGGCCAGCGCCTGCGGCGCTGGACTGGCGGCGTCGCCCTTCCGCAGGCCGTGAAGCCCCCTCGCCACTCCAACCCCTCGCCTCCCGCCCCCCATGCGGTATGGTTACCGAATCAGGGCGCGGGAGCTGACAGGACACCATGGCCGAGGCCGACATCGCCTATGTCGCGACCGCGGGTGCTGCGGGGCTGGCCCTGGCCCTCAGCGCCTGGGCGGCGCGGCTGCGTGGGCGGCTGGCAGCGCGGAACCAGGTCGCCGAAACCGAACTGGCGGCGGCGCTGGTTGATCTGGCCGATCGCGACGGAGCGCTGGCAGCGTTCGAAGATGTGCGGCTGGCCCTTGCACCGGACGGACGGACCAAACGGTTGGGATCGCCGCAGGCCTGGGCCGCCCTGACGCGAGAACTGGCCAACGAGGAAGATCACGAACGCGATCCGGGGCTGGTGGTGCTGGACGCCGCGCGGCGGGCGGCGGGACCGCGGCTGGATGCCCTGATCGATCAGGGCGAGGCGTTCGATGCCGTGCTGGAAGGCTCGGGCGGGGCCTGGTCGGTCGAGGGCCGGTCTTCCGCGGGCGCGGCCTGGCTGAGGCTGTCGCGGCTGGGACTGGTCGGGACCGCCACCGAGAGCGGGCTGGGTCTGCTGGCGGATTCCTATCCCGCACCAACCTGGATCACCGATGCGGCGGGACGGCTGGCCTGGGCCAACAAGGCCTGGCTGACCGAGATGAAGGCCGAGAGCGTCGAGGCGGCGCGCGAAAAGGGGCTGAGCTTCGACCGCGGAGCCGACGCCATCGTCGCCGAGGCGGGCCGGACGCATCAGCATCAGGACGGCTTCCGCTGGACCACCGGCGGCGGACGGCGGCGGGCATGGCGGATCGTGGCCGAGCCGGTGCAGGGCGGCGCGGGCGCGGTGCTGGCCTTCGCGCTGGACATGACCGAGGCGGAAGAGACGCGCGACACCCTGCGCCGCCACGTCGAGGCCCATGACGAGACCCTGAACCACCTGGCCGACGCGGTCGCCATCTTCGGGCCGTCGAAGCGGCTGGCCTTCCACAACACAGCCTTCCAGACCCTGTTCAACATCGATCCGGCGTGGCTGGACGAGCGGCCGACCCATGCAGAGCTGCTGGACCGGCTGCGTCAGCGCCGTTTGCTGCCCGAGGTCATCGACTATGCGGGCTGGAAGGCCAAGGAGCTGGACTTCTACGGTGCCTCGGCCGCCGCACCGGACGACAGCTGGTCCTTGCCCGACGGGCGGACGCTTCGGGTCGTGCGCCAGCCACATCCGCTGGGCGGGGTGCTGCTGCTGTTCTCGGACATCACGGACGAGCTGAAGCTGCGCAGCCGGTTCAACGCCCAGATACAGGTCCAGACCGCGACCCTCGACAAGCTGAACGACGCCGTGGCCGTGTTCGGCTCGGACGGGCGGATCCGGCTTCACAATGAGGCCTTCGACGCCTTCTGGGGCGTGACCGGCGAGGCATTGGACGCGGCGGGAGACTTCGACGCCGTGGCCGCCCTGTGCCAGTCGACCATGCCCGATCCCGCCCTGTGGCTGGGGCTGAAGGCGCGGGTCGCGGACCCCGACCCCGAAAGCCGGGTGCCGATCGCCGGCGAGGGCAAGACGACCGACGGCCGCATCGCCTCCTGGCTGACCCGGCCCCTGCCCGACGGCGCGACCCTGGTGGCCTTTTCCGACGTGACCGCCCGGCGCGGCCTCGAACAGGCTCTGGCCGCCAAGGCCCAGGCGCTGGAGGAGTCCACCGCGCTGAAGCGCGAGTTCGTGGGCAGCGTCTCCTATGAACTGCGCACGCCCCTGACCACCATTGTAGGCTATTCCGAGCTGCTGGAGATGCA
Source organism: bacterium (assembly GCA_006515835.1). Lineage (GTDB taxonomy): Bacteria > Pseudomonadota > Alphaproteobacteria > Caulobacterales > Caulobacteraceae > Brevundimonas. Next base: position 667 of record VFBG01000198.1, on the reverse strand, counting down.
GGGCGACCTGCCCGAACGCAGCCGCCAGCACGCGGGTGCCATTCGCATCGCCGCCAGCCAGCTGGCCAGTTCGATCGACGACGTGCTGGACATGGCCCAGATCGACGCCGGCGAGATGGAGCTGCAGCTGGGCGATGTGCGGGTGCGCGATCTGCTGGACGAGGCCGCCGAAAGGGTCCGGGTCCGGATCGAGGCGCGCGGTGCCAGCCTGACGGTCGACTGTCCCGCCGGCCTTCGCCCCATCCGCGCCGATGCCCAAAGGGTCGGTCAGGCGCTGGACCACCTGCTGGACAACGCGGCACGGGCGGTGTCGGAGGGCGGGGCGGTGACCCTGGCGGCCGAGGCCACCTCAACGGAAGTCCGCATTCGGGTCGAGGATACCGGGCGGGGCATTCCCTATCACCTGCAGGCCCATGTCTTTGACCGTTTCGTGCGGCGCGAGCGCGGCGGGCCGGGGGTTGGCCTGGCCCTGGTCAAGGCCCTGGTCGAGTTGCACGGCGGCTGGGCCGAGGTGGAGAGCGAGCCCGGCAAGGGCGCGGCCTTCATCCTGCACCTGCCGCTGGAAGCCGCGGGCGTGGCGGCGGCGCCGGAGCTGCGGCTGGGCTGACGCGGCGAACCGCGCCAGCCCTTGCTTCAGCCAGACCCTGCCTCAGTTCGCGTAAACGGG
>VFBG01000197.1 GCA_006515835.1 bacterium | reverse complement strand
CGACCATCAGCCCTTCGCCCCGCTGTTCGCCCGCTGGGTTGCCCGTTCAGCCGCGCCCCTGCTGGACGGGACCGACGCCGTCGTCCCTGTGCCCCTGCACCGGTTCCGCCTGTTGTCGCGGCGCTTTAACCAGGCCGCCGAGATCGCCCGGCCGCTGGCCCGCGATGCCGGCCTCGACTATCTGCCCGACGCCCTGATCCGGACGACCCACACGACCACCCAGGGCGGCAAGTCCGCGCGCGGCCGCCGCCTGAACGTCAGGAAGGCCTTCGCCGTCAGCGAGGCGGGACGTCGACAGGTCAGGGGACGCCGCATCCTTCTGGTCGACGACGTGTTGACCACGGGTGCCACCGCCGAGGCCTGCGCCCGCGCGCTGATCGAGGCCGGTGCCCGCGCTGTGGACCTGGCCGTCGTGGCCCGGGTGCGCACGGCGCGGCAATTGCCTACATAGGGTGGGCCTGACACGCGCCTTGCGGCGGCTTGCTGCTTCAGGGCGTTGAAAATTGACTGGAGTTCTGCATTGGCTGACGTCGTCATCTACACCAAACCCGGCTGCGGCTACTGTCACGCCGCCCGCGAGCTGCTCGACCGCAAGGGTGCCGGCTATGAGGACATCGTCGCCTCCCACGATCCGGCGAAGAAGCAGGAGATGATCCAGCGTTCGGGCGGTCGCATGACCTTCCCGCAGATCTTCATCGGCGGAAAACACATCGGCGGCTCCGACGACCTGCATGCGCTTGACCGCAAAGGCGAGCTGGACGCATTGCTCAAGGCCTGATGGCTACGCTTCCGATCGCCCTGGTCCAGACCCGCACCCCGGCCAGCCCGGCGGCGGCGCTTGCCCATGTCGCGCCCCTGATCCGCGAGGCGGCGGCGGGCGGGGCGAAACTGATCCTCACGCCGGAAGCGACCAATTTCCTGATCAAGGACCCGGTCGCCCGCGCCGCCGCCCTGACCACCCATGACGACGACGCCGTGGTGCTTGGCTTGCGGGATCTCGCCCGCGAACTGGGCGTCTGGCTGCTGATCGGCTCGGCCATCGTGAAGTCGGGGCACGCAGGCGACGACCGCGCCGCCAATCGCTCCCTGCTGATCGACGATGCGGGGGCGGTGGTCGCGACCTATGACAAGCTGCACGTCTATGACGTCGACCTGCCCACGGGCGAACGCTGGCGTGAAAGCGCCGCCATCCGGCCCGGCGACGCGGCCGTGGTGGCCGACACCCCGTGGGCCCGCTTCGGCCTGACCATCTGCTACGACATCCGCTTCCCGCACCTGTACCGCGCCCTGGCGAAGGCCGGTGCCGGGCTGATCTCGGTCCCGGCCGCCTTTACCGTCCCGACCGGTGAGGCCCACTGGGAGACCCTGCTGCGCGCCCGGGCTATCGAGACCGGCTGTTACATCCTCGCTCCTGCCCAGGCCGGCCAGCATGAGGACGGCCGCCGCACCTGGGGCCGGTCGACCGTCGTCGGTCCCTGGGGCGAGGTGGTCGCCAGACTGGATCATGATGAGCCGGGCGTCCTGTTCACGACGCTGGATTTCGACGCGGTCACGCGCGCCCGTACCGCTGTGCCGCAGCTCACCCACGACCGCGAATTCGCAGGCCCGCAATGATCCGCTACGCCCTCCAGTGCGATGGCGGCCACGGCTTCGAGGCCTGGTTCGGCGACTCGGCGGCCTATGACGACCAGGCCGCGCGGGGACTGGTCGAATGTCCGCATTGCGGCTCGCGCGGGGTGTCCAAACAGATCATGGCCCCGGCCGTGGCCGGCACCCGCAAGACGGCGGCCTCCAGCCCCGATCTGGCGAAGATGCAGACCATGATGACCCAGATGGCCCGCGAGGTGCGGTCCCACGTCGAGCAGAATTTCGACTACGTCGGCGACGCCTTCGCCCGTGAGGCCCGCGACATCCATGAGGGCCGGTCCGAGAAGCGCGAAATCTATGGCGAGGCCACACCGGCCGAGGTGAAGAAGCTCAAGGACGACGGCGTCCCCTGCGCCGCCCTGCCGCCGCTCCCGCCCGATCCGGCCAAGGCTCACTGACCGGTGGGGGAGGGGGGCGTGCTGTCGTCGCTCCAGGATGATGCCGACGCTGAACCCAAGGGGAGTTTCCCATGCTGACCGCTGCCCTCGCCGCCGCCCTGCTCCAGACCGCAGGGCCGGCCACGCCTGACCTGTCATGGATGGCCGGCTACTGGCTTGACTGCTCCAATGGACGCGAGGTCTCCGAGACCTGGAGCGACCCCCGCGCGGGCCTGATGGCGGGCCATGCCCTGACCGTGTCACAGGGCCGTGTCTCGTTCGAGCTCTCGCACATCGGCCCGACGCCTCAGGGCCACGCCTATGTTGCCCAACCGGGCGGCTCGGCCCCGACGGCCTTCGTCGTGGCCGAAACCGGCCCGACCCGGGTGGCCTTCGCCAATCCCGAAAACGACTTCCCGACGCGCATCATCTATGAACGCGTTGGCGATGCCCTCAGGG
>VFBG01000316.1:434-1428 GCA_006515835.1 bacterium | reverse complement strand
CTCGACATAAAGACCGCCGCCGTCGTCGCCCATCACCGGATCGCACAGATAGGGCGGAGAACGCCCCTCCCGGCGGGACAGGCCGACCGCCCTGGCGACGGCCTTCGCGGTGGCGCTCTCGCCCAGATAGCCCGACAGAACTCCGTCGCAGCTGTCCAACGCCCCCACCCTGTCCAGTCCGTCGATGACGTCCTCCACATGGGCCGCCGGCAGGATCATGCCGGTGCGTCCGCCATGGCCGGGATGGTTGGAGAACTGCACCGTATCCACCGGCCACACGTCGAAGCCCAGCCGCTGCAACGGCAGCGTCGCGGCGGAATTGCCCACATGGCCATAGGCGACGGCCGACTGGAAAGAAAGTTGTTCTAGGGAGTACAGTTACCATGGCGACCACCGCCCGTCCGCGCCGCTCCGTCCTCTACATGCCCGGCTCCAATGCGCGCGCGCTGGAGAAGGCCCGCACCCTGGCGGCCGACGGCCTGATTCTTGATCTTGAGGACGCGGTTGCCCCCGACGCCAAGGACGAGGCCCGCCGGCTGGTGGTCGAGGCGGTCAGGGCCGGCGGCTATGGCCAGCGCGAGCTGCTGATCCGGGTCAATTCCCTCGCCACCCCCTGGGGGCAGGCCGACGTCGCCGCCGCCGCCGCCTCGGGCGCCGACGGCATCCTGATTCCCAAGGTGGAAAGCGGCGACGCGGTGCGTCTGGTCGAGGCGATCATGGCCGCCAGCGGCGCTCCCGCCGGCATGGCCATCTGGTGCATGATGGAAACGCCAAGGGGTATCCTGCGGGCCGAGGAGATCGCGGGCGCCAGTCCGCGCATGGCCGGCTTCGTCATGGGAACCTCGGACCTCGCCAAGGACCTGCACTGCGCCCATACCCGCGACCGCCTGCCCATGATCACCTCGCTCGGCCTGTGCCTGCTGGCGGCCCGCGCCTACGGCCTGGCCGCCATCGACGGCGTCTATCTCGACCTCAACGATGACGAGGGTTTCGA
>VFBG01000316.1:0-412 GCA_006515835.1 bacterium | reverse complement strand
GAATACGCCTGCCGCCAGGGACTGGACCTGGGCTTCGACGGCAAGACCCTGATCCATCCCAAGACCATCGACGCCGCCAACCGCGTCTTCGCGCCGTCGGACAAGGAGATGGAGTGGTCGCGCAGGATCATCGCCGCCCATGCCGAGGCCGCCGCCGCCGGCAAGGGCGTGGTGGTGGTCGATGGCAAGCTGATCGAGAACCTCCATGTGGAGAATGCCCGGCGCATCGTCGCCCTGGGCGAGCGCATCGCCGCCATGGCGGCCGATCTGAAGTAGCGCCAGCCATCGGTTTCAACCGTCATGGCCGGGTTCGGACACCGGCCATCCATGGACCCTCGGGTCAAGCCCGAGGGTGACGAACCAGATAGGGGTCACATCATGACCAAGACCAATTCGGGCAATTTCTTCGAGG
>VFBG01000315.1 GCA_006515835.1 bacterium | reverse complement strand
TCACCCGGACCGCAAACCCAATCCCGGCATGATCCTGAGGGCTGTCGCCGACCACAATATCGATCCGGCGAAGAGCTTCATGATCGGCGATCAGCCCTCCGACATGGAGGCCGCCCGCCGCGCCGGCGTCCCCGGCTTCCTGTTCGAGGGCGGGGATCTGGACGCCTTCGTCCGCGACCTGCTCGGCCATTAGCCGCAGCCCGGGCTGTGGGATTTCGCTCCCTGATGAAATAAGCTGGGGTTCGACCGCCCGGAGCCTTGCATGACCCAGACCTTCGCCGACCGCCGCTGGACCAGCGCCGACGGCCTCAGCCTGTACGCCCGCGACCATGCGGCCGCGGCGGGTCCCGCGAAACTGCCGGTCATCGCCATCCACGGCCTGACGCGCAACTCGGCCGATTTCGACGCCATCGCCCCCCTGATCGCCCAGAGCGGCCGCCGCGTCCTGGCCGTCGATATCCGCGGCCGCGGCCAGTCCGACCGCGCCCCCGATCCGATGACCTACCAGCCCGCGACCTACGCCCGGGACGTGCTGGCCCTGCTGAACCAGTCGGGCATCGAAGCCCGTCGACACCCCCGGCTGGGCCGAGGCCGCCGCCTATGTGAAGCTGCACAACGCCGTCGCCTTCCCCCACTATACGGACGCCGACTGGGACGTCTTCGCCCGCCGGGTCTTCAAGGTCGGCACCGAGGGCGCGCCGGTGCTGGACTATGATCCCGACATCGCCGTGCCGATCCGCGCCGCCGGGGCGAAGGCGCTGGTCCCCAACCTGTGGCCCATGTTCAGCCGCCTGGCGAAGGGCCGCCCCGTCCTGCTGGTGCGCGGCGAGACCTCCGACCTGCTCAGTCCGGCGATCGCGGCGAAGATGCGCAAGCGCGCGCCGAAGATGGACTATGTCGAGGCCCCCGGCATCGGCCACGCCCCCATGCTGGACGAACCCGAGGTCAAGGCGGCGATCTTCCCGTTCCTGAACGAGCTGCCGTGAAGGGAGGGATTAGTGGCTAGTGACTAGTGACTAGTGATTAGTGGCCAGTGGTCACCTGCACCGATGTTGGGCCGCCGGGC
>VFBG01000196.1 GCA_006515835.1 bacterium | reverse complement strand
CTGTTGGGCAACACAGCGGATGTTTTTCCTGAACTTGTCAGGCGCGGCGTCCGCCCGGATATGGTCACCGACCAGACCAGCGCCCACGACCTGATCAACGGTTATCTGCCGCAGGGCTGGACCGTCGCCGAGTGGGAGGACAAGCGCGTCTCCGACCCCGCTGCCGTCGAGACCGCCGCCCGGGCGTCCTGCGCCGTCCACGTGCAGGCCATGCTGGACTTCCAGTCCGCCGGCATCCCGACCACCGACTATGGCAACAACATCCGTCAGGTGGCCTTCGACGCGGGCGTGAAGAACGCCTTCGACTTTCCCGGCTTCGTCCCCGCCTACATCCGCCCCCTGTTCTGCCGCGGCATTGGGCCGTTCCGCTGGGCCGCCCTGACCGGCGATCCGGACGACATCCGCAAGACCGATGCGGCGATGAAAAAGCTTTTCCCGGACAACGCCGGCCTGCATCGCTGGCTCGACATGGCGGGCGAGCGGATCGCCTTCCAGGGCCTGCCCGCCCGCATCTGCTGGATCGGCCTCGGCGACCGCCATCGCGCCGGCCTGATGTTCAACGACATGGTCGCCTCGGGCGAACTCAGTGGCCCGATCGTCATCGGCCGCGACCATCTCGACTCCGGCTCGGTCGCCAGCCCCAACCGCGAGACGGAGGCCATGATGGACGGCTCGGACGCCGTGTCCGACTGGCCTCTTCTGAACGCCCTGCTCAACACCGCCTCGGGGGCCAGCTGGGTTTCTCTCCACCACGGCGGTGGGGTCGGCATGGGCTACAGCCAGCACTCCGGCGTGGTCATCGTTGCCGACGGCACGCCGGAAGCCGCTCGCCGGCTCGAACGCGTCCTCTGGAACGACCCGGCCACCGGCGTCATGCGCCACGCCGACGCGGGCTATGAGATCGCGAAAGACGCCTCCCGCGAACATGGGCTCAACCTGCCGAGCCTGAAGTGATTTCCGCTTTCGTCATCCCGGCGAAGGCCGGGACCCAGCGGCGCCGCGACAGCGGCGAAACACCGCTGGACGAGAGCATTTCCACCATTTCGCCCTCCGGGCACCGCTGGGTTCCGGGGTCGCTCTGACGAGCGCCCCGGAATGACGAAAGTTTTGAGCGAACCTACCATGACCCAGATCACCATCGGCTCCGACCCGCTGACTCTCAATCTGCTGCGCCAGACCCTCGAAGGCCCCGTCACCGTCTCCCTTACAGAGAAGGCCTGGACCGCCGTCGACCGCGGTGCCGCCGTGGTCGCCGCCATCGTGGCCGAGGGCCGCACCGTCTATGGGGTCAACACCGGCTTCGGCCTGCTGGCCAACACCTCCATCGCGACAGAAGACCTCGAGACCCTGCAGAAGAACCTCGTCCTCAGCCACGCCTGCGGCGTCGGCGCCCTGCTGGACGAGCGGGTCACCCGCCTGCTCATGGTCCTGAAAATCGCCAGCCTGTCGAAAGGCGCCTCGGGCATCCGTCGCGAAACGCTCGAGGCCCTGATCGCCCTGGTCAACGCCGACGTCCTGCCCTGCATCCCCTCCAAGGGCTCGGTCGGCGCTTCGGGCGATCTCGCCCCTCTCGCCCACATGTCCTGCGTCCTGATCGGCGTCGGCGAGGCTCGCCACAACGGCGAGACCCTGTCCGCCGAGGCCGCCCTCGGCCGCGTCGGCCTCAAGCCGCTGGTGCTGGGACCCAAGGAGGGCCTCGCCCTCCTCAATGGCACCCAGTGCTCGACTGCTCTCGCCCTCGCCGGCCTGTTCGCGGCCGAGGCCGCCTTTGCCGCCGGCATCGCTGCCGGGGCCCTGTCGGTCGATGCGCTGAAGGGCTCAGACGCTCCGTTCGACGCCCGCATCCACGCCCTGCGCGGCCAGCCCGGCCAGATCGCCGTCGCCGCCCGGCTGCGCGCCCTGATGGCCGGCTCCGCCATCCGCGACAGCCACCGCGAGGGCTGCCACAAGGTGCAGGATCCCTACTCCCTGCGCTGCCAGCCACAGGTCATGGGCGCGGTGCTGGACGTTCTGCGCAACGCGGCCGCCACGCTGGAATGCGAGGCCAACGCCGTCACCGACAATCCGCTGGTCTTCATCGAGGAAGGCGACGTCATTTCCGGCGGCAATTTCCACGCCGAACCCGTTGCTTTCGCAGCTGATATGATCGCTATGGCCCTGTGCGAAATCGGCAATATCTCCGAGCGTCGCACCTCCATCCTCGTCGATCCGAAGATGAGCGAACTGCCCGCCTTCCTCGTGAAGGAGAGCGGCCTGAACTCCGGCTTCATGATCGCCCAGGTCACCGCCGCCGCCCTCGTCGCCGAGAACCGGATGGTCGCCCATCCGTGCAGCATCGATACCGTCCCGACCTCGGCCAATCAGGAAGACCACGTCTCAACGGCCACCCACGGCGCCCGCCGCCTGCTGGACATGGCCGAGAACACCGCCGCCGTGGTCGGCATCGAACTGCTGGCCGCCGCCCAGGGCATGGAATTCCACCGCCCCCTGACCTCGTCGCCCGATCTGGAAAAGGTCTG
>VFBG01000018.1 GCA_006515835.1 bacterium | reverse complement strand
GAACCACAGGGTCGCGCGGGAAGCCTTCTTCCAGCAAGTGGCCGCCGCCGTCGACGCCGCCGCCCAACCCTGACCTCCGGGCGCTGACGCCTCAGGCCGGACGGAAGGTCAGGGCCACGCCATTGTTGCAATAGCGTTTCCCGGTCGGCCGCGGCCCGTCCATGAACAGATGCCCCTGGTGTCCCAGGCAGCGGGCGCAATGATATTCCGTGCGCGGAATGCCAATGGCAAAGTCGGTCTTGGTCCCGATATTGGCGGCGATGACCTCATAGAAGCTGGGCCAGCCCGTCCCGCTGTCGAACTTCCACTGCGAGCGGAACAGCGGCAGGTCGCAGCCGCGGCAGACGAAGGTCCCGCTGCGGTGCTCATTGTTCAGCGGACTGCTGCCCGGCCGCTCGGTCGCCTCGTGGCGCAGCACGTCATAAGCCGCCCGCGGCAGCCGCTCGCGCCACTGGGCATCGGTAATCCGACGAAAGGGCGAGTTGGCGTACTGCCGCTCGGAGGCCGTGGCCTCCCTGGGCGTACAGGCCGAGACGGCAACAGCACCGACGGTGGACAGAAGGGCGCGGCGGGAAAGGTGGGTCATGGGACTACATACGTCGGCACCGGGGCGGAGGTTTCAACCCCACCCCTGCTATCGTCATCCTCCGGCGAGCGCAGCGAGACCGGGGGACCCAGCGGCGCCGAAGGCGATCTGTTCAGGAAGGCTGCTTCAGCGGCCGAGCGCTCGACAGCTTCGCGCTATCGCGCGCCGCTGGGTCCCCCGGTCGCGGCGCTGAAGCGCCTTGCCGGAGGATGACGAAAACAAAATCAGTTGAGGCCGACGCCTTCATCCAGCCCCAGCATGAGGTTCAGGTTCTGCACCGCCGCCCCCGACGCCCCCTTGCCGAGGTTGTCCAGCAGGGCCACCAGCCGCACCTGTGCGCCGTCCCTATCCCCGAACACATGCAGCCGCATCCGGTTGGTCCCGTTCAGGCCCTCCGGATCGATGCCGGTCATGGCCTCGGTCGCCTCCAGCTCGGCCACCTCGACGAAGCGGCAACCGGCATAGGCCTCCGACAGCGCCCCGTGTACCACCTCCACCGACGGCGACGATGGCAGGGCCGCCAGCTGCAGCGGGACCTCGACCAGCATCCCCTGCCGATAGGCCGCCACCGCCGGCGCGAACAGCACCGGCCGCTCCAGCCCCGTGTGCAGCGTCATCTCCGGCACGTGCTTGTGCTTAAGCGACAGGCCATAGGCGCGGAAGGCGCCGGCCCCGCCCGCTTCGAACTCCGCGATCATCGCCTTGCCGCCGCCCGAGTAGCCCGACACCGCATTGACCGTCACCGGCCAGCCCGCCGGGATGATCCCCGCCGACACCAGCGGCCGGACCAGGCCGATGAACCCCGTCGGATAGCACCCCGGGTTCGACACACGTGTCGCGCCCGCGATCTTCTCCGCCTGGCTCATCCGACCCGGCCCATGGGCCATCTCGGCGAAACCATAGGTCCAGGCCGGATCGACCCGGTACGCCGTCGAGGCGTCGATCACCCGCACCAAGGGATTGTCGATCATCGCAACGGCTTCTCTCGCCGCCTCGTCGGGCAGGCACAGGATCACCGCGTCCGCGCTGTTCAGCGCCTCGCGCCGCGCCTCCACGTCGCGCCGCCGGTCGCCGAGCAGGATCAGCTCCAGATCGCCGCGCGCCTCCAGCCGCTCGCGGATCTCCAGCCCTGTGGTCCCGGCCTCGCCGTCGATGAAGATTGAAGCCCTCATAGCCACCACCGGAGATCAATGCCCAACAGTAGCTGCATGGCCACCATCAATGAAACTACGACCACAAAGACGGTCAAGGCGACCGACGTCCAAAACATGACGAGCTGATCGCGTCGCCGAGGAAAAGATCTGTCCGCGGTGCGGAGAAAACCCCGCATCTCGCCGATCCTGGCCGCATGCCAGAGCTCGAACAGAAACCAGCCCGCCAGGGCGAGGGAGCCAAGGCCCGCGAGCAGATCAACTGGGTTCTGCGTGATCAATGCGCTGCTCCAAAAGAAAAAGGGCGCTCCGGTTTCCCGAAGCGCCCCATTCCAAACCGTATCGTGAAACGGCTTAGCGCTTCGAGAACTGGAAGGACTTGCGGGCTTTGGCGCGGCCGTACTTCTTGCGCTCGACGACGCGGCTGTCGCGGGTCAGGAAGCCGTGCGGCTTCAGGACCGGGCGCAGCGCCGGCTCATAGTGGGTCAGGGCGTGCGACAGGCCGTGGCGGATCGCGCCGGCCTGGCCCGACAGGCCCGAGCCCTGCACGGTGCAGTCGACGTCGAACTGGGTCAGACGGTCGGTCACTTCCAGCGGCTGGGCGATCATCATGCGCAGTATTTCGCGGGCGAAATACTGCATCTGATCCTTGCCGTTGATGGTGACGGGCGATCGCGTTCTTGCGCTTGCCGGTCGAATAGGCGCGGCCCTGGGCGTCCAGCTTTTGCGTATAGACAGGCGCGTCATTGTCCAAAGACACGGTGCCGAGGCCACGCAGGGCGTCGAAGCCGGTCGCGGCGGGGGCGTCGTTGGTCGGGGCGGAGGTTTCAGCAGTCACGTCGGTCATGCTCAGACGCTCCGGGTGTTCTTGGCGGACGCCGACTTGAAGTCGATCGTTTCCGGCTGTTGGGCTTCATGGGTGTGCGCCGCGCCGGCGAACAGGCGCAGGTGCGTCATCTGCAGGCGAGCCAGCGGGCTCTCCTTGGGCAGCATGCGCTCGACGGCCTTCTCAAGGACGCGCTCGGGGAAACGGCCGTTCAGGACCTTCTCCGGGGTCGTCTGCTTGACGCCGCCCGGGTGACCGGTGTGGCGATAGTAGATCTTGTCGGTCAGCTTCTTGCCGGTGAACACCACCTTGTCGACGTTGGTCACGATGACATAGTCGCCGCAATCCACGTGGGGGGTGTAGTCGCCGCGGTGCTTGCCGCGCAGACGGTTGGCGATGAAGGTCGCGAGACGGCCCACCACGACGCCTTCAGCGTCGATATGGATCCATTTCTTCGTGACCTCGGCCGGCTTCAGCGAAGCCGTGGTGCTCTTCAGCATTTCAAGGGTCCTGGGAGACGATCGGGTGCCCCTCCCGATGACTGGGACGAGCGGAAGGCGCGCTGATAGAGGACAGGGGGCATGGGGTCAAGGCGCTTGAAGTGCAGCCATCCGGTGTATTCTATTGAATTATATGACTTATTCAATAACGGTATTAAAATACCGCATCATTTCGCGCCATTCCCGGCGGTTTGGGCGGAACGAACACATGACGGGGCCCCTCCCCCGCGCTAAACCGCCGCCGAACCTTCAGGAGCCCTGCCCATGACCGTTGCCGCCCGCCTCGCCGAACTCGGCATCAGCCTGCCGGAACCCGCCAAGGCGGTGGCCAACTATGTGCCGTACGTTCAGACGGGCAATCTGGTCCACATCTCCGGCCAACTCTCGAACGACGCCGCGGGCGGGATCAAGGGCACGGTCGGCGCCGACGTTTCGTCGGAACAGGCGAAGGACGGCGCCCGCATGTGTGGCGTCAACCTGCTGGCCCAGATGTCGGCCGCCTGCGACGGCGACCTCGAGCGCGTTGTGCGCGTCGTCAAACTGGGCGGCTTCGTTCAGGCCGCCGGCGACTTCGAGGCCATCCCTGCCGTCATCAACGGCTGCTCCGACCTGATGGTCGAGGTCTTCGGCGACAAGGGCCGCCACGCCCGCTCCGCCGTCGGCGTCTACAAACTGCCCCTCGGCTTCGCCGTCGAGGTGGACGCCATCGTCGAGGTGCGGTGAGCTTCACCCTCCAGGTCCACGACCGGGTCGCCGACATAGGCCGTAAGGCCTGGGACGCCTGCGCGTCATCGTCCGGCGACCCGTTCCTCTCCTTCGACTTCCTTGACGCCTGCGAAGCGTCCGGCAGCGCCGTCCCGCAACAGGGCTGGGCCGGCCGCCACCTGTCGCTGCGCGACCCCGAGGGGAATGTTCGGGGTGTCATGCCGCTCTGGCTCAAGGGCCACAGCCAGGGCGAATATGTCTTCGACCACAGCTGGGCCGACGCCTATCAACGCGCGGGCGGCCGCTACTATCCCAAGCTGCTGTCTGCCGTGCCCTTCACCCCGGTGACCGGCCCGCGCTTCCTCGCCCATCCCGACGCAGACGCCGCCACCGTGCGTCAGGCCCTGCTACAGGGTGCCATCGCCCTGACAGAGCGGCTCGGCGTCTCGTCGCTGCACGTCAACTTTCCGACCGAAGACGACTGGACCGCCATGGGCGAGGCCGGCCTGCTGCAACGGCAGGACATGCAGTACGTCTGGCGCAACGATGGCTATGCGACCTTCGACGCCTTCCTCGCCGCCCTTTCGGCGAACCGGCGCAAGACCATCCGCCGCGAACGGCGCGAGGCGCAGGCAGGGCTCGACATCCGCGTCCTCACCGGTCCGGACATCACCGACGCCCACTGGGACGCCTTCTTCGCCTTCTACATGGACACCGGCGCGCGGAAATGGGGCCGGCCCTATCTGACGCGCGACTTCTTCACCCGTCTCGGGGCGACCATGGCCGACCGAATTGCGCTCGTGATGGCCTTTCGCGACGGGATCGCCATCGCCGGCGCCCTCAACCTGATCGGCCGGGACGCCCTCTACGGCCGCCAGTGGGGCGCGCTTGAGGAGGTGCCCTTCCTCCATTTCGAGCTCTGCTACTACCAGGCCATCGAGTTCGCGATTTCGCGCGGCCTGTCACGCGTCGAGGCCGGGGCCCAGGGTGAGCACAAGATCGCCCGCGGCTACCTGCCCTCGCCCGTCTACTCGGCCCACTACATCGCCGACCCCGCCTTGCGTGAGCCCGTCGCCCGCTACCTCGACGGCGAACGCCCCGCGGTCGCAGCCGAGATCGAGGCCATGACCGCGGACCTGTCGCCGTTCAGAAAGCGGGAATAGTCGTCAGTCGGCGCGCTTCGGGCTTTCGCCGATGAACCAGCCGGCGATCCAGCTGACGATGCCGGTGACGATGGCCGCGCCGACGCCGGCCCACAGTCCATCGACCACGAACCCGCCCAGCAGGCTGGCCACCAGACCGATCATGGCGGCATTCACTACCAGCAGGAACAGGCCGAAGGTAATGATCGTCAGCGGGAAGGTCACGAAGGTCAGGATCGGCCGCACGATGGCGTTGGCGATCCCCAGCAACAGTGCCGCCGCCAGCAGCGAACCGTTCGACAGGAAGTCCACGCCGCCCACCACCCGCGACGACAGCCAAAGGCCGAAACAGGTGACCAGAAACTGGACGATGAAACGAAGCATGGCTCTCTCCCGACTCGCGGGGGACGATAACGCGAAACCGCGCACCGGGCTCCCCCCGTCCGCTGCCGGTTGCTAGGGTGGCGCAGACCCACGGAGCCTACGATGAGCCTGAACGCGCCCTATGACCCCGACAACATCTTCGCAAAGATCCTGCGCGGCGAGATACCTTCGGCCAGGGTCTGGGAAGACGACCACGTGCTGGCCTTCATGGATGTGTTTCCGCAGTCCGAAGGCCACGTCCTGATCATATCGAAGACCTCGACGGCCCAGACCCTGCTGGAGATGGAGGCCGAAGCCCTCGCCCGCCTGACCGCCGCCGTCCAGCGTACGGCCCGGGCGGTGGAAAAGGCCCTTCGCCCGGACGGCTTCCAGATCATGCAGTTCAACGGCGCAGCCGGCGGCCAGTCCGTATTCCACCTGCATTTCCACATCATCCCGCGCTGGAGCGGCCGGGCGCTCAAGACACACGGTCAGGGCGGGATGGCCGACGCCGCCGTCCTGCGAGTGCTCGCCGACCGGATTGCGGCCGCGCTGGACTGACCCGGCGCTGACCGCCTATTCCGGCCGGAACTGGAGTTCGGCGAGACGGGCGTACAGACCGCCCTGGGCCATAAGCGACTGGTGCGTGCCTTCCTGCACGACCCGGCCGTCCTCCATGACCACGATCCGGTCGGCGCGCAGGACGGTGGCCAGACGGTGGGCGATGACGATGGTCGTTCGGCCCTGCATGGCCTGATCCAGCGCCGCCTGAACGAGCCGCTCGTTCTCGGCGTCCAGCGCGGAGGTCGCCTCGTCCAGCAGCAGGATCGGGGCGTCCCTGACCAGCGCCCGGGCGATGGCCATACGCTGACGCTGTCCGCCCGACAGGCTCTTGCCGCGCTCGCCCAGCGGCGTGTCGAAGCCTTCGGGGAGGGCCTCGACGAAGCCCAGGGCCTGGGCCTCTTCGGCGGCCGCGCGGACCTCCTCGTCGCTGGCCAGTTCGCGGCCGAAGCGGATGTTTTCGCTGGCGGAACCCGAGAACAGTGGTGCCTCCTGTGACACCCAGGCGAACCGCCCGCGCACCGCGACCGGATCGGCGGCGCGCACGTCCACGCCGTCAACCGAGACTACCCCGGCCTGCGGATCATAGAAGCGCAGCAGAAGTCGGAAGACCGTGCTCTTGCCGGCGCCTGAGGGGCCGACCAGAGCCACCGTCTCGCCCGGCCGAACCGTCAATGAAAAGCCCTTCAACGCCGGCAGGTCGGGCCGGCCCGGATAGGCGAACTGGACCGCCGACATCGACACCTCGCCCGTCGGAGGCTCGGGCAGGATCACCGGCGATTCGGGCGGCCGGATCGCGGCCTCGCTGCGCATAAGCTCGTCGATCCTCTCCATCGCCCCGGCCGCCTTCTGCACATCGCCCCAGCTCTCGCCGAGCGCCCCGACCGCGCCGGCCACGAAGACGGCAAGCAGCACGAACTGGAGCAACGCGCCCGGCGTCATCCGCCCGCCGATCACATCCTGCGCACCCAGCCACAGCACCAGGCTGACGCCGCCGAACATGACCACAATGATCATGGCGGTCATGAAGGCACGAGCCCTCATCCGCACCAGCGAGACGGTGAACGCCGCCTCCACCGCCGCGGCGAACCTTTCGATAGCGCTGGCTTCGCGGCCGAAGGCCTGCACCGTCTCGATCGCGTCCACGCTCTCGCCGGCGAAGCCGACGGCGTTGGCGAACCGGTCCTGCGAAGCGACAGTCAGCTTCCGCACCGTCCGGCCGAACAGAAAAATCGGCCCAAGCAGAAGGGGCACCACCAGCAAGACCATGCCGGTCAGCTTGGGACTTACCACGAACAGCAGGATGGTCCCGCCGATCAGAGTCAGGAAGTTCCGCAGTGCGAACGACACCGACGTCGTCAACAGGGTCTCGACCAGGGCAATGTCCGTTGTCAGACGCGAGAGAACCTCCCCGGTCCGCATCGAGGCGTAGAAGGCCGGATCAAGCGTCAGGATCCGTCCGAACAGCCCTTTGCGCAGGTCAGCGATGACCCGCTCTCCGGTCTTGGTGACAAAATAGTACCGGACCGCCGTGGCGAATCCGAGAAACAGGGCGTTGGCACCCAGCAGCAGGAACCACAGATTCAGCTGCGCTCCGCCGTTCTCGAATCCATTGTCGATCGCGCCGCGGGCGGCGGCCGTCAGGGCCAGCGAGGCCGAAGTCGACATAATGAGCCAGAACCCGGCCATGACGACATGGCCCTTGTGCCGCATCGCATAGGGAAACAGCCGTCCGAGCGGGCGAACGTCCCGGCGACGGGCGCGGCGCTCCCCGGCCTCGCCCATCTGTTCGGCCAGTTGGGCCCCTGCGCCCGGCCGCCCCCGGATGTCGGCGGCGGCGTCGGGATTGGCGGTTGCATCTGTCATGGCGCGCGCCTCTTGCCCCGGAACGGCCCCCGGTGTAAACGCCGCCGCTCATTCCCGCCCCAAATGGCGGGATTTCTCATTTTCGCGCTCCGACGGTCGGCATCGTCATCGCGCAGAGACCGGACCAGGACCATGAAGGCGGATACGCACCCCGACTACCACTTCATCACCGTGACGATGACCGATGGTACGACCTATCAGACGCGCTCGACCTACCAGAAGGAAGGCGCCGTCCTGAACCTGGACATCGATCCGCTGACCCACCCCGCCTGGACGGGCGGCAACGCCCACCTGATGGACCGTGGCGGCCGCGTCTCGCGCTTCAACAACAAGTTCGCCGGCTTCATCAAGAAGTAGGGTTGACTGCGCGGGCCGGGCTTTCGGGCCACACCCTGCGGCAAGACGACTGCAAAGGCGTCGGTCTCCGGACCGGCGCCTTTCTGTTTGGCGGGAACGCCGATAACATGGCGACGTTGGCTTCGGGGGCGTGGACGTGGGGTCCCGTATCGAAGCGGGCGAAGAGACCTTGACGATGAATCGACGGCAACTGGGACTTGGCGCGGCCGTGTCGGCTATCGCGTCGACGATTGGACTGGCGGCCCGGGCTCAAACCCGCGACCCCGGTGCTGTCGCATTCTATGACAGCTTCAATGATCAGCTGGCGCGCCTGCCCGCGACGGTCCAGCCCGATGTGCGCGCCTTCTATGAACTGAACGGCTGGCGTCCAGTCTGGACGGCCGAACGCCTCCGCACGCTTCAGGCCGCCGCCGGACGCGCCGAACGCCATGGTCTGTCCCCCAGCGACTTCTTCGACTTCGAGGCCCTCGCCGCGTCACCGGACTCGGCCGAAATGCGCACCACGGCCGCCGCCATCGGCTACGGCCGGGTGCTCGCCGAAGGCCGGGTTCGCCCCGAGACGGTCGAGGATCTCTGGGAGATGCAGAAGAATCGCGTCGACCTGCCCGTCGGGCTGAATGACGCCTTGGCCCAGAACCGTCTTGTCGACTGGTTCGAAGGTCTGGCTCCGACTGACATCGGCTATTCCAACCTGTCCGCCGGCTATGTCCGTTACCGTCGACTGATCCGCGAAGGCGGCTGGCCCACTTTCCGCCAGGGCGCGGTCATCGAGCCGGGCATGAGCGATGCCCGTATTCCGATCCTGATCCAGCGCCTCGTCGCCGAGGGCGACCTGTCCGCCGCCGATGGCGCGCGACTGACCGCCCAAGGGATCGTCTACGGGCCCGAACTTCAGGCCGCCGCCCGCGGTTTCCAGGCCCGCCACGGCCTCGTCGCCGATGGCCGGCTCGGCACCGGCAGCCAACGATCGCTCTCGGCCTCGGCCGAGGACCGGGCCCGCCAGATCGCCCTGAACCTCGAGCGCCGCCGCTGGCTGAAGCGCGAGGTCTCGCCGGAGCGGATTGAGGTCAACACCGCCGCCGCCATCATGGTCTACTGGAAGGACGGCCGGCCGGTTCACTCCAACCGCGTCGTCTGCGGTGCCCCGTCGACCCAGACGCCCAGCCTCGAGAAGCCGTTCGCCTCGGTCGTGGCCAATCCGCCCTGGTACGTGCCCGCATCAATCGCCCGGAATGAGATCCTGCCGCGCGGCCCTGGCTACCTGGCCAGCCAGAATATGTACGTTTCGAACGGAACGGTGATCCAGCGCGCCGGCCCGACGGCCGCTCTCGGCTACGTGAAGTTCGAACTGCGCGACAGCTACGCGATCTTCCTGCACGACACCCCGTCCAAGGCCGCTTTCAACCTCGCCATGCGCCAGCGCAGCCACGGCTGCGTCCGCGTCCAGGGCGCGGTCGACTTCGCCCGCCTCCTGCTGTCGCCCGACCCCGCCCTGCTGGAGCAGTTCGACAACGCCCAGGACAGCCGCGAGACCAAGCGCATTTCGACGGGCCGCGAGATCAGCGTCCGACTGCTCTACTGGACCGCCTTCGTCGACGGCCAGGGCCGCGTCGCCTTCCGCGAGGATGTCTATGAGCGGGACGCCAAACTGGCCGAAGCCCTCGGCATCGCCCTCAGCCTGCCCAAGGCGGTCGATGACGGCGCGCGGGTGGCGAACGACGTCGGGCCGTAGGGGTCAGATCGTCCTAGAAATCGACTTTGGTTGAGACGCTGGCGCAGCCCTTGACCTGGATGGTCACGACTTGCGGCATGCCGTTGGTCACGTAGCCGCCCGCATGGGCGTGCTCGCCGGCGGCGTCCCTGCATGTGGTCCGGAAACTGTTGTCGGAGAAACGCGCAAACTTGACCACGCGCTCACCCGGCCGCAATCGACCGCGCCACGAAAATTGTCGGGCGTTGACGACATCCACGGACACCTCCGCATCCTGCTCGCCGACGTTTTCGATGATCACCGCTGACCGCTCGGAAAAAACGACAGCGGCTGCGAGAAGCAACAAAACTCCCAGCGAGGCCGCGACGAAGATCGCGATCCACCGGACTGCCTTCACTGCCTGAAGGCAGCCGTCAGACGATCGAGCTGGCTTTGCACCGGATTGACCGCGTCCTCTTCCGGCTCGTCCAGATACATGCGGCGATCCAGGTGCAGGACCCGGTCGTAGAGCTTCTCGGTGCGCACCAGATATTCGACCAGTGCGATCGGCAGCTCCGGATGGCTGGGCTCGGCTGCCACCGCGCGCTCGGCCAGCCGATAACGGACCTCGCAGGCGGTTTCCGCTGTCATGTCACCCTCGCGCACGGCCCGCTGGACCAGCAGCCATGAAGCGATCTGCATCAGCCGGGTCGTCAGCTTCATGCTCTCGCCCGCGTACAGCAGGGCCGTGGATCGTGACAGCAGCTTGGATTCCCGACGCCCGTCGCCGTCCAGATAGGCGGCGGTCTCCTCGACCAGCTCCATGCCCTCCTGGAAGGTGCGATCGAACAGTTCCGAACGCGCAAAATCATCCACGACCGCGGCGCGGCTGCGGCCCGTTGGCGTAAGCGTGGTGGCGTCAACAGGCATGAACTCAACCAGACTCATGGGACAGGCGCATCCGTATCACGACCGGCACGGCATGGCGCGGCGCTTCCACCGTGTGCAACGGCCATGCCAGACGAAGACAGACAGGGCTACGATCGGAAATTGAACATGGCGTCGGCCGCATTGCGTTGCGACGACTTGCCTTCAATGGCGGCTTTGGAGCGGTCAATCTCCGCCAGCAACCCGGCTATCCGCTGTTTCAGGTCCTCGACCGAATAGCCGTCCAGATCCTCGCGCGTCAGGGCAATCAGGGGCGCTCCGCGCGCTGGACGGGGCTCCAGATCCTCGAACATCACCGCCTCCTTCGTGGTCATCCGGTACGCAACAGCCTATTTCAACGCCCGGATACGGTCGATTGCAAGAACAGGACGGGCGAATGCGGGTAGTCGAGATCGCGGGCGGTGGAGGTTCCGCAGAGACCCTCGTCCTGTCCGAACGTCCCGATCCGGCCGCCGGAGCGGGACATATTCGCATTCGGGTCAGGGCCTCAGGTGTCAACCGGCCCGACATCCTGCAGCGCCTTGGCCGCTACCCGGCCCCTCCCGGTGCATCGGACATTCCCGGTCTGGAAGTCGCGGGCGAGGTCGATCAGGTCGGCGCCGGCGTGACACGCTGGTCAGTCGGAGACCGGGTCTGCGCGCTTCTGGGCGGTGGCGGCTATGCCGAGCTCGCCGTCGTTGACGCCCGCCACGCCCTTCCTGTCCCGGCCGGGATGGACTTCGTCCAAGGTGCCGCCCTGCCCGAGACGGTCTGCACCGTCTTCGCCAATGTCTTTGAATCCGGTGCCCTGAAGGGCGGCGAGACCTTGCTGGTTCACGGTGCCACCAGCGGCATCGGCGTCACCGCGATCCACATGGCCAGGGCCGCCGGTGCGCGCGTGATCGCAACCTCGCGCAGCCCCGCCAAGGCGGAGGCCGCGCGCCTACTCGGCGCCGATCTCAATCTCAACGCCACTGCGGACGACATGGAGACGGAGATCCGGGCTTTCGGGGGCGCAGATGTGTTGCTGGACATGGTCGGGGCCGACTATGCCGCCCTCAATCAATCCGTTCTGAACCCGTTCGGCCGCTGGGTGATCATCGCCACCCAGTCCGGCGCGGTGGCGCAGGTCGATCTGGCGAAGGTGATGATGAAGCGGATCGTCCTGACCGGCTCGACGCTTCGCGCGCGATCGGCTGACGAAAAGGCTCGGCTGATTGCAGCCGTGGAGGCCAGGGCCTGGCCATGGGTCGCCTCTGGTGCGGTCCGGCCGCCCGTTGAGGCGACCTTCCCGCTGGAACAGGCATCAGCCGCCCACCTCCGGCTGGAGGCGGGCGGCCATGTCGGCAAGATCGTGCTGACGGTCTGAAGCCTACCAGCGACCGCCGCCGCGAACCGGCCGCAGCGAAGAGATCCGGTCATTCATACCCCAACGCTGCAGATTCCGGACGTCGTCCCGGAACGTCTGGCAGAACCCGCGATAATAGGCGTCGGTGCAAGCCTCCCACTCGCCGCGGAACTGCATCGAGCTGATCGTGTCGTTGAAGCCCGTATTGGCCAGGTTCGGCATCTCGTTGTCGAAGCGGAATGAAGCGCCACGGAAATTCGCGTCCCGGAAAATGGTAACGGAACTGCGACCGCCGCCCCAGCCACCGCCTGGCCGGTCAGGACGGTCAGGACGGTCGGGCCAGCCACCGCCACCGCCGCCTCCCGGGCGGTCTTCGTATTCGCCGCGATTGGGGCCGCAGACCAGCAGGCCGTCATTGTTCCGGATCTCGTAGTCGGAGCAGCGGTTCAGCTCGATCGAGGTGCCGCGGATGGCACCGCGATTGTTGCGACAGTCAGCGTAGAGCCGGCCGCGGTTCACATATTCGCCGCTGCAGCTGTCGCGATAGTCGCCGCGAGGGGCGACCCGCTCGGGTCCACCCGGGATCTGCGGAGCGAACTCCTGCCCGGCGCCGGAGACGACCGCCGCGGCGGCCAGCATTTCGATCAGCATGGAAGTTCCTCCCAGAAAGTCTTTCCCGACGCACAACGCGTCTGTGAAGCCACTGTTGCGGACGCTGGATGAACCTTGGCTGTATGGCCTTGTCGGGTTCCGTTTTCTTTTCCGGCGAATAGGACTATATCGCGGGCATCAACGCCCGGTCGAAAGGCCGGGCGCCGTCGTATCCAGAGCCCGGTTTCGGGCTCGAACAAGCACCGGAACGCCCCAATGACCGACATACTGATGCCCAAGGCCACCGCGGTCTGGCTGGTCGACAACACCTCGCTGACGTTCGAGCAGATCGCCGATTTTTGCGGCCTGCACCCGCTGGAAGTGCGCGGCATCGCCGACGGCGATGTGGCTCGGGACATCCGCGGTGCCGATCCCCTGGTCAACGGCCAACTGACCCGCGAAGAGCTGGACAAGGCCCAGAACGACGACGCCTACCGCATGCAGGCCGTGGTCAGCCGCCATGCTGAACTGTTGAAAGTGCACAAGGCACCGCCGAAATACACGCCCGTCTCGCGTCGCCAGGACCGCCCGGACGCCATCATGTGGTTCGTGCGCAATCACCCCGAAGTGACCGACGCCCAGATCGCCAAGATGCTCGGCACCACCAAATCGACCATCGAGAGCGTTCGCAACCGGACTCACTGGAACAGCCCGAACATCAAGCCGGTCGATCCCGTGACCCTTGGACTGGTCGGCCAGCTGGCCCTCGACGAACTGGTCCGCAAGGCCGCCGACAAGAAGGCGAAGGACGACGCGAAAAAGGGCGGCGGAGCCACCCTTCAGGCCGTCGACGCCCCGGCGGAGCCGGTCGAGGAGGAATTCGTTCCGGAAGCCCGCGAGCGCCGCGGCGCCGAACCAACCGCCGCCTCGGTCTTCGGCTCCAAGGACTGAACCTTCTACGACGGACGATAAAACGGCCCCGGGATCGCTCCCGGGGCCGTTGTTCCTTCGGGAGGCTCCGCTACTGCGCCGAGGCCTCCAGACTGGTGATCTGTTCCTTGAGTCGGAGCTTCTTCAACTTGAGCTCTCTTACGCGAAGCGAGTCCGTGGCCGGGTGGGTCGTCTCTCTCCGGATCGTCTCATCCAGATTGCGATGACGGTTTCCCAGTTCGCGGATACGAGCTTCGATGGTCATGGCTTGCGCCTCCATGTCTAAGGGACCAGTACAGTCAGCGCCGGGTCTGACCGGCTGTAGAATCACATTCCAGTGAACTGCCGACCGTCCTGATACGGACCACCCTGGAGCCCGAATTGGCCGAAGATGTGAACGGAGCCGTACGGAACCTTTCCGGCACGAGGCCATCGAGACTGATCGTCGGAATTTCCGGAGCGTCCGGCGTTACTTACGGCGTTCGGGTACTCGACGCCCTGCGCGAACTGGGCGTGGAGAGCCATCTCGTCGTCACCCGCGCCGCCCTGCTGACCCTGTCGCAGGAGACCGACCTGTCCGCCGACGACCTTTTGGGCCGCGCCGACGTGACGCACCGCCTCAACGACGTCGGTGCCTCGATCGCCTCGGGCTCGTTCCGGACCATGGGCATGATCATCGCGCCCTGCTCGGTCCGCACCATGGGCGAGATCGCCACGGGTGTGACCTCCACCCTTATGACCCGAGCCGCCGACGTGGTGCTGAAAGAGCGACGCCGGCTGGTGCTGATGGTGCGCGAAACGCCCCTGCATCTGGGCCACCTGCGCACCATGACCGCCCTGGCCGAGATGGGCGCGATCATCGCCCCGCCCCTGCCCGCCTTTTATGCCAAACCGGCCTCGATCGCAGAGATGGTCGATCAGTCTGTCGGCCGCGCCCTGGACCTGTTCGACCTCGACTGGTCTGCCGTGCGGCGCTGGGGCGGCCTCAAGGGACCCGCAGCCGAATGAGCCTTTGGGACTGGGCGCTGACGGCCTATGCCGCCGAAGGAGTGGCCGAAGCCTGCCTGGAGCTTCAGGACGCGCCCGCGCCTGGCAGGAGACGGCCATCGCACCCCTCCGCGCCGTGCGGAAAGCGCTCAAGCCCCGTGCCCCCGACCTCGACGACGCCGACCGCGAGGCCGTCCGGGCCCAGGTCAAGGCGGTCGAGCTGGAGGCAGAGCGCCGCCTGCTGACCGCGCTGGAGGCCCTCGCACCTGCCTCGTCCGGCCCGGCGCGCCCGCCGATCGACACGCTTGTGGCCGCGGCCCGCGTCTGGTCGCCGATGACGCCGCGCGCGGGGCTGGTTCGGCTTGCAGACCGACTTCCGGCCTGACGCGACGCACAGTATGATCACCCGGCGGGGCCAGACATGAACGACGACGAACCTTTTCTGAACGAAGAAGACCTGGCGATGCACGCCCGGCTCAAGGTGCTTCAGCTTGAGCACGCCGACCTCGACGCCTCGATCGAGGCCTTGGGTCATATGCCGGTGCCGGATCAGCTGATGATCGCGCGCCTCAAGCGCAAGAAGCTTTTGCTGCGGGACGAGATCGCCAAGATCGAGGACCGGATCCTGCCCGACATCATCGCCTGAGACCTGTATGAAGCTGTTTATCGCCCAGACTCTCGACGGATTCATCGCCGGTGAGAACGACGACCTCAGCTACCTCCAGCCCTATCACGGCCTGGATTTCGGCTACGACGCCCACCTGCAGAGCGTGGACGCTGCGGTTCTCGGACGCCGGACATTCGACGTCATCTACCCGAAGTACGGCTGGACCTATCCCGCCAGCCTGCCGGGCGTCGTGATGACCTCGCGCCCGCTTCCGGCTGGCACGCCTGCCCAGGTCGTAACGGCCACCGACCCAGGCGCTGTCGCCGCCCAGTATCCCAATGCCTATGTGGACGGCGGCGCGAGCGTCATCCGCGCCTTCCTGCAGATCAATGCGATCAATGAGGCGCGGATCTTCACATTGCCGATCATGATCGGCTCCGGCGTGCGTCTGTTTTCGGAAGCGCCGGGCTTCGGCCTGGAATGGCGTCTGGACTCCTCCACGGTCCATGCGGCGGGCGTTGTGGAGAACCGGTATCTGAAGGCCGGATAGGCTCAGCGGCCCTTCTTGCGCACCCACATGGCCGCATCGGCCTCGGCCAGCCAGACTTCGGGGTCGGTGTGGCCGGCGAAGGCGCGGACGCCGAAGGAGCCGCCCAGCGGCGCCTGTTCCCCGGCCCAGACGAAGCCGTCCGCCTCCAGCGCCGCGGCCAGTCGCCGGGCCTTGTCGCGGCCCTCATCGAGGCCGGCGTTGAGCATCAGCAGGGCGAACTCGTCCCCGCCCAGCCGGCCGACCGCGTCCGATTCGCGCAGATTGGCCCGCAGCAGTTCGGCCACCTGCACCAGGGCGGCGTCCCCGGCCGCGTGGCCGAGCGTATCATTGACGCTCTTGAAGCCGTCGAGATCGAGATACAGGAGCACCGCCGGCACGTCGTGGCGCTGGCAGAAGGCCATGGCGCTGCGGAGGACGGCGACGAATCCGCGGCGGTTCAGGGCCGGCGTCAGAACGTCGTGATCCGCCGCCGCCTCGGCCGCCTCGGCGCGCAGGCGCAGGGCCTCGACCTCGGCGCGCAAGCGCTCGATCTCGGCTTGAGGGTCGGTAACGGCCGCGTCGTTCACGAGCGAAAAGGGCTCCCCGGCCAGCGACTCAACATGTCCGGCCCTGTGCGAGCCTAACGCGGTCGGTTGCGGGCGCAACGCGAGTCCTGTATCGCGCCGCTTTCCCGCGAAAAGGGCGAGCCTCCATGACGACCGGGACACCACCAGTGGCGATCATCATGGGCAGTCGATCGGACTGGCCGACGATGAAGCACGCCGCTGACGCCCTCGACCGGCTGGGCGTGGCCTGGGACGCTCGCGTGGTCAGCGCCCACCGCACGCCCAAACGCCTGTTCGACTTCGCCACCGGGGCGCGCGCCGCCGGCTTCAAGGTCATCATCGCCGGGGCCGGCGGCGCCGCCCACCTGCCCGGCATGGCCGCCTCCATGACCGAGCTGCCGGTGCTCGGCGTGCCCGTGGAATCGAAGGCGCTCAAGGGCATGGACAGCCTTCTGTCGATCGTCCAGATGCCCGGCGGCATTCCGGTCGCGACGCTGGCGATCGGCGAGCCCGGCGCGAAGAACGCAGGCATCCTCGCCGCCCAGATCCTGGCCCTCTCCGACCCGATCCTGGCCGGCCGCCTGACCGCCTTCCGCGAGGCCCAGACCGAGGCCGTGCACGAAACCGTCGAGGACTGAGTGGCCCTGACGCTCAAAGCCTCGCCCCTGCCGCCCGGTTCGACGCTCGGCATCCTCGGCGGCGGCCAGCTGGGGCGGATGCTGAGCCAGGCCGCCTCGCGCCTCGGCTTCAACGTCGTCATCCTCGATCCGGAGGAGAACAGCCCGGCCGGCCGCGTGTCACAGGGCCAGATCGTCGCCGCCTATGACAACCCCACGGCCCTGAGTGTGCTGGGCCAGACCTGCGAAGCTGTCACCTTCGAGTTCGAGAACGTCCCCGCCGGCTCAGTCGAACGGCTGGTCGAGGGCGGCGCCGTCGTGGCACCCGGGCCCAAGGCGTTGGCGGTGGCGCAGGACCGCGTTGACGAGAAGACTTTCCTCAACAGCGTCGGTGCCCCGACGGTGGCGTTCACCGCGATCGAAACCCTCGACGAACTGAGTCACGCCGTCGACCGGCTGGGTGTGCCTGTCCTGCTGAAGACCCGGCGCGAAGGCTATGACGGCAAGGGACAGGTCTGGATCAAGTCGCCCGCCGACGTTGGCAAGGCCTGGAAGACGATCGGCGGGCGGCCCTCCATCCTTGAGGCACGGGCGTCGTTCCAGCGCGAGCTGTCGGTGATCTGCGCCCGCGGCCGCGACGGCGCGGTGGCCGTCTATCCCCTGGGTGAGAACGTCCACAAGGGCGGCGTCCTCAAGACCACCCTCGCCCCGGCGAAGGTCGATGAGAAGACCGAGGCGCGCGCCCATGCCATCGCCGCGGCCATTCTCGAAGGGCTCGACTATGTCGGCGTCATGGGGATCGAGCTGTTCGACCTCGGCGCCGGCCTGCTGCTGGTCAACGAGATCGCGCCGCGCGTCCACAACACCGGCCACTGGACCCAGGACGGCTGCGTCTGCGACCAGTTCGAACAGCACATCCGCGCCCTCGCCGGCTGGCCGCTGGGCCCGACGACGGCCCACGCCCGCGTCGAGATGACCAATCTGCTCGGCGACGACGTCAAGAAGTGGGACGCCCTGTCCGCCAAACCCGACGCCCGCCTGCACCTCTACGGCAAGGCCGAGGCCCGCAAGGGCCGCAAGATGGGTCATGTGAACCGGTTGAAGCCGCTGGTCTGATCGACGGCTGTCGCAAACCGTCAGGGGGCGAGAGTATCGCTTTCCCCGCAGAAAAAAGCGGCGGGTGAATTTCGATTTGCGTCAGCGGGGCCCGTTCGGCCAAGCCGCGCCTGGGGCGGCGTCGGCGGGGTGATGCAAACTGTCAAAGACCAAGGCCCGGTGGGCATTTGACCAGTAAGCACGCGGGGACGTCAGTATCGGACGCAGGCCGCGGATGGGCGTGGTTTCGCGCCGGCGGGCGGGGGCCGGAAGGTCGGGTCGAGGGTTCAAAGGGGCGAGATTATACGGGGCGGGAATACACTGTCGGGAAGGCAGGCGGGCGGTGGGGTTCGATTATGGCGATGACGGCCATGTCCGTTCGCGACCCATTTGAGCCGTTCGGCGGACCGAGTTACCTTGCTCTCGTGTCTCCTCGTGCCAAATCATCCGATCCCGAGATATTCTGCGACTTCAATGCGCAGATGACAGAGCGCGGCTACTTACCCACGAGCGGCACGATAAAGGATTTGGCTGTGCTGGGGCTTGATCTTCAAAGCGCTACAGGTCGCCGCTTCGTCTTCGTCTCTGATGACGCGGATGAGCACGGCAATCCTGACGCCATAATGCACAACGGTACTATCGTTGGGGATGAGAAGTTCGGGTCAATTTTGGAGATAGACGACACAGGTTTTTATTGGCGATCCGAGCTAACGGACTAGCGTCCGCTTTCCACCCGTGGGGGACTGTCGGTTCCCGACCCTTAGCGGTCATCCCTCCGGCTGCCGGACACCCAGTATCCGGCGAACCTCAGCAGCCTGATCGCTATCGTTTTCGAAGAGGAAGGGACTCGCGCAGGGGGCTTGAAGAAGCGTGGGTAAGGCAGGGTCGGCGTTGGGGAAGATTGTGGCACTCGGCCCGCGAAGCGGTGGCGTTTGGGACGACGGATTACGTAGGGCGATGAGGAAGGGGCCGGGAGGCATGCTTTCGGGCTCACCGAACGTTGAGTTGTCCCAGGTCGCTGACAGGCGGTCTGGCGCAGTGCCGACGAGGACCTCAGCGACTTCGATATCAAAGCGCGCGTAATCAGGCAGAAGTGACTGTCGCCCCGCATACATCTCGCGCATGTCCGGCGTGAGATTCGGGTTGCTCAGCATCCGCTCACGGAAATCCTGGTCCCGGATGATCCTGTAGTTGGATATCCGTCCAACCAGAACCACGTCAGCGTAACGGACATCCCTCAGATCGATTTGACCGCGAATACGGCAGGCAAGGGCTGGCTGGCTTGCGCTCAACCCGACGAGAATAGCTGCGACAAACCAAAATCGGCGCATAGGTGCTCTCTCAGGTCGTTGTTCCATCGTCCGACCTCGCTGCTACAGCATCTGCCTTAACGTCCGCTTCCCACCCGTCGGAACCCAGCGGCGCGCGTGAGCGCGAAGCTGTCGGGAGCGCCGGCGCTCGATGGAGGCAGTCGATGGTGTTTCGCCGCCGTCGCGGCGCCGCTGGGTTCCGGGTCTTCGAGCCGCTTCGCGCCTCTCCGCCCGGAATGACGAAAGCTATTGGGGAATCCTGGCCCCGTACCGCATCCGGCTCAGCACATCGGCCGCCTTCTTCAGCGGCGCATCGAAATCCTTGCCGGCCTTCCATTTCTCGAAGGCCATGACGTTCTCGATGCGGGCGGCGACAAACGCCTCGGCGGCCTCGCGGCCGTCGAACCAGCGCATGGTCAGGGCCGGGATCAGGATGCCCGACAGGATCGCCCGCTTGGAATAGTGGTTCCAGTCGGTGGCGGTGTCTCCCGCCCAGTTCCACAGCAGGTCGGCGCTCTCCCACGCCAGCTTCAGCCCCAGGTCGGCGTTGGGCGGCAAGGCCAGGAAGGCGGCGCAGCGGCGCGTGGCTTCCAGCTCGGCGGCCCCGGCTTCCATTCGCGCCGACACCGCCGCCGCGATTCGCTCGCGCATCTTCAGCGACTTGGCATCGATATCGGCCAGTGCAGCCAACGCCCGGTCGTCGTGTCGCCGCGACAACAGGGCCGCCAGATCGCGCGCGCCGTTGGGCAGGAGCAGTTCCTCATCGCCCAGCGACAGGCCGCAAGCGGCGCAGGCGGCCCGCACCATCCGGCTGTTCCAGCCCAGCCGGGGCGCGAGGCCCAGGGCGGCGTCCAGCACGGTCTGCTCCATGCGGTCGGCCCAGTCTCCCCCGGGCGTCTCGTTCGACAGGTGTGGCGCATCGGTCATGGCGACAGCATATCCCCGTCCGGCGGGCGTTTCGAGGCTTCAGATAGAAGCGCGACGATCTGGACACGAGGGGGGCGAACGTGTATCAGCCCGCCTTCATCCGCGGACCCTGTCTGTCGGACCGAGATTTTATTTGTCTGCCCGTCTCCCTTTCGAGGTGCGCGGCGGGCGGCCAAAGGAGAGTTCAACCTGGTACAGATTTTCGTTCGCGATAATAACGTCGATCAAGCGCTCAAGGCCCTCAAGAAGAAAATGCAGCGTGAAGGCAGCTTCCGCGAGATGAAGCGCCACGTGCACTACGAGAAGCCCTCGGAGAAGCGCGCCCGCCAGAAGGCCGAGGCTGTTCGCCGCGCCCGCAAACTGGCCCGCAAGCGCATGCAGCGCGAAGGCCTGCTGCCGCCGCCGAAGCCCCGCGTGCCGGGCGTGGGTGGTCCGCGCTCCTAAGCGACCGACCGAACGAAACGATCAAGGGCCGCTGCGGGAAACCGCAGCGGCCCTTTTGCTTGCTATCGTCATCCTCCGGCGAGCCCTCGGGTCCGAGCTTCGCCTCCGGCGAGCCCTCGGGTCCGAGCTTCGCTCGGCCCAAGGACAGGCTCCGCGAGACCCGGGGGACCCAGCGGCGCAGAAGGCGATCTGTACAGGCAGGCAGTCGCCAACAGCGGCGCTCCCGGCAGGGTCGCGCTCTCGCGCGCCGCTGGGTCCCCCGGTCTGCGCCGCCAAGAGGCGGCTTGCCGGAGGATGACGAAAGCGGGGGCCTACTTCCCGCCGCCCCGGATGGCGCCGGCGAAGCTCTTCCAGCTCAGCTTGACGTCGGACAGGGCACCCGCCCGGAACGCCCGCCCGGCCACCCAGACCATAAACAGGGCGAAGGCGAACATGCCCGCCATGGTGCCGACCACCTCGATCATGGGGGGTTCCGACGGCGCGCGGGCGCTCATCAGGAAGGGGGTGAAGAACGGCACCCAGGACAGGATCTGCACCACCGGCGCATCGGGCGTCCGCACGGCCATGAACATCACGAAGATCGGCACCATCAGGATCATCATGATCGGCCCCATCAGGGTCTGGGCGTCGCGCGGAGTCTCGCAGAACGCGCCGACGGCCGCGAACAGCACGGCGTACATGAGATAGCCACCGACGGCGTAGGCGATGAAATAGCCGAGCATGCCGCCTTCGAGCAGCACCTCACCGACCATTGCCGCCATTTCGGGTGACGCCGCCAGCAATCCGCCCGCGCTTATTCCGCCCCATACGAGCATCACGGTGGTGGTCAGCATGGCTACGCCCAACACCTTGCCGGTCAGGATTTCCGAGGCCGAGGCCGAGGACAGCAGCACCTCGAGGATCTTGTTGGATTTCTCCTCCATGACGCTGTTCAGCAGGATAGAGGCCCCGGTGATGATCAGCGACCACAGGATGAATCCCGAGGCCAGACCTATGATCAACGGCAGCCGGTCGCGGTCAGAAACCTTGCCGCCCGTGGCCGATTTCGGCGACAGGGCGGTCACGGCCGGCTGGAAGCGCTCGGCTTGCTGAACGACGGTGGAGTCGATCCCGGCCTGCTCAAAGACTTCGCGACGGTTGGCCTCTTTCAGCGCCTCCGTGACGAATTCCTGGACCGTGTCGTCGGTCGCACGCCGGGTCCAGACCTGGGCGGTCGGCTTGCCAGCGACGCGGTCCAGCAGCACGACGGAATCCAGCTGATCAGCCTCCGGCGCCCCATCTCCGAGATAGTGGCGCACGAGCCGCTCGCGCGCCTCCCCCGGCGCTGAAGCGCCAAGGTCTGCCGGGGTACCGACAATCCGCAGGCGCAGGCCGCCCAGCCGGTTCAGCGCCTCTCCGGCAGCCGTGGCGCCGGCCTTGCCGCTCTGCTTTTCGGCCGCGGCGACGGCCTGCTGTTGCCGCGCCTCGCGGCGTTCCCGCTCGGACTGAAGGGCGTCCCTGACAGAAGCCGCCAGCCCCGCGGCCTGGCCCCCCTGTTCCAGCACGACGACCTCGCGAACCGGTTCTGACGACATCATGAGGGTCGGCAGGATCCCGCCCAGCACTGCGAATATCGGAAACGCCAGCAACGACAGCCAGAACCCCACGGTCTTGGCGTAGGCGGCGTATTCACGCCGCGCGATCAGCAGGATGCGCTTCATCGGGCGGCCTCCGCGGCGGTCTTCACCGACTGGTCGATATCGGGATTGTCGCCGGTCAGGCTGATGAAGGCGTCGTGCAGGGTGGGCTCGCGCAGTTCGAAACGCCGGACGTCCAGCCCGCCAAGGAAGGCCGCCTTGAGCGCCTCCTGGCCCCGGCCGCCGGCCGCCAGCGCGGCCTTCAGCACGCGCACGCCGTCATGCTCCGATATCGTCTCGACGCCGCTGACGCCCGGCAGGGCCGCCGCCGCCGCCGGATCGATCACACCCTCCAGCTCCAGGAACCGTTTCGAGGTCGCGCGCGCCTCGGTCACCGTGCCCTCGAAGGCCTTGCGGCCGCGTGCCAGCAGCACGACCTTGTCGCACAGCCGCTCGGCGTGCTGCAAGACCGTGGCGCCGTCCGCCGCCAGCTGGCGGATCACTGCCTCGAGGCCCTGCTGGTTGACCGGATCGAGGCCAGAGAACGGCTCATCGAGGATCACGAACTCCGGCCGGTGCACCACCGAAGCGATCAGCTGGACCTTCTGGGCCATCCCCTTGGACAGCTCCTTCATCTTCTTGCGCTTGGAGGCGCCCAGCCCCTGGGCGTCCAGCATCTCGCGCGCCCGTCGGCGACCCTCACCGCTCGGCAGGCCCTTGAGGGCACCGAAGAAGGCGATGGCGTCGACCGGCGTCATTTTCTTGTAGAGCCCGCGTTCCTCCGGCAGGAAGCCGATCCGGTCGCGCACCTTGCGGCCGTCGTCGGCGCCGAGAATATCGATCCGCCCCGAGCTGGCGGCCTGCAGCCCGAGGATCATGCGGAGCGTCGAGGTCTTGCCGGCGCCGTTCGGACCCAGGAAGCCGCAGATGGTCCCCTTCTCGACCTGGAAGCTCAGATCGCGCACGGCCTGGAA
The DNA here is from genome assembly GCA_006515835.1 of bacterium. Lineage (GTDB taxonomy): Bacteria > Pseudomonadota > Alphaproteobacteria > Caulobacterales > Caulobacteraceae > Brevundimonas. The sequence goes on along the minus strand of VFBG01000018.1, from coordinate 7,306 downwards.
GTCGCCGTACCGTTTGCTCACGCCTTCGAGCGTCAACGCCGCCGCCATAATGTCTTCCCTGCCCGTACCTGTTGCGCTCAGGATTAGGTGTGTAAAGGATGTTTGACAAGGCGAACTCGCATCGGCGATGCGTCGCTGTCATGAATTCCGTGTCATGTTCCACGACACGAGTCGCGCATCCGATGAAAGCGTGAATGCCCTACGAAGTCTCCATCTCTCCCGTGGCGCCCCAGACAGGCTCACGCCTCTGGACCTCCGGCGCGAGCACGGGGATTGCCATAGCGGTGCTCGTCGGCCTGGCGGCCTATCAGCCTGCCCTGGCTCCGTATCTGCTTGGCGGCTGTGCCCTGATTGGCTTCTCTGCCTGGGTCCTGAACCGGACGCCGCCCTCCTCGCCCATGCCGACAGACCAGGACGGTCTCGAACCGTCCGAAGCGCCGTTGGAGACTGAGGCTTCGCTGTTGGAGCGTGTGTTCGAAGCCCTGGCCGACCCGGTCCTGGTGGTGGCGGGGGGCGAGGCTGACGACATCGCCGGTCGACGCATTGTCCTGGCCAACGCCGCGGCCCGCGACCTGTTGCGCATCCAGCGCGAGGGCGGGCTGCTGGTGCCCGTGTTGCGCGACCCGGCTGTGCTCGAGGCCGTCGACGAGGCCCTTTTCGGAGGCCTGACCCGCACGACCGATTACGCCGGCGTGGGCGCCCAGACGCGGCACTGGCGGGCGGTCACCCAACCCCTGGCTGAAGCGCAAACGGGCCCGCTGGCCCTCGTGGTCCTGCGCGACGAGACCGACGTCCGCCGCATGGAACTCATGCGCGTCGACTTTCTTGCCAACGCCAGCCACGAACTGAAGACCCCGCTGGCTTCCCTGTCCGGCTTCATTGAAACGCTGAAGGGCCACGCCCGCGACGATCCAAAGGCCCGGGATCGTTTCCTCGACATCATGGCCACCCAGGCCGACCGGATGAGCCGGCTGGTCTCGGATCTGTTGTCCCTCAGCCGGATAGAGCTGAACGAACACATTCCGCCGGCCGGGCGGGTCGACCTCGCCCGCGCAGCTGCTGATGTCGTGGACGCCGTCAGCGTCCTGTCCGCCGAACGCAACGTCGTCGTCCAGCTGGAAGACCGCGAAACCAGCGCCCCGGTGAACGGCGACCGGGACGAGATCCTGCAGGTCGTCCAGAATCTGGTCGACAACGCCATCAAATACTCTCCCGCCAGCGGAACCGTGGAGATCGTGATCCGGCCCGACATTGCCCTGGACGAGGCCGCGGCCCCCTGGTCCGGCGGCAATCGTGGCGACGGTGCCACCCGGCTGCCGCTTGTCACGCCTGACCGGGAGAGTGGCCAGCGCTACGCCGCGGTCACCGTCCGGGATCACGGTCCCGGACTGGCGCGCGAGCACCTGCCGCGTCTGACCGAGCGCTTCTATCGCGTCGAGGGCCAGAAGAGCGGTGAGCGGCAGGGCACCGGCCTGGGCCTCGCCATCGTCAAACACATCGTCAACCGGCATCGTGGCGGTCTGACGGTCGAAAGCGCGCCGGGACAGGGGGCGTCCTTCACTGCCTATTTCCCGGTCGCCGCTCGCCGGGTCGACGTTACAGCTTCGTGACGGCGAGCCGGTGCAGGGTCCTGCAGCGTAACAGAACTGTCATCCCCTCGTCGTAATCCGCTGACCATTCCGGGGCAGTTATCGGCCCGGGGCGATCCGGGCGACCGGTCAGCCCGATTCTGCTCTCCCGGACGTCCATGACCTGGCTTTTCCTGCCGATCCTGATCGCCGCAGCCGTCGCCGCCTATGTCGGCGGCCGCGCCCTTGCGAGTCGTCGTGCGCGGACCCTGTCGGCTGGAGAGCGCTCCCATTCGCGTCCGGGCCAGCACGGTGCCTACGCCCTGATCTGGACGGCTGTTCCGGCGCTGGTGGTGCTGATGGCGGCGGCCGTCTTCGCACCCGACGTGGAGCGGCAACTGACGGCGTCCGGCGCGCCCGAGGCTGTGCAGCAACTCGAACCTTTCCGGCGTGAGGCGTTCTTTGCTGACGCCCGAGCCGTCGGGGATGGCCGCGCAGCGGTCCAGATCTGGCCGGCGCCCTACGCCGAACTCCTGCCAGCCGAGGGCCGGCGTGCCGCGCGTATCAGCCAGATGCTGTCGCTGGGCGGCATCGTCGGCGCCTCGCTCGCCGCCCTGCTGGGCGCCCTGTTCGTCTTCAGCCAGATCCGGCCGGGCATGCGCGCCCGCAACCGGGTCGAAGGCTGGGTCGTCGGCGTACTTTTCGCCTGTTCGGCCGTCGCCGTCCTGACCACCGTCGGCATCATCGCGTCGCTCGTCTACGACTCCATGCGGTTCTTCGCCTCCGTTCCGATCGCCGAATTCCTGTTTGGAACCCAGTGGAGCCCTCAGACCGCGATACGCGCCGACCAGGTCGGATCGACCGGAGCCTTCGGCGCCCTGCCCCTGTTCGCCGGGACCTTCCTCATCATGCTGATCGCCATGGCAGTGGCCGCGCCGGTCGGGCTGTTCTCGGCCATCTATCTGTCGGAGTACGCCGGGCCGGTCTTCCGCGCCACGGTCAAGCCGGTGCTTGAGATCCTCGCCGGCGTCCCGACGGTGGTCTACGGCTTCTTCGCCGCCCTTACAGTCGGCCCGGCCTTTCGCGAGTTCTTCAACGGTATAGGCGCCCTGCTGGCCGGCGGACCGCTGGACGGCCTCGGTCAGTATCTGATGCTGGTCCAGAACCAGATGGCGCTCGTCGCCGGCATGGTCATGGGCATCATGCTGATCCCCTTCGTCAGCTCCCTGTCGGACGACATCATTAACGCCGTGCCCCAGAGCCTGCGCGACGGCTCCTACGCGATGGGTGCCACCAAGTCGGAGACGGTGAAGCGGGTCCTGCTGCCGGCCGCACTGCCCGGCGTCGCCGGCGCCATGCTGCTGGCCATGTCGCGCGCCATCGGCGAGACCATGATTGTGACGATGGCCGCCGGCCTTGCCGCCCGCCTGACCATGAACCCGCTGGACACCGTCACCACCGTCACGGTCCAGATCGTCACCCTGCTGACCGGCGATCAGGAGTTCAACAGCCCCAAGACACTGTCCGCCTTCGGCCTTGGGCTTACCCTCTTCCTGGTCACCCTGATGTTGAACATTGTGGCCCAGCGCATCGTCCAGACCTACCGGCAGCAGTATGACTGAGAAATCTGTCACCTCGGAAATGCGCGCCGAACGTCTGCGCGGCGGTCTGAAGCGGCGCTATGCACGCGAAGGCCGGTTCAAACTCTACGGCCTCCTCGCCATTGGCGTCGCGGTCGGATTCCTGCTGCTGCTGCTGGGACGGATCATCGAACAGGGCCACACGGCCTTCTACACCCACACCATCACCGTGCCGGTCTATATGGACCCCGCCCGGGTCGATCGCGCCTATCCGCAGGGGACCAATTTCGAATTGCTGGTCGCCGAGCAGCAACTGGCGCGCATGGGCGTCGCCGACGATGCCCAGGGCACTAAGGCGGCCGCCATGCGCAGCCTGTTCTCGTCCGAGCTGAAGTTCGCCGCCGCCGCCCGCATCCAGGCCAATCCCAACCTGATCGGCCAGAGCGTGCCGATCGCAGCACCCGTGTCCGACGACGCCGACCTGTTCTTCAAGCATGAGATTTCGCGCGACACACCGGCTGATCAGCGCCGCCTGAGCAACGAACAGATCGACTGGCTGGACCGGATGAAGGCCTCAGGCCAGGTCGCCGCCCATTTCAACACCGGCCTTTTCACCAAGGGCGACTCCACCGAGCCCGAGCTGGCCGGGGTACTCGGTGCCGTCGTCGGCTCCGCCCTGATGCTTCTGGTCACTGCCTTCATCGCCATTCCGCTGGGCGTCGGCGCGGCATTGTACCTTGAGGAATTCGCGCCCCGCGGCCGGATCACCGACCTGATCGAGGTCAATATCAACAACCTCGCCGCCGTGCCGTCCATCATCTACGGCCTGCTGGGCCTGGCCCTGTTCATCAATTGGATGCACCTGCCGCGCGCCAGCCCGCTGGTCGGCGGTCTGGTTCTGGCCCTGATGGCCCTGCCGACGATCATCATCGCCACCCGCTCCTCTCTGAAGGCTGTGCCGCCGTCGATCCGCGAAGCCGCCCTGGCCATGGGCGCCTCGAAGACCCAGACGGTGTTCCAGCACACCCTGCCGCTGGCCATGCCCGGCGTCATGACAGGTGCCATCATCTCCATGGCCCACGCGCTGGGCGAGACGGCGCCCCTGCTGCTGATCGGCATGGTCAGCTTCATTCCGGGCATTCCCGCCTCCCTCGGCGAGCCGACAGGTGCCCTGCCCTCGCTGGTCTACATCTGGGAAAACGCGTCCGAGCGCGCCTTCCACGAACGGACGGCCGCGGCCATCCTTGTCCTCCTCGCCTTCATGATCGTCATGAACGCCGCCGCCATCTTCCTGCGCCGGCGCTTTGAACGCCGGTGGTAGCTGAATGAAATTCAACCTCTTTCGTGCACCGGACGGAACCGAGAGCGGCGGCTCATCCGAGAGCCCGCCCGTGATCGCCGCCCCGCCCGTCGTGCACAGCTCCGCGCCGATGGGACCGACGAAGATCGCGGCCCGCGATGTTTCGGTCTTCTACAGCGGCAAACAGGCGCTCTACGACGTCTCGCTGGATATTCCGGACAAGACCGTCACGGCCCTGATCGGGCCGTCGGGCTGCGGCAAGTCGACCTTCCTGCGGACCATGAACCGCATGAACGACACCATCCCGGGCTGCAAGGTCACCGGCCGCATCGAGATGGACGGTGACGACATCAACGCCAAGGCGGTCGATCCCGTCCTGCTGCGCGCCCGCGTCGGCATGGTATTCCAGAAGCCGAACCCCTTCCCCAAGACCATCTTCGAGAACGTGGCCTACGGTCCGCGTATCCACGGCCTGGCGTCCTCGAAAGCCGAGCTGGACAGCGTGGTCGAGGCCTCGCTGAAGCGGGCCGGCCTGTGGGAAGAAGTCGCCGACCGCCTTCACTCCCCGGGCACCGGCCTGTCGGGCGGACAGCAGCAGCGGCTGGTCATCGCCCGCGCCATCGCCGTGGAGCCCGAGGTCATCCTGATGGACGAGCCTTGCTCGGCCCTGGACCCGATCGCGACGGCCAAGATCGAGGAATTGATCGACGAGCTGCGCGAACGCTACTGCATCGTGATTGTCACTCACTCGATGGCCCAGGCCGCCCGGGTCAGCCAGCGCACGGCCTTCTTCCACATGGGCCGTCTGGTCGAGACCGGCGACACCGAGGACATCTTCACCAATCCCCGCGAGCGGCGCACGCTGGACTATATCACCGGAAGATTCGGCTGATGAACCAGCACACCGTCAAGGCCTATGGCGACGAACTGAACCAGCTGACCGCCGAGGTCGCCCGCATGGGCGGTCTGGCCGAGGCCCAGGTCGCCGACGCCGTTGACTCCGTCGCCCGCCGCGACATCGCCCTGGCCCGCGCGGTCGTCGATCGTGACTCCAAGCTGGATGCGATGCATCGCGACATCGAGCGTAAGGCCATCCGCCTGATCGCGCTTCGTCAGCCGGTCGCCTCTGACCTGCGCCGCACCCTGGCGGCGATGAAGCTGGCGGTGGATCTGGAACGCACAGGCGATCTGGCCAAGAATATCGCCAAGCGCGGCCTCATCCTCGCCGAGGGCGAACCGATGCAGCCCCTGACCCGTTCGATCGAGCGGATGGGCAAGCTGGTTTCCATGCGCCTGCGCGACGTGCTGGACGCCTATGCCGCCGCCGAGATCGACCGCGCCATCGCCGTCTGGAACACAGACGACGAGGTCGACGAGCACTACAACGCCCTGTTCCGGGAATTGCTGACCTACATGATGGGCGACCCGCGCACGATCACGGCCGGGACCCACCTGCTGTTCATGGCCAAGAACCTCGAGCGGATCGGCGACCACGCCACCAACATCGCCGAAACCATCTACTACGAGATCACCGGTCAGGAGTTCACGGGCGAGCGCCCGCGCTGGAACCCCGACGCCGCCGAAGTCTCCCCCGAACCGCCGACGCCCGTCTGAACCCGGAGAATATCCCGTGCAGCCCTATGTTCTGGTTATGGAAGACGAGGACGCCCTGGCGACCCTCCTGTCCTACAACCTTGAAAAGGAGGGCTACCGCGTCGTGGTGGCTTCGGACGGCGAGGAGGGCATGCTGCAGATCGAGGAGCGTCTGCCCGATCTGGTTCTGCTGGACTGGATGCTGCCCAAACTGTCGGGGATCGAGGTTTGCCGTCGCATCCGCGGCAAGTCCGAGACGCGGAATATGCCGATCATCATGCTGACCGCGCGGGGCGAGGAGAGCGATCGCATCCGCGGCCTCGACACCGGCGCCGACGACTATCTGACCAAGCCGTTCTCGATGAGCGAGCTGATCGCCCGCATTCGCGCCGTCCTGCGCCGCATCCGCCCGGGACTGGCCGACGACCGCCTCAACCACGGCGACATCGTCATCGACCGCGTCGCCCACCGAGTCCGCCGCTCAGGCCAGGAGATCCACCTCGGCCCGACCGAGTTCCGCCTGCTCGACCACCTGATGCAGCACCCCGGCCGCGTCTTCAGCCGCGAACAACTGCTCGACGCCGTCTGGGGTTCGGACGTCTACGTCGAGGCCCGCACCGTTGACGTCCACGTCGGCCGCCTGCGCAAGGCGCTGAACGTCGAGGGGACGGTCAATCCGATCCGGACGGTTCGCTCGGCGGGCTATTCGCTGGATCTGGGCGGGTAAGGCTGAAGACCGATCGATTCGCGACCCGCGCGGGGTGCCCGTTGCCGGGCAGAGTCGTCCTGCCTGTACGGAACAGCATAGGAAATTGGCGCGGGGCAGCCGCCAATGGACCGATCGAGCAAGAGGAAGCTTCGGACCTCGTCCTCCGGCGAATACATCAGATTGCCCACCAGACTACCGGACCGCTCGGCTGCTCGGGCCACCCGCCGGAATCTGCCTGAGTTGCAAAGGTCTTCCGCGGAGGTGCCAAGGACCAGTACGGGCGCTGCTGCATCGAGCAACGGCACGGACGCCGGTGGCGCTGAAGGATCCGACAACAGCGTCAGCAGAAGCGGCAGCATGGCAACGTCTCCGTGTGCAATTCCCGTACTACAGGTCGTGACATCTGTCACCATTGGCCTCGGCCGGTTCTCGTCTGACCATGGCACTGGGAGGGTTTCTTCGGGATAGGAACCGACTAGGGTTGGTCGTCCCTTTACGGAGCCGTCCCATGCGCCGTCGCACCTTCCTCTCGACCCTGCCCGCCGGAGCCCTTCTG